>JAGQGZ010000124.1 GCA_020432105.1 Dehalococcoidia bacterium | reverse complement strand
TAGTATCCCGGCGCAGTTCGGCCTTCACGAAGAAAAGCATGGTGTGACTCCTGGCGAAAGGTGGCCAATTGTAGCGCCGGGTGCAAGGCGGGCGCATGGGTCCACCAATTCGGCCCGGATGACGGCGGCGACGGCCAATACAACAGCTGAGGCGGGTGCTTTCCCTTCGAGCCATAAGCGCGTTCACTATGGGAATGCGGGCGATGGTCATAGCCAACGGGGATGCGCCTTCGGTGGAGCTGCTGCGTGAAATCGGGGAGGCATCCGACGTCGTCTATTGCGCGGACGGCGGCTTGAGGCATGCGCTGGATGCCGGAATCATGCCCGATGCCGTGATTGGCGACCTGGACTCCGTCACGGAGGATCTGCGGAGCCGGGCGCCGGGCGTGAAGTTCCATGAGGATAGGGACATCGACACCACGGACCTGCAGAAAGCCATCCACTACGGACGGGCGCAGGGCGTGGACGCCATCGATATCGTGGCAGCAGGGGGCGGACGGGCCGATCACCACCTGGCGAACCTTTCGGTACTTACGCTCTACGGCCGCCAGTTGCGGATCCGAATCATTGATGACCTCTTCGAGATCTCGTTGGTCGACGGGGAAGCGACTGTGGATGCACCGGCAGGGACCGTGGTGTCGCTGGTGGCAATGGGTGAGTGCACAGGGGTGACAACGACCGGCATGCGTTGGGACCTGGTCGACTATCCGCTACGGTTCAGCCCGTACGGTGTCCACAACGAGATTGCGATGCGCCCGGCGAGGGTCAGCGTTGCGACAGGAGACCTGTTGCTGTTCCGGGGCAGATTCGTGGAACGGCACAGGTAAAACGTCCCAAACCCTGGGGCGGCACCCCCGGCAGTGTCCATGCCATTCCCTCTCTGAACACGCACCGCGGAGCGTGACTACAGAAACGGGAGAAACAATCACGATGAAACTGAATACAAGGTCCGGTATCGCCGCTATCGGGGTGTCGGGCATCCTCGCACTGGGAGTGCTTGGCGCCGGCGCCGTGATGGCACAGGAGTCCGACGGTACGCCTTCCGACAGTGACGGCCAGACGGTACAAAGCGACAGGCCACATCGCCCGGGACCAAGGGCGGGCGGGGCCGGAGCCCTGTTCAAAGCTTCGGGGCTCGAGGCTTCGGTCTTCATCGAGGGGTTCGAGCAGGGGTTCACCGTCGGGGAAGTGCTTGCACAGCAGGGCCTCGACCCGGATGCCGTGGTCAGCGACGCACTGGCCCTACTCGAAGAACGCCTTGCGAATGCGGTTGCTGAGGGCCACATGGACCAGGCGACTGCCGACGAGAAGCTAGCCAACGCGGGGATCATGTTGACGGCCCTGCTCGATACGACCCCCCAGCCTCACGACGGCCCGGGGCGCGGCCATGGTCCGGGGCGACCGGGTCACCACATTGCGGGTACAGCGGCGGAGGTCCTGGGACTGACACCGGAAGAACTTCGCGATGCACTGAGTGACGGCGGCACGCTCGCCGACGTGGCGAATTCGCTTGGGGTCGATGTCCAGGCGGTGATCGACGGAATGCTGGCTCCGGTCTTCGAGCGAATCGACGAAGGGGTGGCGAATGGTCACCTGACGGCTGAGGAAGCTGAGGTGAAGAAGGCCGAGGCGACCGAGCGGATTACCGACATCGTCAACAACGGCCGGCCCGACCGACCCGGACGGGGCGATGCCGACGACGGCGCCGACACCGATGCAGCGGTCACAGACGTGGCCTAAGCAACGGACTGAACCCCGGCTACTTCTAACCAGGGCTCCGGCGGCAATGCAGTCGCCGGGGCCCTGGTTTGCGGCGAGCGAGCCGATCACACGTTATATGGAGTACACTGCTGCTTCTAAGTTCCCGCCGGAGAAAGGCCATGTCCGACCTCGCCCGTTTCATGACCGCAATGGTCACGCCCTACGACGCCAGCAACGAGGTGGACTACAAGAAGGCCAGGGTGCTGGCGAACCACCTGGTACGCAATGGAAACGACGGTCTTGTGCTCGCGGGCACGACCGGCGAGGCGCCGCTGCTTTCCGATGAAGAGAAAGAGCGCCTCTGGACCGAGGTGAAGGACGAGGTTGGCCCGGAACGGACGATTGTGGCGGGCTCCGGGACGGTGGATACGCACCACTCGATTGAGCTCGCGAAGAGAGCCGAGCGGGCCCGGGCGGACGCGCTCCTGGTAGTGACGCCGTATTACCTGAAGCCATCCCAGGAGGGGATCTACCAGCACGTGAGGGCGATTGCGGAGAGCACGTCGCTGCCGATCATCGTCTACAACATCCCGGGGCGAACGGGCGTGAACATCTCGATCGAGACAATGCTCCGCGTGGCCGAACTGCCAAATGTCGTGGGCGATAAGGAAGCCAACGGGGACATGGAGTATTCGGCGAAGCTCATCGAGCAAGCACCGGGGTTCCGGATCTGGAGCGGGAACGACAGCGACAACTTCCTGCTCTGGTGCCTTGGCGCCTACGGCGCGGTGAGCGTGACCGGTCACATCACGGGTCCGTTGCAGCGAAAGATGATGGCACACGTGGATGCGGGCGAAATCGCAGAAGCTGCCGCCATCCACCGGAGCCTGGTACCGGTGACGAATGCCTGCTTCATGAACGGCAACCCCAGCACCATTCGGTATGCGTTGCGCAAGCTGGGATTCGAGATTGGGGTACCGCGGCTGCCGGTGGTGGAACCGGACGAAACGATGGGTGCGCTGGTGATGGAGGAGCTGGCAAAGCACGCGCTGACACCGCCACGGGAGACGCCAGAAGTGCTCGCCGCCACGGTAGCCGGGGGTACGTAGGTTCGCCTGACAAGCGCGCCTGAACCTGAAACGGTGCGCTGAGAGGCGCGGCACGATACGCTCTGTTCATGACGTCCGCCCGTGATGGCGGGGATTCCAGTTGCAGGATCGGCGCTTTCTAGAATGACCGGGCTTGGTTCATGGTTGGTTGAGGCACGCGAGGCACGCGGGCTGACGCTCGAAGATGCCGAGCGCGATACGCGGATCTCTCGCCGCTACCTGCAGGCGCTGGAAGAGGAGCAGTTCACGGTAATCCCGGCGCCTGTGTACGCGCGGGGTTTCCTGCGTTCTTACTCGCAATACCTCGGCCTCGATCCGCAGGAGGCGATGGCGCGATATCCGCGAGAGGAAGATGCCTACGCGCCGCCGGTGGCACAAACCGCGTCGGGCGGCCGGCCACAGACACGCCAGCAACCCCGGCCATCCAGGCAGCCGGCCGGACAGGAAGCGGGGCGCCCGACGTGGAAGCGCCCGACGCCGATTCGTGGCACGGGCGAAGGCGTGGTACCGGCGCCGGCGCCACCTGAGCAACGTCGCGAAGACGACTGGGAGCCGATGATCGGCGTGGATATCGGTGTGCCGGTGCCTACGCGGCGGCTGGATCGAGATCCTGCCGCCCCCGCGAGGACTGCTGTGGTTGTGTTGGTCGCGGTGGCGGCGATTGTGATGGTTGTGCTCCTGGCCTTGTTCCTTTCCCGCGCTGGCGGTGGCGACAGCGACGGCGGGATCATCCCGAACAGTTCGAACGTCGAGGGTGCAGGTGCTGACGGCGATGCGAGCGGTGACGGGGCATCCGGTGCAACGGACGAAGCGCCGACGTCCACGATATCGGCAGCAGTGGCGGGAATCGTGCCGGAGGTACGGGGGCTGACCCAGGACACGGCGATCGCAGAGATCCGGGCGGCCGGCTTCCTCCCAAACGTGCAGACAAGGCCCAGCAACGAGGATGAGGGCATCGTATTCGACCAGTCGCCGGCGCCGAACACCGAGGGGCCGGGCGGCAGCGAGGTGACGATCCTGGTAAGCGAAGGGCCGGAATAACATGAGCATCCCCAAGACCTATCACCTCGTGACGCTGGGCTGCCCCAAGAACGATGTGGACTCCGAACACCTGGAGCGAATGCTGACCGGTGGCAGGCTGGAGCCGGTGGATGAGCCGTCTGCTGCCGATGCGATCATCGTGAATACCTGTGGGTTTATCGAGCAGAGCCAGGCTGAGTCGATGGAGACCGTGCACGAGCTGGCGGCGGGCAAGCGCGAAGGTCAGCAGCTGATCGTGGCCGGTTGCATGACGCAGCTGTACGGGAACCAGGTCCGGCAGGATGTGCCGCTGATCGACCACGTTTTCGGGGCCGGGGAGTGGCAGCAGGTGGCGAAGCTGCTGAGTGTGGATGTTGACGCGGTCTTCGACATCCCGGAGACGGCGGCACGGGTCGATGGGCCGAGTGCCTACCTGAAGATCTCAGATGGATGCGACGCGCCCTGCACGTTTTGCGTGATCCCGAAGATCAAGGGGAAGTTGCGATCGGCTCCGGCCGGCCTGCTGCTGCGCGAGGCCCGCCGGCTGGTGGATGCGGGAGCGAAGGAACTGGTGCTGGTGGCGCAGGACACCACGGCCTGGGGCGAAGACCTCGGGATGCCGGCGGCAAGTGGTTTGCCGGGCCTTCTGCGAATGCTGGACGAGTCGCTCGGCGGAGAGACCTGGCTGCGGCTGATGTACGCCTATCCCAGCCGGGTGAGTGCGGAGCTTATCGAGACGATGGCTGAGTTGCCGGGAGTCGTCCCCTACCTGGACGTGCCGTTGCAACACGGGTCGGTGGCGACACTGCGCCGGATGAAACGGCCGCGGGACCTGGAGAAGGTGCATGGGTTCGTCGAACACCTTCGGCGAGTGATGCCGGATGTGGTACTGCGGACGTCGGTGATTGCCGGGTTCCCGGGGGAGACGGAGGCAGAGTTCGAGGAACTTGTGCAATTCGCGCGAGCGATCGAGTTCGACCACCTGGGGGTGTTCACGTACAGCAAGCAGCAGTGGACGGAAGCGGATGGGCACGACGACCACCTGCCCGACGAAGTGAAACACGAGCGCCGGGACCGTTTGATGACGGTGCAGCAGGCGATCTCGGCACGGCGCACGCAGCGTTTTGTCGGGAGGAAGCTGGAGATGCTGGTGGAAGGCCTGGGCGAGACCGACGACGGCGAACCAGTCGTTGCCGGGCGGACGTACCGCGAGGCGCCGGAGGTCGATGGGGTGGTGGTGGCGATGGGTGTGGCCGAGCCCGGGACGAAGGTCGAGGTGGAGATTACGGCGGCGAGCGAATACGACCTGTTTGGCGAGATCGCCTAGGGATTGGCGCCCGGCTGGCCCGGGGGTGAAGCGACGGCTGCCATGACGCGGGCCATACGCTCGGGGGTCATGAGTGCGGCGGCGGGGCTGGTCATCTGTGCGACACCAAGGTAGTCCCGGTGCAGGTCGGGGTCATCTGCGAGCAGCGTGCGGAGTGCCCCGAGGAAGACGAGCCCCTGCTCTGCTCCCGGGGGAGTGTCACCGGTGACTTCATCGTAGGCGGCATCGACGAGAGTGCTGGCGTTCCAGGCTTCGCGGCTGAACTTCATGGCTGCCGGGAAAAACTCGGAGGCGAGGCCCTCAAGTCCCGAACCGCTGGACGCCCGGGCCGCCAGGATCTGGTGAAGTGCGGACGCCTGCTGCCACGCGACGGACATACCCTGACCGTAGACCGGATTGAAGCTGGTTATCGCATCACCGAGGACCAGCAGGCCGGCAGGGAAGCGCTCGACTTTGTCGAACCGTCGCCAGGTTGCGTGGGGCTTGCGATAGGAACGGACTGGGCCCGCGAGTACAGCCGAGCGGATGAACTGTTCGACCTCGGGCACCTCGATACTGGCGGCGAAACGGACCATATCGTCATGGGACTCAGGGACGGCTTTCTCGAAGCGTGTGTGCAGGGAGACCAGCCATCGCCCGTCTTCAACAAGCGAGACGAAGGCACCGCGTTTGTGGGGAGGCCGGGGGAGGACCGCGAGAACCGCTGCACCACCAAGGGCATCAAGCGGAGCGTCGAAGAAGGCGCTGGTATAGGAGATGCCCATGTTGATGGCGAATTCGGGGACGGCTTCGTAGCCGTGCTCGACGAGGTGGGAGCGAACACGGGAGCCGCGGCCCGTGCAATCAACGATGAGGTCCGCTTCCAGCAATTCGGAAACGCCACCCTCGTTTTCGACGACGATTCCAGAAACCCGGTCCGGTGTGGAGAACTGGATGTCCTGGAGGCTGAGATTGCCCCTTAGGCTCACGTTGGACTTGCGGAGGAGGCTGTCGCGTACGACAGCCTCCAAAAGCCAGCGGCTGGCCGCCAGGTTGGCATAGCCAACGTCGCGATTCGGGAGCCAATAGCCATGGTCGTAGAAGCGGGTCTGAAGGCCCTGGGTGAATTCGACCGCGCCAGCCGCGACCATTGCTCCACGAGTCCCTGGGAGGAGAGATTCGATAGCCAGTTCGCCGCCCTTCTGAAGATTGTGGACGTGATGACCCTGGCCGACCCCTGTCCGGGAGTCGCCATCGGCATCAGGCGCATCCCGGTCGATGATGAGGACGTTGTCGAACCAACTGGCAAGAGCAGCAGCAGCGGCGAGGCCGCCCATACTGCGGCCGGCTACTATCGCTGTTCTCCCAAGGGTAGGCATTCTGAGGTGCTCCGCGTGATGTGAGTGGCGAGTGTAGGCGGGGGAGGTGGCTCGTTACAAATCGTATGTGGGGTGGACGACGGAGGGCGGAACGCATGCACCTGAGTGCTATGGACCGTACGCTTGTGGCAAGGTCCAGGACGGTGACGGCAATGAACCCGAAACATGCTCGCTCTACCCTTTCGGACACGGATATGCAGGAATCAGTCGAGTACGTGCTTTCAGCCTGCCGCGAGAGCGACGTGAAGTTCATTCGCCTGTGGTTCACGGACATCCTCGGTTCGCTGAAGAGCTTCGCGATCACGGTAGAGGAGCTGCCGAAAGCGCTCGAGCAGGGCATGGGGTTCGACGGATCGTCGATCGAGGGGTTCGCGCGGATCGATGAGTCGGACATGCTGGCGATCCCCGATCCGGGGACGTTTCAACTGGTGCCGTGGCGGCCACGCGAGCAGGGCGTGGCGCGCATGTTCTGCGACATTTACCGACCGGACGGCAGACCTTTCGAGGGCGACCCGCGCCAGGTATTGCGGCGGCAGCTCGCGAGGGCGTCGGAGCTCGGCTACACGTTTTATGTAAGTCCCGAACTCGAGTATTTCTACTTCAAAGAGCCGGGCTCGACGGAACCACTGGATCGCGGCGGCTACTTCGACCAGACGACGGATGCGGGGACGGACCTACGGAGAGAGACGGTCCTGGCGCTGGAGGCAATGGGGATAGAGGTGGAGTACAGCCACCACGAGGTTGCACCTTCGCAGCATGAAGTCTCACTGCGCTATACGGACGCGATGACGATGGCGGACAACGCGATGACCTACCGGCTGGTGGTGAAGGAAATCGCGGCGCTGCACGGTGTGTATGCGACGTTCATGCCGAAGCCGATCATGGGCGTGAACGGCAGTGGGATGCATGTCCACCAGTCGTTGTTCAAGGGTGAGAGCAATGCGTTTTACGATGCTTCGGACCCGTACAACCTGAGCGCGATCGCGCGGGGGTACATGGCCGGACTGCTGGCCCATGCGCGGGAGCTGACGCTTGTGACGAACCAGTGGGTGAACAGCTACAAGCGCCTGCAACCGGGCTTCGAGGCGCCGATGTACCTGAGCTGGGCGCGGCGCAACCGGAGCGACCTGATCCGGATTCCGGAGTATGGGTCGACGGACGAGACGCACACCCGGGTGGAGTACCGCTCACCGGACTCAGCCTGCAATCCGTACCTGGTCTTTGCGGTGATGCTGGCGGCGGGGCTGGACGGTATCGAGCGTGAGCTACCACTGCCTCCGCCCGTGGAAGAGAACGCCTTTGAGATGACCGATGAGGAGCGCGCGGCGCGGGGGATTGAGCGGCTGCCTGCGGACCTCCGGGAGGCGCTGGATATCGCGGAGTCCACGCCATTCCTGCGGAACGCGCTTGGCGACCATGTGTTTGAGTCACTGGTGGCGAACAAGCGGATCGAGTGGCAGCGCTATAGCTCCTACGTTACGGACTACGAGCTACAGGAGTTTCTGCCGATCCTGTAGCCGACCGTTGTTGGTTGCCGGCCACAAGCCCGGTAACGGCTGCCCGGAAGGGCAGGGCCGGCGCGGTTGTAGCACAATGGGTCAGCGATGGCCGAGGAATTGCGAGCGCACTGGGACAAGGTTTATGAAGAGACGCCGGTCGAGCGGGTGGGGTGGTACGAGGCGGTACCGGAGTTATCGCTTGAGCTGATAGAGCGCTGTGGGGTGGGGACAGCGGAGAGCGTGCTGGACGCGGGCGCGGGTGCTTCGACGCTGACGGATGAGTTGCTCGCACGTGGATGGGAGCGAGTGGTCGCCCTCGACCTGAGTGCGTCGGCCCTGCGGCTGACGGCGGCACGGCTCGGTCCCGCGGCGGAGAAGGTAACGTTTGTGCCGGGTGACATCCGGGATGCGGCAGTGGAAGCGCAGATCCCGCCGGTGTCGATCTGGCACGACCGGGCCCTGCTCCATTTCCTGACCAGCCCCGAAGACCGGGAGGCGTATGCGATGACGGTGCGCCGCACGGTGCGGCCCGGCGGCTGGGTGATCATCGCGACGTTTGCGTTGAATGGGGCAGAGTACTGTAGCGGTCTACCGGTACAGCGGTCCGATGCGGGGATGCTGGGAGACCTTCTGGGGCCGGACTTCGAGCTGGTGGAAGCGATCGACTACGTCTACCGGCAGCCGTGGGGTGACGAGCGTCCTTACGTGTACACGCGTTTCAGGCGAAAGGTGGGAGCGTAGGCCGCCTGAAGCTCAGGAAATTCTCGATGAGTTGTTCGGGGCGATGTAGCGGCACGGGAGGACGTGGATGTCTCGAGCAGATGCCGACATCAGTTAGGGCGGATCATTGACGAGCGAAGTGGGTGCTTCAAAGGTCGACGGGCCCCGGTCTGCCCCGTTAACGTGGCTGCGCCCAGAAAGGTACGGGCCGACCGCAGCAAACCGTTGCTTACCGCGCGCGCAGGTAGTGCATG
>JAGQGZ010000123.1 GCA_020432105.1 Dehalococcoidia bacterium | reverse complement strand
GGTCACCCCACAGCGTCCAGGATGGTGATGTCGTGCTCATCTGGGGCGGTGCCGGTGGCCTTGGCTCCATGGCCATCCAGCTCGTCGCCCTCGCCGGCGGGAAGCCCATCGCCGTTGTTTCCAGCGAGCGCAAGTTCGACTTCTGCAAGAAGCTGGGCGCTGTCGGCTGCATCAACCGTAAGGACTTCGACCACTGGGGTCGGCTCCCCGATTGGGACAGCCCGGAGACCGGCGAGTTCACGAAGGGCGCCCGCGCTTTCGGCAAGGCCATCTGGGATGTCCTTGGCGAGCGGAAGAACCCGCGCATCGTGTTCGAACATCCTGGCCAATCCACGATTCCCACCTCCCAGTTCGTCTGCGACACCGGCGGCATGATCGTCGTCTGCGCTGGCACGACCGGCTACAACGCAGACGTCGACCTTCGCTACCTCTGGATGCGCCAGAAGCGTCTGCAGGGCTCACACTTTTCGAACGATCAGCAGGCAATGGCCTTCAACCAACTCGTACTCGATGGCCAGATCGACCCGTGCCTCTCTCGCGTTTTCGACTTCGAGGAGACGGGCGAATGCCACCAGCTGATGTATGAGAACTCGCACCCCGACGGGAATATGGCGATACTCGTTGGTGCCCGCGAACTGGGAACCGGCGCCACCCGCTAACGCGGACCGCGTTCCGGCTCGTATGACCCCCGCTCCACCCACCGGGTGCGAGACGTTCAAGAGTGTGAGGACGGTCCATGGCACGTGACTACGCGGCCGACATCAGCGACCCCGTTGCAGGGGAGATCGTCAGCAATGTCGGGGTCTGGGTCGATAAAGAAGTCGTCCCCGTGGCCAGCGACTACGAACACGAGGATGCATTTCCCCAGCCGCTGGTCGACGGCATGGCGAACCTCGGCCTCTTCGGCATCAAGGTCCCGGAAGCCTACGGCGGCCTCGACCTATCCTTCGAGTGCTATGCAGGGGTCTGCATGGAGCTGGCCCGCGGCTGGATGAGCCTCGCCGGGATCATCAACACCCATGTACTGGTCGGGTATGCGATCCAGGAGTACGGCACGGAGGAACAGCGCCAGAAGTTCCTCCCAAGGCTCGTCGAACCGGAGATTCGCTGCGCACTCAGCATCACTGAACCGGATGCCGGCTCCGACGCCCAGGCGATCAAGACCCAGGCGCGCCGAGACGGCGACGATTACGTGATCAACGGCCAGAAGATGTGGGTGACCAACGGCCAGCGGGCGGGCGTCTATCTCGTCCTCACGAAGACGGACCCCGCTGCATCGCCGGCCCACCGCGGAATCAGCGCCTTCCTCGTCGAGGCCGGTACCGCCGGGTTCACCTCGGGAAAGAAGTTCGACAAGCTGGGCTACAAGGGTGTCGAAACGACGGAGCTGTCGTTCGATGATGCTCGCGTACCCGCCTCCGCGCTCCTTAGCGGCGAAGAAGGCAGGGGCTTTCAGCACGTCATGAGTGCACTCGAAGTCGGGCGTATCAATGTCGCCAGCCGCGGCGTGGGCGTAGCCCAGGCCGCGTTCGACGACGCAATCCGGTACGCCCAGAAGCGTGTCGCCTTTGGCAAGCCGATCGTCGAACACCAGGCCCAGCAGATCCGTCTCGCGGAGATGGCGACCAAGATCCGGGCGGCCCGGCTGCTCACGCTCGACGCCGCCCGCAAGAAAGACTCCGGCGTTCGCAGCGACCTTGATGCCGGGATGGCCAAGCTCTTTGCCACCGAGATCTGCCAGGAGGTCACACTCGATGCCCTCCGGATTCACGGTGGCGTCGGCTACAGCAAGGAACTTCCCCTGGAACGCTACTATCGCGATGCCCCGGTAATGGTGATCGCCGAAGGCACGAGCGATATCCAGAAGATCGTCATCGCCCGCAACCTGCTGCGGGATTACCCGGTCTAGGAGATTCGACGCCATGACTGTGCATGAAGGGCGAGACAAGTTTGGCCGTTACTACGAGGAATTCGTCATCGGCGACGTCTACAAACACTGGCCCTCGAAGACGATTACCGAAGCCGAGGACCACCTGTTCTGCGCAATGACCATGAACAACCATCCCCTCCATTCGGACCGCTGGTATGCGGAAGAAGAAACGCAGTTCAAGAAGAACGTGGTCGTCGGGAACTTTGTTTACTCGCTCGTGCTCGGCATGAGTGTGCCCGACGTGTCGGGCAAGGCGATCGCCAACCTCGAGGTCGAGACACTTCAGCATAAGATGCCCACATTTCACGGCGACACGGTGCGGGCCGAGACAACGGTGCTCGACAAGCGCGAATCGGCCAGCAAGCCGGACCGGGGCGTGGTCACGGTCGAGACCAGGGGCGTGAACCAGCGGGGCGAAGAAGTTTGCTACTTCAAGCGCAAGGTGATGGTGCCCAAGCGTCCCGCTTAGTCGTCCGGCCCGTGGCCCACCATCAGCGTGGCCGTCGATCCATCGTCCGACTTCTGGAATACCGTCCGGTGTGGGAACGGGATCTCGATGCCCTCAGCGTCGAAACGGTTCTTCAGCCGCCTCCTGAGTTCGCCCATCAGCCGCCACTGCTGTCCCATCCGGACGTTTCCCATGATCCTGATGTCCACTGAGCTCTCGCCAAGGGCATCGACGCGCAACACGACCGGTGGCGTGGTTATGTCGTCCGGATAGTCCGCCTGGAGTTCTTCGCAGACCTTGTTGATGAGCGGAATAACCTCTTCCAGGTTTTCCTTGTACGCGACACCAACATTCATATTGATCCGGCTGAAATCCATGGTCATGTTCGAAGCGATTACGATGGCACTATTCGGGACGAAATGGACCGTGCCATCGAGATCCCTCAGCACCGTCCTCCGGGGACTTATGTCCTCCACGACCCCGGATGGTCCTGAGCCGCCTACGTCCCCGAGCCGCACCACATCACCAATCCGGTACTGGTCTTCGGCGAGGATGAAGAAACCGTTGATGACGTCTTTCACGAACGTCTGGGCGCCGAACCCGATGGCCACACCAACAATCCCGAACCCCGCCACGAGGGCCGTTACGTTGAACCCCAGCTCACCCAGGACCAGGCTCGAGGCAATCGTGAAGAGCACGATGTCCATCGCCCAGCCAGTGGTCTTCTCGATAGTCTCGGCCCGGCGCTTGATACCTTCAGGATCTCGGGAGGGTTTGACGCCCTCGGCGCGCTGAACCAGCGCCGCCATGAGACGGCGCATGATCCGCCGGGCGATCAGCCGCACCACAGTAATCGCAACAACGACCAGGGCGATTGCAACGAGGGTCTCGACGATCGACTCGTCGCGAGCCGACCACCAGCTGCGCCAGTCCTCGCCCTTCAGCGGATCGAACAGGAAACGCATCATGCTTCGGTCAGCGGGGCGAAGCTCTGGAGCAGGCGCTTCAGGCCGGCCGTCTCGAATGCTACCGAGAGCTCGATATCGTCAGGTCGTTTCTGCACAGCCACCACCGTACCCACTCCAAACTTGGGATGCGAGACGCGATCGCCAGCGTTCCAGTTGGCCTCGGCCGGCCGGAAATCCTCGCTCGGGGCGGACGCGGCCTGCACATAGCTCTTCGGCCCGCCAGCATCGAACGGGGTGAGATACTGCGACGGAATCTCCGCCAGGAACCGGGATGGCGGATTCACCGAGGCGTTGCCGAACGCAAAACGGCGGTAGGCCCGCGAAAGGTAGAGCCGGTCCATCGCACGCGTGATCCCCACGTAGGCAAGCCGGCGCTCCTCCTCCATCTGGCGGGGGTCATCGAACGATCGAATGTGCGGCAGCACCCCCTCTTCCATCCCGACCATAAAGACCACCGGGAACTCCAGGCCCTTCGCGGCATGCAAGGTGATCAATGTGACCGCCTCGACACCCGACTCCAGTTCGTCAACATCGGCTACCAGCGCAACGTCCTGGAGGAATGTCGCCAGGTCGCTACCTTCCTCACCGACATCTTCGTACTGCTCCATCACTGCCCGGAGCTGGAGGATATTCTCCAGCCGCTCAGTGGCTTCCTCCTCGCTGTCCTCCAGGTACACCTGATAGCCGGAGAAGGCGAGCAATGCATCGAGGAGGTTAGGGAGGGTTGCGAACTCCATGGTGCGCAGGCGTTCCATGCCCTGGAGGAACTCTCCCAATGATGCCCGCGACCGCCCGGTTACGTCGCCAAGGTCTCCCCGCACTGCCGCCTCTGCCGCATCCCACATGCTGATGCCATAGGCGCCGGCGTATGCCCTCAGGCGTTCAATGGTCCTCGCCCCTATTCCGCGCGGGGGAACGTTGACGATACGTGCAAAGCTGGCTTCGTCCTGGCGGTTGTAGAGAAGCCGAAGGTAACCCAACAGGTCCTTTATCTCGCGCCGCTGATAGAAGCGCACGCCACCGATAAGCCGGTAGGCGATGCGGTGCCGCACCAGCGCCTCCTCCACCGCACGCGATTGCGCATTCGTCCGGTACATCACCGCGACTTCGCCGAGGCTTCGCCCTTCGGCCCGCAACCGGTTCAGCTGGCGGGCCACAAACTCGCCTTCCTCCTCGTCGTTGTAGGCCTCGTAGGTGGTGATCTGTTCTCCACCCTGCCGGTCCGTCCACAGCGTCCGCTCGGTCCGGCCCGGATTCTTGCCGATCAGGGCGTCGGCCGCACCCAGGATCGCCGCCGTCGACCGATAGTTCTGTTCGAGGAGAATGACCTCACAGTTCGGGAAGTCGCGTTTGAAGTAGTCCACATTGCGGGCATCCGCGGCCCGCCACGAATAGATGCTCTGGTCCGGGTCGCCCACCGCACAGATGTTTCCATGCGTCGAAGCCAATCTCTGGGTCAGCCGGTACTGCACCGGGTTGGTGTCCTGGAACTCGTCGACAAGGACGTGGAGATAACGGCCCGCATACTTCTCCAACGCTTCGGGGGATTCGTTGAACAGCCGCAGTCCCTCCATCAGGAGATCGTCGAAGTCGAGGGCATTGGAGCCGTCAAGCGCCCGGTCATACGCCTCGTACGCCCGCGCAACCACCTCCTGCGGATAGCTGTTAACCTGCCGCGCATACTCGGCCGGAACCAACATCGCGTTCTTGGCGTTTGAGATCTCAGAGAGAACTGCACGCGGCGCAAACCGCCGGGGGTCAACTTGCATTTCGCCCAGCACTCGCTTCAGCACGCTCAACTGGTCGCCGTCGTCGTAGATGACGAAGTCGTTGGCGATACCGATGCGTTCTCCATCGACGCGCAGCCATCTCGCGCACATCGAATGGAACGTGCCGAGGTTCAACTCCCGGGCGCCGTCGCCGAGCAATGCTGTGCAGCGATCGCGCATTTCCCGGGCAGCCTTGTTGGTGAACGTGACAGCGAGGATCCGATAAGGGTAGACACCGTGTTCTTGCACCAGGTGAGCGATTCGCCGGGTAATCACCCGCGTCTTCCCGCTCCCGGGGCCGGCCAGGACCAGCAGTGCACCCTCTCCGTGGGCAACGGCCCGTTGTTGCGGTTCGTTCAATCCGGCGAGAATTCCGTCGCCTGTACTCGTGGCTACCACGTTCGCGAGTCTAGCATCTGTTTAGCTTCCTCAACCATTTGCAATGGCCCCGACGATGGCCACCGCTATACTGAAACGTCAGCGGCCTGAGGAAGCGCCTATGGGAGAGAGCGAATGTTCCTGATCGACTGGCCCGGGGGTTCGTGGGAAGCCACCCTCCGCATGACCTTGATGGTCTTCGCGCTGTACCTCGCGGCACTCTGGATAACCCTCGTCTTCTGGACCTACCGCGACGTGCGCCAGCGCTCACGCGATCCACTTGTACAGACCTTTGCAGTGCTGCTGGTACTGCTGCTCTTCCTCCCCGGTCACTGGATCTACCTGATCCTGCGGCCTCGCTACACCCTTTCCGATCTCTATGAACGCAGCCTCGAGGAAGAGGCACTGCTGCAGGAACTGGAGGACCAGAAGTCCTGCCCCACCTGCAAGCGTCGCGTCCAGGACGAGTACCTCATCTGCCCCTCCTGCCGGACGGCCCTCAAAGAAGCCTGCCGGAATTGTTCGAAGCCGCTGCAATACGCCTGGATTGCCTGTCCCTACTGCGGAAACGAGAAACCACCGCGCCCGCAGGCACGACCGCAGGCCAGTCCAGCCCAACAACGTGCTCCCGCACCACGGACAAGGACACCTCGTCCGGTGGCCGACTCCGTGCAGCCTGCCACGCGCGTACAGACGGCAACACCGCCGCCCCACCGTCGACCGCCCACCGACGAGGGCGGAGCTGCGGTTATCGACGCAACAGCCGACTAATCAGGCGGAGACGGCGGTCGCGGAATCTATCGCCTTGAACAGCCCGGCGGTCGTTGCAAGCTCCACCATCCGGTCGGTCTTTCGCAAGCCGTGGAACCGCGTCTGATCAAAGACGCCCTCAAGCGCGATGACAGTGTTTTCCGTGTCGTTCATGCTCAGCAACACCGGCACGCCCTGGGCATTCGCCACATCGAAGAGGTAATCCATCGGGCGGCGGCCGCCGGTGAGCACAAGGAAAGACGCACCCCCCTTAATAGCCGCCAGGTGCATATCGGTCCGGTCGAAACGGACGATGCAGGCAAACGTCGAAAAGCGCCGGAAGTACGGCTCGCCGGCGTCGGAACCGATCGGTGCGATAACGAGGTGGTCGCAGGTGGTATCAGGCGCCTCGCCTTCAACGAGCACCTCAGCAGCCAGGATTCGCTGGATATCCTCCATGTCGAAGCCCGCAAGCGTTCGGTCTATGGGAATCCTTATGTCATCGCCGCCATCTACCATGACGGCTACACCCATCTCAGAGCGGCTTACCGAAACAGTCGTCGCCCCCTCGATGTTTGGCGTGGCCCCGGCGGATGTTTCGATCACCACGCATTCGCCCGACGGTGCGGCAACAGCCTCCGATGGCGCCGACGCAGACCCTGGAACGAAGTCCAGGGACCCAAACCAGGCGGCATCGAGTGCTGCCCGCTCGTCTCCGGCAGCGCGAACCAGGCGCGTGGGGAGGCCGGCATAGGCAAAGTGCCGCGCCAGGACGGTGGCAATCCCCGTCTTGCCGGCGCCGGCTTCATCCGAGGTGACAACGATCGTCGGCATGTTCGCTCCGTTCAGTTCCCGGCTCAGCCGATTGTGGCGAACCTCCGCGGTTGCGGCAACAGATTCGCCTTCGCTGCTACCATCCCGCCATGACTGTTACTAGCCGCAGCGTCTCTGTCGAACGGAACCGCCTCAAGTTCGCATCGGCCCACATGGCCACGTTTCACGGGGAGTGCGAACCACTCCATGGGCACAACTACCAGGTCATCGTCGAGGTTGACGGCGAATTGACCGAGGATTCCTGGGTCTGGGATTTCGGAGCGCTCAAGAAAGCCACCCGCGACATCGTTGACGAGCTCGACCACAAGTTCCTTCTCCAGATGGAGAGCAGTCTGCTCAACATCGCCTTTGCCGCTGACAATTACACCGTTGCGTTCGCTGGACGGACCTACCAGTTCCCGGCTTCCGATGTTGCCCCCCTGCCCATCGACAACACCACCGCCGAGCGGTTGGCGGAGTACATCGGGAAGCAACTCATGCGTGCATTGCAGGCGTCCGGGACGAACCTGATTTCACAGTTGCGGATAGGGGTCGAGGAGATGCCGGGCCAGACCGGGTGGTGTACGCTGATCCCATAGGCTTGCCGGCAATCCCGGGCGGCAAGCCTTGGCCCGGTTCGGAGGATGAGATGCAGCTGGATTGGGACAAAGCAATCAATGAAATCCTGGCCTCCAAGATGGCCTGCCAGGCCTGCGAGACGCTTGGCGAGCAAATGATTGTCGGCTACACCCGAAGTGCCGACGCCGCCCTCTTCGCCAATCGTTGCAAGGATTGCGCCGACAAGACGGATTGCGATGCCCGCAAGCTCGTCGTCGTCTGCGAATCCTGTGCACGCACCTACCGTGTAAACGGCGAACTCATGGACGAGTCGGGCATGATGTCCATCCTCATGGACGAATGCCGCCGCAGCCTCGAAGAGTCCATCGGCTACCTTGCCAGCTACTGGAAAGAAGAGAGCGAGGTCGAGTTCGAGGACATGCAAAAGCGCCTCGACGAAGTTGACCCTGAGCTCTTCAAGGAAGAGGACGGCTGGCGTTCCCGCCTGGAGGAGGAGTACCTCATGCTCCACCGCTGGTTCCGTGAACGCGGCATCCGCGTGCCCGACCCCGGTTGGCGCAGCCAGTATGCCGAAGACGTCATCGCGATGGGCTACACCACCGCCCTCGGAGACTGAGCCACCGCAGGGAGACACGCCGGGCCGTGACGCTGGTTACTGAATACGTGATGCGAGTGCGGTCGACGGATATGGACTCCGACCGCATCGTCAACAACGCCCACTATTTCGAGTACTTCCAGGAAGCGCGACTCGTCCACCTCCACGCCCTCGGCGTCATCGGTGGCCAGCGGAGGGAGGGCGACCCCGACCGCTCTTTCACGCTTGCCGAGACCACCTGCACCTACCGCAGCCCACTCCGCTACCGCGACGAGATCGTCGTTCGCGCCTGGACAAAAGAGGTGCGAACCCGGAGCTTTTCGCTTGCCTACGAAATCGCCATCAGCGGCAGCGACACGATCGTCGCGCAGGGCTCATCGGCACAGGTCTGGTTGGACCAGAGTGGCAAGCCCACACCACTGCCCGATCTGCTGCGCGATGCACTCCAGGCCTCCATCGATGGGCCCGGCAGTTGACGACATCGCTATCACCCTCCGGCCCATAGGCACGCGAACCTGGCCCGGGTGACCCGTCGTACCCTTCGGAGCCTGACGCCCGGCTTCACCGGAACGGTACTCCTCTCCTATAATCGAAATTCGGATGCGGAAGTAGCTCAGTGGTAGAGCGCCTCCTTGCCAAGGAGGAGGTCGCGAGTTCGAGTCCCGTTTCCCGCTCAGCGTTCGTTATTGACCAAATTGTTCCATCAAACCCTTGACGTCGTCTTCACTCATTGCTGGAGTTTTTTGCATCATGCTGCTGA
>JAGQGZ010000122.1 GCA_020432105.1 Dehalococcoidia bacterium | reverse complement strand
TCGGCGCCGAACTTCTGCAGCGCCAGTGGGGTGAGCTCGCCGGAGAGCGTGGCGAGCGAGCTGGCGAGTGACATCGACACGAAAAGTACGCCGGCAAGAACGAAGTTCTGGGCGATGACGAGCGCGACGACGGCCAGCACGAGACCGACGGCGACCCCGTTTACGAACCCGACAACGAGTTCCCTGTAGAGGGTGCCGCGGAGGGTCCCGAGTGAGCCACTGAGGGCGAGGGTGCGCACGGTGACGGTGGCCGTCTGGGTGCCGGTGACCCCGCTCTGGTTGGCGACGATAGGGAGGAACGCGGCGAGGACCACTGCCTGCTTGAGGGTTGAACCGAAAGCGAGGACGACGAAACCACCGATGAAGGCGGTGAAGAGATTGACGATGAGCCAGGGCAAGCGGAGGCGAATGGTATCGAGGATCGAGTTGTGCGGTGACTCGTCTTCGTCGAGGCCGACCATGCGGTACATGTCTTCGGTCGCTTCGTCGCGAAGGACGTCGATGAGTTCATCGGCTTCGGCAACACCGACCAGGGCGCCATTGGTGTCAGTGACGGGGAGGGCGAGGAGGTTGTAGCGCTGGAGGACACGAGCGGCCTCCTCTCTATCCATTTCGGCGGGTACGGCGTGAACATCGCGGATGGTGATCTCGTGGACGGGAGTGCCGGAGGGAGCAACGAGGAGGTCGCGAATGCTGATGACACCAATAAGGACGTGATCAGGGTCGGTTACGTAGAGGTAGTAGGCGTGGTCGGAGGGGGGTTTCCAGGTGCGGAGGTATTCGATGGCCTGCTGGGTGGTCATGTCCTGCTCGAGCGCGACATAGCTCTGGCTCATGAGCCGGCCGACGGACTCCTCGGGATAGTCGAGGAGTTCACCGACCTCGGCACCGCGGTCGAGAGCTTCGAGGGTCTGCTCGCGTTCGTCTGGCTCGAGGATCTCGATGATTTCGGCCGCGGTGCGGTCGTCGACTTCGTCGAGAGCGGCAGGCAGGTCGAGGGGGCCGATAGCCTCGATCAGGGCGCGGAGTTGTTCGGTCTCGGCGAACTCGAGCACCTCACCCTGGGCGTCGGCGGGCAGGCGTTGGAGCATCTCCCGCCGTTCGCCGGGGTCGAGGAACATGGCGAGTTCGCAGATGTCGGAGGGGTGGAGGGCAGAGACGACAGCAACGAGCTTGAACCATTCGCCGGCGGCGATGAATTCACGGACGTCGTCGAGCAAGTCGTGGGTTATCGCCGGCACGTCAGCCTCACTATGGGGAGCGTAAAGCATAGGCCCGCAAGGGTGGTTGGATTGGTGCTTGGCTTGCGCAATGGACTAAACTGCACTATCGCTTGATCGGATAGATCTATTGGGGAGGCAAGAATGAAGCGCGCATGGCTACTCCTGCCGATTGCGGCACTGGCTACACTCGTCATTATTCCACTGACTACAGCCTTTGGTGACGATGATGCGGACGGACCATCGATCCTTGCGGTGGACGTGGCGGCGGACTTCACCTACCAGGGCCGGTTCGTGGATGACGGGTCTCCCGCGGATGGCGAGTACGACATTCGGTTCATACTCTATGACGCCGAGGCGGGTGGTACGCAGGTGGGCGCCACGGTCTCGAAAGAGAACATGGATGTCTCAGATGGTCTCTTTACGACGACGCTGAATTTCGGCGGGGCGGCATTCACCGGCGAAGCGCGCTGGTTGGAAATTGCGGTGAGGCCGGGAGCATCGGACGGAGCGTTTACGGTGCTGAACCCCAGGCAGCCGGTGACAGCGGTGCCGTACGCGCTGCATGCGCTGACGGCGGGCGGATTCACGCCCCCACTGACGGTCACGGGATCTGAGGACGTTGACCCGCTGATCGGAGTAACGCAGTCGGGCTCGGCGGCCGGTGTGCTCGTCACATCGACCGCGGCTGGCGGTATCGGAATCGATTCGGGCGCGTCCGGCGCCGGTGGTATCGCGGGAGCCTTCACGGGCGATACGGCGCTCTTCATTGAAGGCGGTATCCAGACAGGTATCGGACCGATGGTCCCGGCATTCAAGCTCTACGCGGACCCTGGGACGAATACCTGTGACAACGGTGGCGCCGATGAGGGCCTGATCATCGACAGTCCGCTGGCCAATGGCGACCCGTTCGCAGTCATCCTGTTGACCCACGACAGCACGGATATCACGGGTGTGGAGCCCCTGGTGGTTGAATACGACGCGGGCAACGATTGTCCCGATGACAAGTGGATCATCCGCTTTGGCAATGGTGCGAGCTGGACGGGCAGCGACATTGTCAATGTGTTGATCATCAACCAGACGGTAATCCAGTAGGAGGGTCCGCTATGAGACGCATGCGATGGCTTGCGGGTGGCGGCGCCGTGCTGGTGGCGCTGGGAACGCTCGGAGTACTCGCCCAGCAGGGGGGCACTTATGAGTTCGACCTGTTCGCGATTACCGGCGGTGGCGGGACCAGTTCGGCGGAAGACTATGAGATCCGGGGCGCGATCGGCCAGGCCTTCGCCGGCCAGGTCCAGGGCAGCGGATTCGTGATGGACGGTGGCTTCTTTGGCGGCGGAAGTGCCGCTGACGTCAGTCCCGGTGCATACGAGCTGATAGCCCCAGGGCTGAGCCGACAACCCTAGTCGAAGGCGGAAGCGTCACCCGGACGGGTCGCCCCCTGGAGGGCAGCGATCAAGTCGGCGGCCTCTTGCGGCGTGATTCGGCCCTGTTCGAGTAGCTGGAGCACGCGCACCTCTTCTGATTCGGTACGTCGGGAGGCGGCCGGCTTGCGGGTGGCTTCCCCGGTGCGAGTTGCTTTAGGCGTCGTGTCTCCCGGGATGATTGCCGCGCGCCCGATACCGGTACTCAATCGAGCCGTGATTTTGGCGCCTTCGCCGGCGTCGGGGTAGGTGGACTCGCTCTTGCCGAGGCCGCTTGAGATCGACGGGTTAACGCTGAGCCCGGGTGGGAGGACGAGTTCGGCCTGGCCGATGCCTACTTCGATGGCGTAGTCGCCGGGTTTCGCTTCGGAGACTTCGATACGGACGTCACCGGTCCCGCAGTCGCAGGCAACGAGGCCCCTGTGATCCTCGGTGACGACGTGGCCGGCCCCCAGGTGGATGGTGGTATCGGCGCGAACGGTATGGAGGAAGACCTCGCCGGCACCCACGTCGACTGCCAGCTCGTCACAGGTGAGGTCGTCAATAACGAGGTGGCCATGGGCCATGTTCACGTCCAGGCGGGTAAAGCCGGGGCTCAGCCGGACTAGGGTGTCAACGCCACGGCGGCGGCGAAAGAGACGGCCAAGGCTGAGACGCACGTCCACGACCAGGCGATCGCCGTCGCGGGTGACCGAAAGCTCGGGCGGAGACTTGCTGCCGCTTATCTCTACACCGGGTGTTTCACCCTCCCGGCAGGGCCTGATCGTGAGCCGCCCGGCTGTTTGTTTGACGAGAACCTCGCGGACGCCTTCGACGTCGAGGGCTCGGTGACTGGAAGGGCCATCCGCCGGTGGTTCGACGGTCTCCCGGGCCTGGCCTCGGCCCTGGCGCGCTGCCTCGCTGCCGAGTCGCCGTGCTTCGCGGCGGATACGCCGGGCTTCTTCCGTGGCTTCAGCGCGGGCGGTGCGAGCGGCTTCGCGGGCGAGTCGTGCGGCTTCCCTGGCAATGTCGCGGGCGTCGGATGAGCGCTCAGCTGCCATCGCGGGCTCCGAGGTCGCGGAGCTGCTCCGTCGCTTCGGCGGCACTGAGGCGGCCGGCACTGAGGTCATCGAGGATGCGCTGTCGCCGGGCACCGAGATCCTCCTCCTGAGATTCGAATCCCATGGAGACGAGCAGGTCGTTGAGCCGGGAGACGACGGTGGGATAGGAGATGCCGAGTTCTTCTTCGACGTCCTTGATCTTTCCGCGGGCGCGGAGGAAGACCTCGACAAAGCTGAGTTCATCACGAGAGAGGCGGGCGAGAGGCCCCTGCTCGAAGCGGCCTTCGACGCTGACACCGCAGGCGGGGCATTCGAGGCGGCGAACTTCGAGCGACGAAGAACAGCTGGGGCAGGCGCCTACGAGTTGTGCCATCGGTGGCTCCTCGGGAGTTCGGTTGGATGGGGTGCGGGACGAGTGGCCCAACGTTCGACAGCGCGAGCGGCGCGGCCGATGCCACCGGCGATGCGGGCGACGAGGCTGAGAATGCCGAGGTCATCGGCACCGTAACGGGCCCGATCGCGGCGGAGTTCGTTGACCCGGAGACGAGCCTGCTGTTCCAGTCCGATTATGTCCTGATACATATCGATTTCCCTGTTGCTTCCCTGTACGCGATCAGGATTATCTATCTGATTGTGATGAGAATCAAGTTCTGCATTGATTTTCTTCATCAGCATCTCGCGGGCGCTATGTGAGGTGCAACCCTACATGTCCCGGGGGACTCACCGATATTCACGGGAGAAGGTTACAGAGGGGCGGGCCCGCCCGGTACGATGGGTTCGATCCTCCCGGAGACTTCACCTGTGCTCTTTCGCAAACCCAAGTCCGATGTCCAGACAGAACCGGCCTCAGCCCCAATGACCGATGACCTGCGCACCGTCGAGCCGGAAGCGGCACCGGTGCCATCGCCGGGACAGGTCCGGGCGATGAAGCGCCAGCTGACATCGAGTGACGTACGCACCGACCGACTGATACGCCAGCTGCGCGAAGAGATCGACGGCGTGCGGACGATCCTGGATGAATTTGCGGAAGACCAGGAGCAACTGCTGCTGGCCGACGTGGATGAGATTGTGAACGATCCAAAGACGGCGGCCTCGCTGCCCGGGCCATTGCTGGTGCGAACACTCCTGGCACTGGTAGAGGAGCGGGACGACGCAATTGCCAGGGAATCGTTGGCTGCGTCTGATGTGCGGGAGCTGGAGGCCGAGGTGCAGAGCCTCCGCCTGAGCGAGGCCGGGCTACGGGGCCGCCTCGAGACATTTGAGGACGTGATCGCGGCGCTGCATAACAACCTGGAGGACCTGCGATTTGCGCGTGATCATGTGTCGTTGGCGGCGGAGCAACCGCGGCCGCGCCTGAAGGCAATCCACGACACTGACGAAGCCGAAGCTGCAGGCGGCCGGGGCTGAGCATGGCGATGCGGAAGCCGCTGCCGATACGGCGCACGACGCACGACGACCTCTTGCGGGAAGCGGCCGAACTGCGGGAGGTCGCGCAGTCGCGATACAGCGAGGTTGACCTGCTGGTGGCGGCCCTCCGCGAACACATCGCCGACCTGCGCGCCGAGCGTGATCGACTGGTGAGCGAGTTGGAACGTTCGCGAGAGACGGAGACGGATCTGCGAGAGGAACAGCGACGGCTGACCAGTGACTGGATGTGGCGAGGCGTGAAGCCGCCGCATGGACCTCGCTGAGGCGAGTTATCCGAGGGCCGTTACTGGCTCTTCCTCGAGCACGGTGACTGCGATGCCCTGGGGGGAGAGCACGCTATTGGCGTCGGCCACCAGCGTGAGGAGGCCGGCGCGGGCTGCTCGCTCGGCGGTATCGGCAGCCGGGTTGGCGGGGGCAACGACGATGATCCGGCCCTCTGAACGCGTACCCATGGCTTTGCTGAACGCGCCGATGAAGAGGTAGGGGATGGTGAGGTTCGCCGACAACACCGGCAACCACTCGTCGGCGGATAGCTGAGGAAAGGGAGCGTTCGATTCGAGCCAGGTGGAGGCGAGAGCAAGCCGGCAGCCGCCGAGTTCGTCAAAGGTACGGGCAGCGAATGCGGCAATCGCGGTGGGATCGGTGGCATCGAGGGGCATCACGAATTGGCGGGTGCCGATCGACCAGATCTCGTTGGCGATGCTGGCCACACGAAATTCGTCGGCGGGAGAGACTGTTCCGAGGGCAACATCGGCCCCGGCTTCGGCTGCGGCGACGCAGAGCGCGCGATCGGCGTCGGTGCCGCGGCAGAGCACGGCGAGCACCGTCCCGCTCAAACCGGCCAACTAGAGCACCACGAGGATGGTCGGGATGAGCATCCCGGCAAGGGCAAGGAGAGCGAGGGCGACAAGGATGCTGTTCCAATCGAGGGAGCGAATCCGCCCTGAGTAGTATTCCGCTTCCCAGGAGCCGTCCAGGAGGTCCATGTCTCGCTCGTCGGGGCCCGGGGCGGCCGCGCCATCCTCCCAGTCGTCGCCCTCCTCGTCGTCGTCGAGGCCGAGGGCGAAGGTGTCTTCTTCGTCGGGCGAGGTCATGCATCGATCCTAAAGGACGGCAGGGTCCTCGTCGTCGCGTTCCCAGAGATCCCATTCGAAGCGCCGGGGAAAGTTGAATCCGCCGGAGCCGATGCCGATCGAAATGGCTGAGAGGAGCCAGGCGGGGACGGCGAGCCAGTACCAGCCGCCATCAGTGGCGAGCATGATGATCCCGGCGATGCCCCAGAGGACGGCGGCGGCAAGTCCCCGGACCTGGTCGCGCCAGCAGTTCGCGAGGGTTGCGGCGGTGAGGAAGGCGAAGATGGAGATCCAGGTCGCATCGCCATCACTCTGGATGACTGCAGCAGCGGTCACTCCCCAGGCGACGGCAATGCCAACGCTGAGGAGGACAGCCGTCCGGCGCATAGCGCTGTAAACGATGGCGCCGGTAGCGAGGAAGGAGAAGATCGCCATCCAGGCAGCGCCATCTTCGGCAGCGACCGCGAAGGCGGTACTGATCCAGACCGCGGCAATGGCGAGAAGCCGGGCGATACCCAGCCTCCGCCACATGCCGATGCCGACAGCGCCGCTTGCGAGGAAGGCGAAAATGAGCGTCCACCAGGCGTCGCCGTTGACGATGACTGCGGGGACCATCGCTGCCCAGATAACCACGAGCGAGAGCAGCGAACTGGCCTTGATCGTCACTTCACGAAGCCTCGCTCGTCGCGGATTTCCGGTTCGGAAACGCGAGCACGGCCGTCGCCGAATTTGCCATCACGCCAGTTGAGGGCGGCCTTCAAGCCCTCCTCCTGGGAGCGCCGCCGGAACTCCGGGATTGCCGGTGAGAGGTGGGCCCGGGCATCGTTTTCAGCGCCGATGCGCTGCATGGTTCGCGCGCCCATCAGCTCGAGGCCGATGTTGACGACACGCTTGTTGGCAGCGAGCAGGTCGGTGTCGATCATGGCCATCCGATCAACGAGGCCTTCGACTTCCTTTTCGAGCAGGTCAGCGGGAACAGCTTTGAGGACGGCACCGATCTTCGCGGCGTCAGCGCCGGAAATGGTGTCACCGGTGAGGAAGAGCCGCTTCGTCCACTGGGGGCCAACGTGGTAGAGCCACATCTGGTTGGGCAGCGAACCCATGGCCCGGGCGGCGGGGAAGCCCATGACGGCATCCTCGGCGGCAATGACGATGTCGCAGAGAAGGGCAACATCGGTGCCGCCGGCGAGGCAGTAGCCGTGGACCTGGGCGATAACAGGCTTATGCATGTCGAAGATCGCCATGCGCAGGCGCATAGCCTTTTCCATCTGCCAGGCGTCGTCATCGAAGCTGGAACGGCCGCGGTAGTTCTTGCCTTCGACCGGGGCGGGGCCGCGGCGGCCGGGGGTGATGTCGTAGCCGGCGCTGAAGGCACGGCCCGCGCCTCGCAGGATGACGGCGTGGACGTCGTTGTCGTTGTCAGCCTCCCAGAGTGCCTGGTTGAGCTCCTCCTGGAGTTCGACTGAGAGTGCGTTGAGTTTTTCGGGCCGGTTCAGGGTGATCCGGGCACGGCCTTTTTCGACTTCATAGATGATGGTTTCAAAGTTCACGATCTACCTCCTCGGAAGGGCGATTGTAGCGGTTGGGGAGAGGGGCGTGAGAGGTACCGGCAAACCCCGATAATCGGAAGGATCGCCAAGGTGTTACAATTTACGTCGAGTTGCAGCGTC
Organism: Dehalococcoidia bacterium; assembly: GCA_020432105.1. GTDB lineage: Bacteria > Chloroflexota > Dehalococcoidia > Tepidiformales > Tepidiformaceae > JAGQGZ01. The sequence continues at coordinate 1,176 of JAGQGZ010000122.1, read as the reverse complement.
TGAACGCGTTTACGCCGGGTACATCTTTCCCGATTGCTCAGTCTCTACCGGCCGGCGCTCCAACCTCGGCCCCTTGCTCACCGGACCGCGCCCTTCGCGACCGGGTGGCTCTGTGGGTCGCCCGAACATCGCGAAAGGAAGATAACAGACCCTGATACTCTCACGCCTTTTCGGACGGAAGTCCGAACCCGAATCAGCGACGACCGACACGCGCTCAGGTGGAGGCGGTTCAGTCGCCGTCGCCGAGCGCCCAGAACGCGCACCGCAACCTGCCGATACAGCAGGCAACGAACGCAACCGGGGCCACGTGGCCACCGACAACCCGGACGCCGCCCCACGCCGCAGGCGCAGCCGTGGTGGGCGCCGTCGCAACCGCTCCACCGAGCAGACCGGTGCGGAACAGACCACCCGCCAGCCCGCAAGCAGGGGGCCGGCGACTTTCGACGGGCCGCTGCCGGAAGCCTTTGCAGCGCTCGGGCTGGACGATGTTGCGCTCCAGTCGGTGGGCGCCCTTGGTTTCGAGCAACCGACACCGATCCAGGAACGTGCACTACCGGTACTTCTCGATGGGCGAGATGTGGTTGGTATTGCCCAGACGGGGACCGGGAAGACGATCGCCTTCGGACTGCCGTTGGCCCGGTCGATCGACGCAACGGACAATCGCGTCCAGGCACTGGTGCTGGTTCCAACGCGCGAGCTGGCAACCCAGGTGCTGGAAGTGATGGAGCACCTTGGCCGCTACTTCGGCTTCACGTCGATGGGGCTGGTTGGTGGCAAGCGCATCGCAAGCGACCTGCTGCGCCTGGAGAAGGGCGCACACGTGGTGGTTGGTACGCCAGGCCGTGTGATCGACCACATCAAGCGGGGAACTCTGAACCTGAAGGCCGCGAAGTTCGTGGTGCTCGACGAAGCCGACCAGATGCTCGATATCGGCTTCCTGCCCGACATCAACTACATCCTTCGCTGCGTGCCGAAAGAACGGCAGACGGCGCTCTTCAGCGCGACGATGCCGATGAGCATCAAGAAGCTCGTGTACCGCTACATGGACCGCCCGGACGAGATCCAGGTGGACCCGGAGCAGCGCACGGCAGAGGGTGTTGACCAGCAGTACTGCGAGATCAGTGAGCGCGACAAGATCATGGCCCTGCGCTACCTGTTCGAGGAGCGGGGGCTCGG
>JAGQGZ010000121.1 GCA_020432105.1 Dehalococcoidia bacterium | reverse complement strand
TCCGAAGACGCAGTCGGCACTCCTCGAAGCCATGGAAGAGCGTCAGATCACCGTTGACGGTGTCACCCACCGCTGTCCCCAGCCCTTCCTCGTGATGGCCACGCAGAACCCCATCGAGCAGGAAGGCACCTATCCTCTCCCCGAAGCCCAGCTCGACCGGTTCCTGCTCAAGACCCGGGTCGACTACCCATCCCGGCTCGAAGAGAAGACTGTCCTGGAGATGAGCCTCAGCGGCGAAATCCCCACGGTCACCCCACGTGCCGGCCCCGGCCATATCGCTGCCGCCCGCGAGGCCCTTGCCGAGGTTTCCCTCGATGACGCTCTCAAGGACTACGTCATCCAGCTGGTGCAGGCCACGCGACGGCCGTCCGACTTTCGGATGCCCGACCTCGCCCCCCTCATCGCCTTCGGCGCCTCTCCGCGGGCGACTCTTGCGCTTGCCCACACAGCACGGGCACACGCCTTCATCGAGGGCCGGGCCTACGCAACGCCTGACGACGTGAAGGCGATGGCCCACGATGTCTTTCGGCACCGCATCGTCACCACCTACGAGGCCGAAGCCCGGGATATGACGCCCGACGACATCATCGACCTCATCCTCGAGGGGATTGAGATCCCGTGATCGCCCTCCGGCGCGCCGGCCGGAGACTCGCCGGCTTGCTCCCCGTCCGGGCCAATCCGACCGCTACCTCTGGCGCCCCGGACGATGCCACTCAGCTCCTCGACCGTGTCCGCGATATCGAGCTCAAGGCTCGCAAGATCGTGGACGAACTCCTCCTTGGCGAGTACCACGCCGTCTTTCGTGGGCTCGGGATCGAATTCGACGAGTTGCGGCCCTATGTACCCGGGGACGAAGTCCGCGATATCGATTGGAAGACCTATGCCAGGACGCGCGAACCGTTCGTCCGCCGCTACCGCGAGGACCGCGACCTCACGGTGATGTTCGTCGTCGATGTCAGCGGCTCCCATCGCACCGGCGCGCTGGCCGTGTCCAAGGCCGACATTGCGGCCGAACTCTGCGCCGTGCTCGGACTTGCCGCCATCCGCAACAACGACAGGGCGGGCCTGCTCCTCTTTGCCGGCAAGCCCGAACGTTTCGTGCGGCCGGCTCGTGGCGCCAGGCATGTGCTCCGCGTGATCCGCGAAGTGCTCAACGCACGTCCCCGCACAACCGGTACCGACATCGCTGCCGCCCTCGAATACCTCACCGGGATCCAGCGTCGTCGAAGCACGGTCTTCCTCGTCTCCGACTTCCTGACATCGGGCTACGACCGTGCACTTCGCGCCGCCGCCCGTCGCCACGACATCATTGCCCTCCGGCTCAGGGCCCCCATTGACGCTACTCTTCCCCCGGGTGGGCTGGCCCGCGTCCGCGACGCTGAGACCGGGCAGGAGATAGACATCGATGCCGGGTCGCTGGCTTTCCGCGAGGCGTACGCCGCCCACGTTCGCTCCCTCGACGCTGCCCGCGCCCGCACCTTTGGCGAGCTCCACATCGACGAGATCCCAATCGTCGTTGGGGAGGACTATATTCCCGCACTTCTGCGCTTCTTCCGGCGCCGGGCCCGGGTGGCCGCCTCATGAAAGCCCTCGCAGTCATATTCGTCGCTTGCTCTGCCCTGCTTCCTGCCCTCGCTCATGCCGACGATTCCGTGTCGTCACCGCCTGTGTCCGTCGCGATCGGGCAACAATTCCCGTTCCTGGTTTCAATCGAAACGGCCGCCGGTGCGGAAGTCGAGATCAACACCCAATCGGAGTCCTGGGGCTCCGTTGAAGTGGTTCGAATCGATGCTCTCGATACGGAAACGCTCCCATCCGGTCATGTCCGGCATACATTCACGCTGACCCTGGCTGCCTTCGCCCCCGGTGAGCTTGCCTTTTCTCCCGAGGCATTTGTCATTGCCCAGGGCATCTTCACGGTGCGGCAACTGCAGCCGGTGTCACTGGTCGTACAGTCCCCGCTCCCGCCCGGCTCCCCCCTCGAACTCTCACCCATCTCCTCACCCGGGGCCGTCGATGGCGCCGAGTCCCCTTTCCTTCTCCCGGGAATCGCCGCAGGCGGGTTCGCTGCCCTCCTATTCGTCGCCTTCTTCCTCTCCCTTCTCGTCCGTTGGTGGCAACGCCGGCCCCGTGAGGTTCCCGCCCCCCTGACCTTCCCGGAGGTGGGCCCCGCTCTCGCCGGCATCGAAGGCCAGCTTGCCGATGATCCCGTGACCGCCTACCGCGTCATGGCGACATCGGTCCGGGCGTCGCTTGCCGACCAGTACGGCTTTCCCGCTCGCGCACTTACCACGCACGAACTCCAGCTGCGGATGGAAGCGGAAGGCGTCGACCGCTGGCAGAGCCGCCTCGTCCGTGGCCTTCTCGACGAGTGCGACCAGGTCATCTACGCCGGCTACCGGCCCGCCATGGAACGGCGCACCGCCGACCTCGGCATCGCGCGCGAACTCCTCGAGGGTTCCGCCTGATGGAATTTGCCTATCCGCTCGTCCTCCTCGCAATAGTTGCGCTCTTGCCCTTCGCCTGGCTCACCACTCGGCGCAAGCCGGCTGGGCTCCCCCTTCCCTCCCTCGCCGGGTTCGCCGCCACCCACCCAACCTTGCGCATGCGTTTGCTCTGGCTGCCTGCGGTCTTACGTGCTCTCGCCATTGCTTTGCTCGTCGTTTCCATCGCAAGACCTCGCACCGTCGAAGCCGAAACCGTCATCCCGGCCGAGGGCATCGATATCGTCCTCACGCTCGATATCTCCGGTTCGATGGAGACCAGCATCCTGCGGGGCCCCAGTCGCCTCGATGCCGCCATCGCCGTACTCCGCGACTTCATCAGCCAGCGCCAGGATGACCGTATTGGCCTGGTTGTGTTCAGCGAATTTGCCCAAACGCTCTCGCCCCCCACGCTCGACTACCGGGCATTGCAGTCCCTTGTGGACCAGGTAGCAGAGATAGAAGGCAGGAACGCCACGGGGATCGGCATCGCCATCGCCGAGTCGGTAGCAGTGCTCCAGCAATCACCATCGGCTTCCCGTGTCGTCATCCTTCTCACCGATGGAGTCGACAACGTCGAGGAAGCCACTCGCCCCCGGACGGCAGCCCAAATTGCCAGGGCACTTGGCGTCCGCGTCTACACCATCGGCATCGTCAGCCCCCAGGACCCGTCCGGGGTTGACCACGAGACGCTGGAGGCCATCGCAGAGATCACCGGCGCCGTCGCCTACCGCGCCCAGACTGTCGAGGATCTCAAGGCCGTGTACGAAGAGATCGACAGCCTCGAAACAAGCGGTGTCGAGCGTGACCGCTACACCAGCTACACGGAGTATGGCCCCTGGCTGGCCCTGGTTGCCGCCGGCCTCGTCGCCGCCGACCTGCTCCTCCGCACCACCTGGCTCAGGCGGGCATCGGCATGACCGAGATTGCCTTCGCGCGCCCGGAAGTCTTCGTTGCCCTTTCGCTCCTCGCTGCCTTTCCCATTGCCTGGGTAGTCGGGCGGCGGCGAACGCTGCGCCATGCGCGATCGCTAAGCCGGACCGCCCGGCCTGCATCTGGCCTGGTCCCCGGGCTCGTCGTAATGACCGCATTCGCACTCGCCATCATGGCGGCCGCGCAGCCCACATGGGGCACGCACTCGGTTCCCGTCCTTCGGACCGGCGCCGACGTCGTCTTTGTCCTCGATGTCTCGCGCAGCATGAATGCCGAGGACGTGCCACCGAGCCGGCTCTCCGCCGCTCGTTCCGCGGTCGTATCGGCTATGCAGAGGGGAGGCGCCAACCGCGTGGGGCTTGTGGTGTTCGGTGGCACCGCCCACCAACAGTTCCCGCTCACCACCGACGCTTCCGCAGCCTCCCTCGTCGTCGACCGCCTGGAGAGCGGGTCCGTGTTTGTCTCCGGCGGCTCCGTACTCTGGGCTGCCCTCGACCTCGCTCGCGGTTCCTTCGACCCGGAATCCGAGGCCGGGCGGCTCGTCGTTCTCATCACCGATGGAGACAACCTCGGGGACGACCCCATAGCTGCCGCCGCACGCCTCGAAGCTGAGGACATCTCGCTCCTGGTGGCGGGGGTGGGCACCGCCGCTGGTGCACGCATTCCCATCTTCAACCAGCAGGGAACCGAACAGGAGTACCTCGCCGATGGTTCCGGCCCCATCATCTCGCGACTCAATGAGCAGCTCCTGGTCGACGTCGCCAACGCTGGCGGTGGTCGCTACCTGGGGAACTCGATTGAGAGCCTTCCCGGCGCCGTCGCCTCACGGGTCACCGCCCTCGAAACGGCCCGCCTGGCCGAGACTCCCGCTGAAGTCCCCGTCGAGCGGTTCGGCGGCTTCAGCCTTGCCGCAGCGGTGTTGCTCTCGCTCGTAGTCCTTGGCGCCGCCTTGCCCGTGCTCTTCGGGCAGCGAAGGCGAACCACGGGTCTCGTCCTGGCCGTCCTCGCGGCCGCGAGTGTCGTCGCCGCCTGTGCCCGGCCATCCTACGAACTGAATGAGGATGGGCTTGAAGCGTTTCGGGCCGGTGACTATGAGGCTGCCATCGAAGCATTCTCGGCAGCCGCGGCCGAAGATCCCGCCGACGCAGAGCTGGCCCTGAATCTCGCCCTCGCCTATCACGCCGCCGAGCGCTACGGCGATGCCGGCCAGGCGGCAGAACGGGCCAGCCGGTCCACCAATCGCGACGTTCGCCTCGCCGCCCTCAAGGCGCTCGGCCATCATCGCTTTGCCCAACAGGATTACGTGAGTGCCCTTGCGGCGTTCCACGACGCACTCATCCTCGACCCCAATGACGAGATGGCCCGGCACGACTATGGCGTCACCTGGTCGATCCTTAATCCACCACCGGCCCCCCCTGACTCGCCCACACCTCCACCGGCCCAGTCCCCGGCTGCGGAGACACCCACGCCCGGAGGCGGCGAGCCTGGTACGCCCGGTCCCGGCGACCCTACGCCACAGCCAACTACGACGCCGCCGGCCGATCCCGGCGCACCATCACCGGGCCCCGGCTCCAGTGAATCCGAGATCGAAACACGGATTGCCCAGATCGACCAGGAGGTCCGCTCCATCGAGGATGAGGCCGGCGAGGCGCTCACCGCTGAGCAGGCGCTCCGGATCCTCGAACTCAACGCTGAACGTAACCGGCTCTCCTCACTTCTCGAAAGCGGCCAGGACAGCAGCGACCCCGCTGACCGCTGAACGCCGCCGCCCCGTCGCGGTATTCTCGCAATGGATATGGACGCGCCGGGTCTCACCGAAATCCTCTCGAAATACGCCCTCGATCCTCCCTGGATCGTCGCCGTGTTGGCCCTGGGGCTGCTCTACGCCCGCGGTGTCTCGCGAGGGGCCTCGTACGCTCGCCGCCCCCACCCTCTTCGTTTCCAGTTCGCCTTCTATGGCGGCCTCCTCCTCGTGCTCGTTGCTGCTCTCAGCCCCATTGAGTACTGGGGCAACACCCTGCTCTGGGTGAACTTCCTCGGATTCCTCATCCTCACCATGATTGCGGCGCCGCTACTCGTTCTTGGTGCACCCCTGACGCTCGCCTTCCGCGCCTCGGGGCCCGGGGGCCGTCGCCGGCTGCGGTGGCTCTACCGGCGGTCTCCCTTCAGCCTCCTCACCCACCCGATCTTCACCTGGCTCTTCTTCGCCGTGCTTACCTACGCCTGGCAGTTCACGGCGCTCACCGAACTGGCGGCCAACAACGCCTACCTCAGGGATGTTCAGCTCCTTACCCTTCTGTTTGCTTCGGTGCTCTTCTGGATCCCTGCCCTCCAGGTCGACCCCGTGCGCTGGCGCCTCGGCTATCCCTTGCGTTTCCTCTACGTGCTTCTCGAAATGGCCCACAAGGCCCTCTTCGGCGGCATGTTCCTCAGTCTCAATACGCCGTTCCATGAAGAACTTGCAGCGAATCTTCCGGCATGGGCGCCGAGCCCGATGACCGACCAGCGAATTGCGATCGTCATTCTCTGGATTGGAGGCAGCTTGCTCTTCCTTGTCGCCCTCGGCTACGTCCTCCGCCAGTGGCTCGCCTTCGAAGCCCGCAACAGCCACCGCATCGACCGCAAGCTTGCCCTCCAACGCGCTGCCGAACGCGAACGCCGCCGCGCCCTCGACCGTGTCTTCCAGAAGGAGGTCTGAACGGGCCTACACCACGACCTGTTCGCGGTACTCCCCGAAGACTCGCCGCCACATATTGCTGATCTCGCCGACGGTCGCCTTCGCCTTCACTGCCTCGATGATGAAAGGCATCGTGTTCTCGTTCGGGTCCCGGCTCGCTGTCTCCAGCCGTTCCATTGCCGCTCGCCATGCATCCTCATCCCGGTTCGCCTTCGTCGCGGCTAACCGTGCCAGGTGACGCTTCTCGCCTTCGGGATCCATCTCCAGAATCGGAATTTCGCTCGGATATTCCTCGATGTATTCGTTGACCCCGACAACGATGCGGTCTCGCGTCTCGATCTCATGCTGGTGGCGTGCCGAGGCGTCGGCAATCTCCTTCTGGAAGTAGCCGGTCTCGATCGCCCGTACAACACCTCCGAGCTCTTCGATCCGCCGGAAATGCTCGAACGCTTCCGCCTCCATGTCTGCTGTCAGCCGCTCCAGGAAGTAGGAACCCCCGAGCGGGTCAACCGTGTTGGCCACGCCGCTTTCGTGGAGGATGACCTGCTGGGTGCGGACCGCAAGTTTCGCCGCTTTGTCACTCGGCAAGGCCAGCGCTTCGTCCATTGCGTCGGTGTGCAACGACTGTGTTCCGCCGAGCACTGCCGCCAGTGCCTGGATAGCCACCCGCACGAGGTTCACCTCCGGCTGCTGGGCCGTCAACGACACGCCGGCTGTCTGCGTGTGGAAACGCATGAGCCAGCTCCGCGGGTTCTTCGCACCGAACTCCTCCCGCATCAGTCGGGCCCACGTCCGTCGTGCCGCCCGGAACTTCGCGATCTCCTCGAAGAAGTCGTTGTGGCTATTGAAGAAGAAGCTGATCCGCGGCGCGAAGCTGTCGACATCGAGCCCTCGTGCCATCGCTCGCCGCACGTATTCCATCCCGTTGGCCAGGGTGAAAGCCAGCTCCTGCGAAGCCGTCGATCCGGCTTCACGGATGTGATAGCCGCTCACGCTCACCGGGTTCCAGCGAGGCATCTCGTTCGTCGCGAACTCGATGGTGTCCGTCACCAGCCGCAGCGACTCCTCCGGTGCGTAGATGAACTCGTTCTGGGCGATGTACTCCTTCAGGATGTCATTCTGGAGGGTGCCCGCCAGTTCCGAACGGTGAATCCCCCGGTTCTCCGCAACGGCGATGAATAGAGCCCAGACCACCGGCGCCGGTCCATTGATCGTCATGGACGTCGTGACCTTCTCCAGCGGGATGTCTGCCAGGAGGATCTCCATGTCGTCGATTGAGTCCACCGCGACGCCGCAGGAGCCGAATTCGCCTTCTGCCCAGGGCTCGTCGTGGTCGTAGCCCATCAGCGTCGGCATATCGAAGGCGATGCTCAGTCCGTTGTTTCCCGACGCGAGCAGGTCCTTGTAGCGAGCATTCGTCTCCTCAACCGAGCCGAAGCCGCTGAACATCCGGATTGTCCACGGCTTGCCGCGGTAGCCGGTTCGGTGGATGCCGCGCGTGTAGGGGTAAGAACCGGGAAGGCCGAGGTCGCGCTCGTAGTCGAGGTCGGCAACATCGGAGGCATCGTACAGTCGTTCGATCTGGCGGCTGCTCACCGTCATGAATGGCCCGGCCAGCTCGGTGCCTTCGTCGCGAACCGCTCCATCGTGGGCGTCTCGTAGTTCCTTCGCGTGCTTTGGGTCGATATTCATGGCCTGGCTCCGTTACCGGGTGTCGTACCAGTCTACGGAACCCACCAGGCCCTCTGGCGAGTGCTCCGGTTTCCGTCGCTGGGCGTCCGTCTCGCTCTCCATCAAGCCACGGGGACGGAGCGAGGACCGGGGGAGACCGAGACCTCATCGACTCCTGACGTCCTGGGACGGGATCGGCGTCTCCTTCAAGGGCGCCAGGCGAGAGCCATCGGTTCCCCGGGCCCCCGGATCCGCGGTACCCTGAACTCATGGCTAAATCAGAATCCTTCGACGTCACAACCGGTGTGGACCTCCAGGAGGTTGATAACGCCATCAACCAGGCCCGCAAAGAACTCACGAATCGCTTCGACTTCAAGAACGTCGTCCTCGAAATCAACTACGACCGGGAAGCGGGCAAGATCGGCATCCATACTGCTGACGACTTCAAGCTCGAGAGTGTCTGGCAGTCGCTCAGCCAGCGCCTTGCTGCCCGCAATGTGCCGCTCAAGAACATGCAACGCGGCAAGATGGAAGAGGCCTCTGGCGGCACCGTCCGCCAGGAAATCACGATCGTCCAGGCCATCGATTCCGAGACCGCCCGCAAGATCGTCAAGCACCTCAAAGACCAAAAGCTGAAGAAGATCCAGTCGTCCATCCAGGGCGACACGGTCCGCATTTCAGGCCCCAGCCGCAACGACCTCCAGGACGTCATCCGCATGCTGAAGTCCGAGGATTGGGGCATCGAGCTGAAGTTCGGCAACTACCGCTAGCGCAAATGCCGGGGACCGGCGTGGGAACCCTGCAACATCGTGTGTTTGGTGACTAACGGCACATCGAAAGCCATGGTTCAGGCGGTGATCGGTTCTACGCGGATGCCACCGTGGCCTGAAGCAGCCGCTCGGTTCGTATCCGTCCGTCCAGCCGGCGACAGGGTCCCATTGGACATGTCACCAGACCAACTCGAGCCCGAACTCCTCGAACGCTGGATCCTGTGTTACGAGCGGTAGACCCTCAATCGCACTCTGGGCAGCAAGCATCCGATCGAATGGGTCGCGATGAGCATGGGGCCAGCTGCCTGCCGCCTGGCCGTGACGAAGGCTCACCGGCAATTCGGTGAAGCCTGCCCGCAGAACCCAGCCGGTCATGTCATCGACGAGTGCGTCCACGCCGCCGAGTTTCCCCAGCCGATGCTTCGTTGTGATCTCCCACGCCGTCGCAGCCGAAACAAGGATCTCGTTCGAGGGATCGGCAAGCTCACCTCGCACGCGCGGTGAGAGCTGTGGGCTGTCGAATAGCCACCAGAGCAACGCATGCGTGTCGAGGAGTAATCTCAGC
>JAGQGZ010000120.1 GCA_020432105.1 Dehalococcoidia bacterium | reverse complement strand
GTTTTGCGACAGATGTCCTGGGCGATGAGGAGACGGTCACCAAATCCGGCCCGGGCGAGGGCGATGAGATGGTCGATCCGGGTGGCATCGTTTGGCATGTCGATGGGCGCGTACTGGTAGTAGGACGATTCCTGCCCGAACAGGTCGAACTCGAGGTAGACGCCCTTTTCGGCGAGGCGGCACATGTCGTCCAGGTCGAAGAGCGTGCGGTCGATGTGGGCGATGACCGTGCGGGAGAGATCGCCGCCGGCTTCGCGGACGATGTCAACGACATCGAAGGGTGATTGTGGGTCACGGGCGGGATGGACGAGCAGAGGAGCACCGGTAAGGCGTTGAGCACGGCCCGCGGCCCGGAGGGACTTGCGTTCGTTGCCGGTCATCGGATGCTCGACGCCGATCTCGCCGATGATTCCCGAGCGTATCTGGCTGCCGTCGGCGCCCCGGGTGATGTCGCGCCGGATCTCGTCCACGAGGTGATCTTCGCTGCGTGTATCCATATCGAGAGGGTGGTAGGAGCCGAGGTAGTGACCTGCTCCCATGACGATATTCAGGCCGGTTGCCCTGGCGATGCGGACGAGGGCGGGGGGATCACGGGTGAGGTCGACGTTGGTGGCGTCGACAAGCGTGCGGCCGCCGAGCGCGGCGAAGCGTGCGGCTTCGCGAATGGCGACGGCTTCGTCGGTGAGATTGGGTTCATCGATGTGTTTGCCGTAGCGCCGGACCCAGGCGGAGGTCTCGAGACTAATCGGTGCCCGGCTGCGAGGGTCGTCGCCGACGGCAGGGGGTGGGAGGCCGGCTTCGCGGCGCCAGCGGTAGCGGGTGAGCAGCAAATGTTCGTGGGCGAGGGTGATGCCGAGCTCCCCGGGAGGGATGTCACCGAGGACCGTACGGACCATGCCGGTGGGAACGTCGAGGTAGGCAGGCACGAGCCAATTCTAGAGACATGCCGGCGGATGCTTCCTGGCCGAATGGATTAGAATTGCGAACGGGTGTTCGGATGGTGCGAGCCAAGGCAACGGTGCTTCACGTCGACCTCGACATGTTCTATGTGTCGATGGAGCTGTTGCGGCGACCGGCGCTCAAGGGAAAGCCGGTCATCGTCGCCGGTGGCCTGGGGGCACGCGGTGTGGTGAACACCGCCAGCTACGAAGCGCGGCAATTCGGGGTCCGTTCGGCGATGCCGGTGAGCCGGGCAAGACAGCTTTGCCCGGGCGGCGTGTACCTCGAGTCCGACTACCGCTATTACGGCACAGCTTCCAAGCAGTTCCATGCGATCCTCCGCGACTTCACGCCGCTGGTGGAATCGGCGGGCGTCGATGAGGCCTACCTGGACGTGGCCGGCACAGAGATGCTCTTCGGCGACGCATCTGCAATCGCGAGCGAGATTAAGCGCCGGATCACGGCGGAAATAGGAATCAATGGATCGGTGGGGGTGAGTACAAACAAGCTGGTCTCGAAGGTGGCGAGTGATGCCGGAAAACCGGATGGCCTGGTGGTTGTGGCCGCGGGAGAGGAAGCGGCCTTCCTGGCCCCACGGCCGATTCGCGAGTTGCCGATGGTGGGCCCAAAACTGGCCGATGCTCTGGCCCGAATGGGGGTAACCACGATTGGCGAGATTGCCGCGATGTCGTCCCGTTCGCTTGAAGAGCGGTTCGGGCAGTTTGGGCGAGAGCTGCATGCCCGGGCCCGGGGCATCTATTCGGCCCCAGTTGCGAGTGGCCGGGGGCAGGCGAAATCGGTGAGCCGTGAGACGACCTTCGGCACCGACGTGGCCGACCGCGAGAGGCTGCGGGCTGTGCTGCGGGGTCAGGCGGAACGGGTGGCCACGGACCTGCGAAAGCAGGACCGGGGAGCGCGGACCGTGACACTCAAGCTGCGCTTTCCACCGTTTGAGACGCTGACCCGGTCCGCGACGCCTGGGCCGATGCTTGAACTCGCCGACGAGATCTATGCCGTGGCGACGGATCTGTTCGAGAAAGCCTGGGGGGCGAACGGCAGACGTCCGGTGCGGTTGGTTGGCGTAGGCGTCATGAATCTCGGTGAACGCGGGCGCCAGTTGCGGCTTGGCGAAGACCTCTCCCCCGACCACCTGGCGAATACCGTCTCCAGGCTGCGGGAGCGGTTTGGCGACGAAGTGATCCATCGGGCAGCGGAGATTGGGCGCGGCCGACACTTCGACCACTGAGGCCGACTTGACGCGGCCTGCGCAATTCGCGAGTCTTGCCCAAGTTTGGGAGGTTTCGCCGCATGGAAAGTGAAGAGCAGCCCCGACCAACGTGGATCACCCTTGGCGTCGCGGCCAGCCAGCTCGGGGTGAGTGAATCGACGGTACGACGCTGGGCCGACGCAGGGGAGATCCGCTCGTACCGGACGAGTGGCGGCCATCGCCGGGTGCGCTCGGAAGACCTGCGCCAGATCGTGGCGGGTGCGGGGGAAGGTGGACCACGGGACTCTGACCGGATCAGCCAGCTTGCCCTCGCACGTGTGAAACGCCAGCTCGCGCGGGGCCGCCAGTCGCACGGCCTTTCGTCACTGGGATCGTTGGACGAGGCGGCGCGAGACCGGCTGCGGATGATGGGACGGCAGATGGTGGACCTGTTCGCGCGATACATGGCGTCCTCGCGGCGCGGGGAGCGATTCGAGGAGGACGCCCAGACCATCGGCCACGAATACGGTCACACGCTCATAGCCTCGGGGGTCAGCCTCAGTGCTGCGGTATCGGCCTTCAATATGCTCCGCCGCACACTGGAGGAGACCGCCTGGCAGAACGCTTCAGAATCGTCGCTGCCGCCGGAAGAGGCGGTGGAAGCCCTGGAAAGCGTGCTCGGTCTCGCGGATGTGGTGCTGGAAGCGATGGCGACGATCTACGAACAGCAACATGCAGCTGGAGGAGCCTGAGATGACCGACGATGCACCGGTGCTCTACGAGGAGCGCAACAGCCTGGGGATCATCACGCTCAACCGCCCCGAGAAGATGAACACGCTGAACGAGGACGTGATCCAGGGGATCGCCGACGCGGTCGATCGGGCATCGGCATCGGCGGAGGTGCGGTCCGTGATCATCCGGGGAGCGGGCCGCACATTCACGGCCGGCTACGACCTGAATCCCGGGGAACGCCGCCCCCGGAAGCCTCGATTTGATGCGCCACATCCGGAACCGCGAGCAGGCGCCTGGGACCCGGTGCGGGACTACGCCTTCATGGGCCACAACGCGGAGAGATTCATGAAGCTGTGGCATTGCCCGAAACCGGTCATTGCCCAGGTACATGGCTATGCCCTGGGCGGCGGCACCGACCTTGTGCTCTGTGCAGACATGATCTTCATGGCTGAGGACGCGATCATCGGGTATCCGCCATCGCGTGTTTACGGCACGCCGACGACGATGCTCTGGGTATACCGGCTGGGCCTTGAGCATGCCAAGGAGTTCCTGCTCTCGGGCGACGAAGTAAACGCTGAGACTGCACTCCGGATAGGCCTCGTCTCGAAGGTGTTCCCGGCTGAGCGGCTGGCGGAGGAGACCGAACGATACTGCGAGCGCTTCCAGCACATCCCGGCCAACCAGCTGGCGCTGAACAAGCTCCTCATCAACCAGGCCTTCGAGAACATGGGACTGAGAACGACCCAACTGCTGGGCACGCTCTTCGATGGAATGACACGGCACACAGAAGAGGCGCTTCAGTGGCGGGAGAGCTTCCAGGAAATCGGATTTCGCCAGACGATCCGGCGGCGTGACGGGCCATTTGGAGACTATGGGGAGCGGGAGCGCGAATAAGGAATACCTGCATTGGAGAACATTCGGTAAGCTGGGAGGCCCCGCCAGTAAAGGAGCCGCAGATGTCATTTCTCGACCAGATTCAAAGGACCGCCAGCGAAGTGTTGCGTGGAGGGAAGCGACAGACGAAGCGCGCCCAGCTTGAGGTGCAGAACCGCCAGGTAGAACGAAAGATCAACAAGGAATACGCCCGCATTGGCCGGACGTTGTATCCGTTGCTGGCGGGTGGCGAGATCTCGACGAACAACATTGAAGTTGAAGCGGCGGTGAAGGCTGTGACCGAACTGCAGGCGGATATGGAACGACGGCAGGGCGAGATCGACCAGGTGCTGCGATCGGACGACGACGCGCCCGGTGAATCCAAGCTCACCGGTGCGGCGCCTGAGGCGGAGAAGCAGACGGAATCCTGAACAGGCGGCCGTTTATTACGGCCGCGGGCGCGCTAGCATCAGGGTGGTGGCCGTCAAGTACATCCCGAGCCTGAAGTTTGAACGCGAGGCGTGGCGATCGGGAGCGCTGCTGGTCGCCGGTGTGGATGAGGTTGGGGTTGGCCCGCTGGCGGGGCCGGTGGCAGCCGGGGTGGTGGCCCTGGAACCGGGACGAAAATTCGCATGGTTCTCGGACGTCCGTGACTCCAAAGTGCTTTCGGCGACGGTGCGGGAGACACTCGCCGCGCAAATCATCGACAGCGTTCCCTATGCGATCGGCTGGGCGAGCGTGGAAGAGATCGACAGGATTGGGATACTCCCTGCCCGCCGGCTCTGCATGTTGCGAGCGATCGAGCAACTCCCGAGTGCACCGTCTGCCGTGATCTCCGATGCTTTGGACCTGCCGCTGGCAGACGTACGGGCGGTCGTGAAGGCGGACGCCCAGAGCGTCTCGGTAGCGGCAGCGTCGATCGTCGCGAAGGTGGCGCGCGATGCGTTGATGGTGGAGGCGTGCGAGCGATTTCATGGTTTTGGGTTCTGCCAGAACAAGGGCTACGCCACGGCAGACCACAAGCGTGCGCTGCACCGCCTTGGGCCAACTGAGATTCACCGGAAGAGCTTTGCCCCGGTCGCCCAGAAGTCATTCGGGTGGTGACGGAACGACGCAGGCTCGGTGACTTCGGTGAGCGGCTGGCACGGCACAGGCTTGAAGCCGAAGGCTGCACGATCGTGGCCACGAACGTGAGGATGAAGGCCGGCGAGATCGACATCGTGGCGACGGACGAGGACGACCTCGTGTTTGTGGAAGTAAGAACGCGACGGGCGCAGCCAGGGTTGGCGGCGGAGTCGTTGGACGACCGGAAGCTGGCGCGGATGTGGGAGTGCGCGATGCAGTACTGCACGAGCAAATCGAAGGACCCGGAACGGATCCGGATCGATGCGGTGGCTGTGGACCTGGACAGGGGAGGAAAGGTGCTGGCGGTGACGCACTTCAAGGCGCTGGAGATACCCGAACTCGACGAGTGAGCATGGTACGATCTGGACACAGCCCTAGCGATTGACGGGGAATCCGATGCCCATCTACGAATTCCGGTGTGCCGACTGCGGGCGCATCACCAACCACTTCACACGCAAGATCGATACCGAGGTGACGGCTGCCTGCGAGCACTGCGGGAGCGAAAAGACATCGCGGATGATGTCGAAGTTCGGACGGAGTTACTCCCGGGGCGAGATCATCGAGAAGTACGGTGATTCAACCGACGGCGGCCCGGATGCCTACCGCGACCCGCGCCAGATCGGTAGCTGGGTGGAGAAGCGCTTCGACGAATACGGCGTCGACCTGCCCGAAGGGGCGCGTGAAATGATCGACGCCGCGCGCGAAGGCGAGTTCCCCGACCCCGTGAAAGACCTCTAGGCCGCGTGGCCGACACCTCGAACCTGGACCAGATTCTCGAGCGGATCACGGGCCATCTTGCAGCGAAGAATAAGGCTCGCGAAGCCGGTCTCACGGCCTCACGAGCGATCATCCGGCTGAGCGCGAACTCGATCCGGGCGATCCATCGGGCTGACCGGGCGGAAGCAGAGCGGCTGCTGGATGAGGCGAGGGCCATCCGGGACGATGCCGTTCGAGCGCTCGAAGGCCATGCGGATATCTACCACGCCGGTTTCGTGCACGACGCCCTGAAGGAATATGCCGAGGCCCGCACGACTCTTGCCCTGCTGACCGGCGAAAAGCTCCCCGACCCCGACGAGCTTGGTGTTGAGTACCCGGCCTACCTGAACGGGATAGCGGAAGCGGTGGGTGAACTGCGGCGGGCCGTGCTCGACCGGCTTCGCCATGGCCGCTACGAGGAGTGTGAGGCGCTGTTGGAGGCGATGGACGACATCTACGCGGCGCTGGTCACGGTTGACTTCCCGGATGCGATGACGGGCGGGTTGCGGCGAACGACGGACCAGACGCGGGGCATTCTCGAGCGGACGCGGGGCGACCTGACTATGGCAATTGTGCAACGGAACACGATGCTGGCGCTGGGAGTTGAGGAGAGTTAGGGGCGAAGCCCGCCGCCTGGCTAGTCGCGGAGCGAACGGAGGGCAACTTCAGCCGCTACCCAGATAGACGCGCAAGCAACCCACAGGGCAGGGCCAAGAAGAATTGCGGGGATTGGTCCAAACACAGGCTCAGCGCCGGAGCCATACCAGTGCTCCTCGTCATAGGTCAGGGCAACGGTTGGGCCGACTACGCCAAGGACGATTCCCGTGCCAGCGAGGCCAGCGGCCCGAGCGATACTGGCGTTGAGGCTCGCTCGGCTCGCCACCCAGACGACGATGAGAGCGGGCAGGGCGAAAGCGAACCAATAGATGAGGACGCCGCCGACTATCCGGATTCCGTCTCCCAACGCCATCTACAACATCGGAGGTTCCGTCCTACGCGGCTCTGCGGAAAGGTTGATCAGCGGCTGGCTATTCGCCGGGATACCGCTTCCGTGAACTGACGGGTGTCGAGGGTGCCACCGAGGTCAGCGGTCTTTTCGCCCGCCCCGATGCAATCGCGAACGGCGCTGACAAGCTTCGGCCCCATGTCGTAGTGACCGAGGTATTCAAGGAGGTAGCCGTAGGCTTCGAGAGCCCCGGACGGGTTGGCGATACCCTGGCCGGCGATGTCGGGTGCGGTGCCGCCGGCGGGGTCAAAGATGCCGATGTTCGGCTGATGGCTGGGAGTGAAGGCGTAAGCGGCGCTTGCGCCAAGGCCAATCGAGCCGATGAGGCCATAGGCAGCATCGCTGAGGAAATCGCCGTACTCGTTCGGCGTCACGATGACGTCGAAACGACCGGGATAGATGATGAGCTTGGCAAGAAGGGCGTCGAACAGTTCGCGGCGGTGCTCGGTGTTGCGGTATTCCTTTGCAACTTCGGCAACGACCTCTTCGAAGAGCCCGTCGGCGGCCTGCTGAATGGTGTACTTGCTGGCCGAGACGACCTGGCGCCGGTGGCGTTCGGCGAGACGAAATGCGAAGTGGGCGGCATGCTCGACCGGGGTCCGCTCCATGATCCGGATGCTCACGGCGCTGTGGTAGCCGATGCGGCGGCCGGCATCTTCGTAGGTTCCGCCCGTGGCGACGCGGACGACCTGGATATCCAGTTCACCCGTGTAGTTGCTGCTGACGCCGGGATAGGTGCGGCAGGGCCGGTGAATGACGGACAATCCAAGCCGGTCGCGGAGGACCTGGTTTGGGCTGAGGAGACGGGTGACGGTTGGATACTTCATGGCGGCGCCGAGCGAGGCGGCGAGCTCAATCCCCTTGTCGAGCGTGGCGTCGCTCTTCTCGCGAGCTTCCAGGCTCCAGTCAACGGGCTTGAAGGCCACGGGGTCACCGAGTGCGGTGTTGAGCAGGTGAACCGCATCGCGGAGTTCCGCGGCAATGCCATCGCCGTTCAGTTCGGCAACTTCGCGCATAGGCACAGCGTACAGGAGGCAGGCGTTGGGGCGTGCGAGTCCCGGTGCTGTGGTTGGTCGGTCCGTTTCCCGTAGGTCCAGGGCTTGATAGACTCCGCCAGCCACACACGGGAACGGTCGCATTCGTCATTCACGGTGCAGGTAAAGCCGTCCTGTGAAGCTGGACCAATCCAGGGGGAGAGTCGATGGGCTCACTGATGATCGCGCTCGCTGCGAGCGTAATCGCCTTGCTATTCGCTGTTGTCACCACGCGAAACGTTCTCAAGGAGGACGAGGGCGACGACACGATGAAGGGGATCGCGAAATCGATCCAGGAGGGTGCCGCTGCGTTCCTGCGGCGGGAATACACGATCCTCGCGGCGTTTGTGGCTGTTGTGGCCGTCGTGCTGGCGCTGTTCGTCGACTTCGACATCCTCGACAAGTACACGGCGAGCACGTCCGGCAACTGGGAAGATGGACCCCGCACGGCGATTTCGTATGTGATCGGCGCCATTGCCTCGGCACTGGCGGGCTACGTCGGCATGTACGTAGCCGTCAGGGCCAATGTGCGAACGGCCGCGAAGGCGCGTGTGGGGCTGAACCCGGCACTGCGGGTGGCGTTCTCGTCTGGCGCGGTCATGGGTATGACGGTTGTCGGCATCAGCCTGCTCTGCCTCACCAGCCTTTATCTGATCTGGCAGGACTTCCAGCCACTGACGGGATTCGCCTTCGGCGCATCGTCGATTGCCCTGTTCGCCCGCGTTGGCGGAGGGATCTATACAAAGGCCGCTGACGTCGGTGCGGACCTTGTCGGAAAGGTTGAAGCGGGGATTCCTGAAGACGATCCGCGGAACCCGGCCACGATCGCCGACAACGTTGGCGACAATGTCGGCGACGTCGCAGGGATGGGGGCCGATCTCTTCGAGTCGTACACAGGATCGATTGTGGCGACGATGGCACTGGCTTCGGTCGCGATCGTTGGCGTAGGTGAAAACGGCGTCTTCGATTCTGTCGACGTCGCGAACTACGACAGCAAGGCCCTGGTGCTGCCATTCCTGGTCATGGGGCTCGGGATCTTCTCGGCCATCATCGGGACGTTCCTCGTTCGTGCCAGCGAAGATGCGAGCATGGGGCGACTGCTCTGGGCACTGCGGACGGGTATCTTCTCGGCCAGCGGCCTGGCACTGGTTGGCACCGCGGTGGCAATCCTCGTGCTGGACCTTGATTTCAAGTTGTTCTGGGCGGTACTCGTGGGACTGGTGGCCGGACAGATTATCGGCACGGTAACCGAGTACTACACGGCATATGAATTCAGCCCAACAAAGAATCTCGCGAACCAGTCGGAGACGGGTGCAGCAACGCTCATCATCGGCGGCCTGAGTCTCGGCATGCTCTCAACGGCTGTGCCAATCCTCACGATCGTGGCAGCCATCTGGATCACGTTTGAGTTGGCCGGTCTCTACGGGA
>JAGQGZ010000011.1:19922-33883 GCA_020432105.1 Dehalococcoidia bacterium | reverse complement strand
AATGCGGGTAGCGTGTTGCGATCATTTGCCTGCGTCGTATCATTCGGCGCCACCCGGCCCACCGAAGCCGGTTTGTAAGGGGGAGCAGCCATGCGATTCGGCATCTTCTACGAACACCAGTACCCGCGTCCCTGGCCCGAGGGCGGCGAACAGAAGCTCTTCCAGGATGCGCTCGACGAAATCGAGCTGGCGGACAAACTCGGGATCGACCATGCCTGGGAGGTCGAACATCACTTCCTCGAGGAGTACTCGCACTCCTCCGCGCCCGAGGTCTTCCTTGCTGCCGCCTCGCAGCGCACGAAGAACATCCGCCTGGGCCACGGGATCGTCCTCATGCCGCCCGGCTACAACCATCCCGCCCGCATCGCCGAGCGCATCGCCACGCTCGACCTCGTCTCCAATGGCCGCGTGGAATTCGGCACCGGCGAATCCGCCTCGCGGGCTGAGCTTGAGGGATACGGCGTGCCCCCCGCAGAGCGCCGGGCAATGTGGCGCGAGACCGTCGAACAGGTGGCGAATATGCTCGCTATGGACCCCTACCCGGGTTTCAAGGGCAAGTATTTCTCGATGCCTACCCGCAACGTGGTGCCGAAGCCGGTACAACGCCCCCACCCGCCGCTCTGGGTAGCCTGCTCCAACCGGGACACGATTCACCTGGCCGCCCAACTCGGGATAGGCGCCCTGACCTTCGCCTTTGTCGACCCCGAGGAAGCGAAGAAGTGGGTCGATGACTACTACACCACCTTCAAGAACGAGTGCGTTCCCATTGGCCACGCGGTAAACCCGAACATCGCCATGGTGACGAACTTCATGGTCCACCCCGACCACGATGAGGCTGAGGCACGCGGGCTCGATGGTTTCCGTTTCTTCCAGTTCGCACTCGGACATCACTATGGTTTCGGGGAACACCGGCCCGGCCGCACAAATATCTGGGAGCACTACGAGGCGGTGAAGAGCGAACTCGGGCGTGACGGCATGGCCGAAGCCGGGTTCGGGAACGCCACCTACGGCATCGGCACCCCGGACGAGCTTCGGGCCCACCTCGGCCGCTTCCAGGACGCCGGCGTCGACCAGACGGTGTTCATTCAGCAGGGCGGGAAGAACCGCCATGAGCACATCTGCGAGGCGCTTGAACTCTTCGCGAGCGAGGTGATGCCCGAGTTCAAGGAGCACGAGGCCCAACGCCTCCGCCGTAAGGATGAGGAACTCGCGCCCTACATCGAGCAGGCGTTCAAGCGGAAGGAGTACCTGAGAGAACTCACCGACGATGAGATCGAGCCTTACCGCGCGTACGGCTACCAGATCGCAGAGGAGGACGAGTCGACGCTCGACCCTGCGAATCGCCAGCGCCGCCAGCGCATGCTCCAGCTTCGCGAGGCTGTCGCGAAGCTCGACCGGAAGCTCCGCGTCTAGCCCGGGGCCTGCGCTTCGATCGGTTGCCGGGGAACGGTGGGTGTCGCAGAGTCACCTCATGCGACTGTGGCCCTTCGGTAGCAAGTTCGTACGGCCCGTCCCGCCGGCGACCGTCACCCTATCGGCGATCGGCTACGTCAGGAACGGCGTTGGGAAGCCCCGGCCTCGAGGATGGGAGAGTGTGGAAAGTACGATCGAGCTGCTGCCCGAACACCAGGCAAAGCTGCTGAACCTCGACCGCTATAGCCACATCATCGTCACCTTCTACATGGACCTTGCACCGGGCGCGGCGGAGAAACCCGAACAGATGACGCTGAGGAGCGGCAACACCTACGGCATCCTCGCCACCCGCAGCCAGCTGCGCCCCAACCACCTGGGCGTCAGCGCTGTGCCAGTACTCGGAGTGGATGGAACGATGCTGCGTGTCCGCGGCCTCGATGCGATCGACGGAAGCCCGATCCTCGACATCAAGCCCTACCTGCCCGAATACGATGCTCACCCGGGGGCTCGCATCCCGAACGGATAGGCATCCGGCAGCCGGTCCGGGTAGACACGGTTCCGTGAGGGCCTGGTTGTTTTGCGGGGACACTGCAGGTTCCCGAGACTTCAAGTTGACTTGAAATCGATCCCCGTCCCAGAATCCCTCCCATGGCGAAGGCCACGGACCAGATCACTATCGGTGAGTTGGCCGAACGGACAGGCGTTGCCACCTCAGCCATCCGCTTCTACGAATCGATCGGCCTCCTCACCTCTGAACGCACCAGCGGTAACCAGCGCCGATTTCGCCGGGACGACATCCGGGTGGTCTCGGTGATCCGGGCGGCCCAGGCGGTCGGCCTAACACTCGAAGCGGTTGGCGAAGCCCTTAGCCGGCTCCCGCGGGGCAAGACGCCGACCGTCCGTGACTGGGAGCGCATGTCACAGCGCTGGCGGAAAGACCTGGATGAGCGCATCGCCGGACTCGAGAGGCTGCGGGACGACCTCGGCTCGTGCATCGGCTGCGGCTGTCTCTCCCTCCAGAAGTGCGCGCTGTTGAACGCGGGCGACAGAGCCGGTGAATTCGGGAGCGGACCCCGCTACCTCCTCGGCGTTACCGAGGTTGACCAGCAGCCGGCAGGCATCGGCGGCTGACCACCCCGCTATACTGCGGGGCCTCGACCCCTTCCGAGGTGCCGCCGATGAATGAGATGCCACCCCTTCTAGAGCGAATCCAGGCATATGCGGCCGGATTCGAGGGCGCCTGGCCGGACAACCCGTGGGACCACCTCGACCCCGTCTACAAGCTCGCCAATCAGCGCATCTTTGTCTTTACGGGTCGCACTGAGGACGGTGGGGCGACGGTCACCGTCAAGCTGGGGAAGGAAGCCGCCGAGGAAGCGAAACTCCTGCCGTTCGTGATAACCGCGCCTTACATCGGCCGGCACGGCTGGGTGATGGCAACAGTTCGCAATGAGGCCGAGCTGGACATCGTGCTTCCCTGGATCAAGCGCAGCTATGAGCTGGTCGCTCCTCAGCCAAAGTCGCGGCCGCGAGCCCGGGGATAGCCGTTTTCGGCCCGAAAGCCCCCCACGCGTACAATCGCCCCGGTGAGACGTATCCGCGCATTTCTTGGCTGGCTCCAGGGCTCCACGGAGGCACTGGTCCGGCGGTCCGTCTCCGTTCCCGCCCTCATCCTCACACTGGTACTGGTGACGGTCGCAGCCCCGGTGGCGATCCCGGCACTGGTCTTCGCCGACATCGTCCAGCGCCGCCGCCTCGCTCGCACCAGGGCCTACCTGATGCTCGGGCTCTTCGCCTTCTGCGACACGGTCGCGATCGCCCGGGCGATGGGTATCTCCGTCCGCTACGCCGGGCGTCGCGAAGGTTACATCCGGGCCCATTTCGAGCTGCAGAAGTGGTGGGGGACGACCCTCTTCAAGGGCGCCATCCGCATCTTCGGCCTCAAGGTGACGATCGAGAACCCCGAACTGGCCGCTGGTGGCCCGGTGCTCGTTTTCCCCCGTCACGTCAGCCCCGTCGACAACCTTCTGCCGCTCTACCTTGTCTCCGGCCCCCACGACATCATGCTCCGCTGGGTGATCAATCGCTGGCTCCAGCGTGATCCCAGCATCGACATCGTCGGCCACCGTCTCCCCAATCTCTTCGTCAGCACTGCCCGCAAGCAGGGGGGCGAAGCACTTGAGGTCGCAAAGCTGGGTGAGAACCTTGGCCCAACCGATGGCGTCCTGATCTTCCCCGAGGGAGCCCTCTACACGCATGCCCGCCGTGAGCAGGTCCTCGAATCGCTGGCACGGCAGGACCCGGCCCTTCATGCTCGGGCCGAACGTATCCAGTACATGCTGCCGCCGCGGCTGGGCGGAGTGCTCGGTCTCCTCGATACGGCCGAAGGCGCCGACGTCCTTTTCATCGCCCACCATGGCCTCGAAGGCGCCCGCAAGTACACGAGCATTGTCTGGGGTGCGCTGGTGCACGCTGAACTGCGGATCAAACTCTGGCGCGTGCCCGCTGCCGATGTTCCAACCACCCCGGAGGCACGCACCGACTGGCTGTTCGAATGGTGGGAGGAGATGGACCGCTGGGTCGGCGAGGTGATTGAGGCCAGCGAAGCGTACTTGAGCGGCGAGCGGCCCAGCAGCGATCCTTAGGCGTGGCCGCCACGCTTTTCAGCGTGAGACAAGCACGGAGATCAGCGACATAACGCTCGAAGAGTTTCTCAGACACCCTCTTTGAACTTGCGGATCGCCTCGATGTGGTCACGAGGACCGGCAAGACCGGCGTTCATGGTGATGACACCCACGTGGCTGGCCTGGAGATCCTTCCAGCGTTGCATCTGGGCGGGCCATTTCTCCGGCCCGGCCTGGTAGCCGATGGATCCCTGGATGCCGAACGAATTCGGGTCGCGGTCCTCATCCTTCACCCACTGGCGAACCCTGGCGATGTTCGCCGAACCGGCGTCGTCCGGCTGGCGGTTCATCATCCAGCCATCGCCAATGCGCGCCATGCGGCGGAGGGCACGCTCGTCACTGCCACCGAACCAGACGGGGATGCGGCGAGTGGGCCGGGGCTTGATGCCCGCCCTGTCGATGCGGTGCCAGCGGCCGGTGTAGTCGACGACGTCGTTCTCCCAGAGCAGGCGCATCACTTCGACCTGTTCGGCCTGGTGGATGCCGCGGTTGTGGAAGTCCTCGTTCAGCGATTCATACTCCACGGCGTTCCAGCCGGTGCCGATGCCAAGGCGAATGCGTCCGCCGCTGAGGATGTCGAGTTCCGCCACCTGCTTGGCGACAAGAGCAGTCTGCCGCTGGGGCAGGATGATGACGCCGGTCGTGAGCTCAATCCGGCTGGTCAGGCCAGCGAGCCAGCCAAAGAGCACGAACGGCTCGTGGAAGTTGGTATCGACGCTGTAAGGACCTGTCCAGCCCCCGGGTCGTGTGGGGTCGGCGCCGAGGACGTGGTCGTAGGCGAGGAGGTAGTCGTAGCCGAGGTCTTCGGCGGCCTGGGCGAAGTCGCGGACGACTGACGGGTCGCTGCCGATCTCAGTCTGGGGGAAGGTGACACCGAGTTTCATAGGGAAGCTCCAATTGCTGGCTGGTTACGGGTGACAGAGGGTTGTTCGCGTTCGGTTGCTATCCGCCGGTGGCGATTGCCGCGGCTGCTACCGTTGCATCGCTGCTCGCCGGCTTCTCCAGCTTGCCGATGGTGGCGAGGACAAAGTCCCGGAAGAGGGGGTGCGGACGGTTGGGTCGGCTCTGGAGCTCGGGATGGAACTGGGTGCCGAGCATGAAGGGGTGGTCGCTGATTTCGGAGATCTCGACGAGCGCCCCGTCTGGTGAGGTGCCGCTGGCAATGAGCCCTTTGGCAGCGAGTGGTTCGCGGAACCGGTTGTTGAACTCCCAGCGATGGCGATGGCGCTCGTTGACGATCGGTTCGCCGTAGGAACGATATGCCTGGGTGCCTTCAACCAGCGTGCAAGGGTAGCCGCCGAGGCGCATGGTGCCGCCCTTGTGGGTCACGCCCTCCTGCTCTTCCAGCAGGCTGATTACCGGGTACCTGGACTCCGGGTCGAATTCGGTGGAGTTGGCACCCTCGAAGCCGGCGACGTTGCGGGCGAACTCGGTGACCATGGCCTGCATGCCGAAACAGAGCCCGAGATAGGGAACGCGATGTTCCCGGGCCCAGCGGGCGGCCGCGATCTTGCCCTCCCAGCCGCGCTCGCCGAAGCCGCCGGGAACGACGACACCCTGAACCCCTGCGAGGAGCGCGTCGGCCGAGCGATTCTCGACGTCTTCGGCGTGGACCCAGCGGATGTCTACTTCGACCCCGGCGGCGATGCCGGCGTGGACAAGGCTCTCTCTCACGCTGAGGTAGGCATCCTGGAGTTCCACGTACTTGCCGACGATGGCCACTTCCGTGACACCGGCGGGGTTCTTCAGGCGGTCGACCATCTCCCGCCAGTCGGCAAGGTCGCGTTCGCCTTCGAGCCCGAGGCGCTGCATCACGAAGTCGCCAAGTCCGCGCTCTTCAAGCAGCAACGGCACTTCGTAGATCGTCTGGGCGGTCTCCATGGGGATGACGGCCTTGGGCTGGACATCACAGAAGAGGGCGATTTTCTCGGTGATACCGCGCGGCACCGGGTGGTCGCTGCGGGCGAGGATGGCGTCGGGCTGGATGCCCATGGAGCGCAGTTCCCGGACCGAGTGCTGGGTCGGCTTCGTCTTCAGTTCATTCGTTGCGCCAACGTAGGGAAGAAACGTCACGTGGACGTTGAGCGTGTTTTCGCGTGGCTGCTCGTGGCGGATCTGGCGAATGGTTTCGAGGAATGTTTGGCCTTCGATATCGCCGACGGTGCCGCCAACCTCGCAGATGATGACGTCGGCCCCTTCGACGGCGGCGTAGATGCGCGACTTCATCTCGTCGGTGAGGTGCGGCACGGCCTGAATGGTGCCGCCAAGGTAGTCGCCGCGACGCTCGCGCTCGAGTACCGCCTGGTGGATCTGGCCGCTGGTGACGCTGGCAACCTGGTGGAGGTCCCTGTCGATGAATCGCTCGTAATGGCCGAGATCGAGGTCGGTTTCGGCACCGTCGCGGGTGACGAAGACCTCGCCGTGCTGGTAGGGCGACATCGTCCCGGGGTCGACGTTCAGGTAGGGGTCGAGCTTTTGGATGGTGACGGAGACGCCGCGTGACTTGAGGATTCTGCCGAGGCTGGCGGTGGTGATGCCCTTGCCCACCGAGGAGACGACGCCGCCAGTAACAAAGATGAACTTCGGCATGTCCCCCCACGCTGATCCGTGCTCGACTCATGCTAGGTGCGAGGTATGGGGGTGTCAACGAACATATGTTTGCTGCGGCGTTCACAACGCCGCAGCTCCTCGGGCCAGGGTCAGCGGGTCCAGGGGAACACGGTGACGTTGTCGAATCGGTACTCGGTTGCCAGTCGATGGGCCTTCGCCGGTCCGCTGAGATCGCCCGAGTTGGCGGAATGCACCCGCAGATCGGTAGACCTTAGAAGGCTTGCGGCAACGGCGTCGGTGTGGGCGTCGGCGGCTTTGGCGTCGGCGTGGCCGTCGGCTCCGGGGTGGGCGTGTTCGACGGTGTAGGCGTCGCCGTCGGGGGGCCGGCCGGGGTCGCGGTCCTGGTGGGCGTGGAGGTTGGAGCAGTGCCGCCACCGCCACCGCCGCCGCCTGCCGTTGCTACCGGCGTGGGAGTGTCTTCCGGAATATCCGTCGGCTCAGGAGTCGCGGAGGGTGTGGGCGTGGGCGTCAGGAGCAGGCCGCCCGGACGCACGTGGTACTGGATCTGGCCGTCGGGGTCCACGGGCTTGAAGTCCCAGCGCAGCTCGAAGTGCAGGAAACTGCCGACGGTGCCAAGGATGGTCTCACCCTTCACCACGTCATCGTCCACCTTGACGTCGACAATCTCCAGGTAGCCGTAGACCGCGGTCCATTTGTCGGGGCACTTCAGAACGATGTAGCGGCCGTGGGTCTCGCTGTACTCGATGCCGGCAACGAAGCCGTCGCAGACAGCGTAGATATCGACGCCGGGTGTGCTGTCGACGCGGAAGTCGATGCCGCCATGGGTGTACGGTTCGCCACGGTCTTCGCCGAAGGTACTGCCGATAGCATCCCAGGTGATCAGGGGCGTGACCCAGGGACCGATGGGGGCCGGCTCGTCGTTCTGTTCGCCCGAGTCCCCGACTTCGCTCCCGCCGGTTGGTTTGCGCCCGATCGTATCCATATTCACAGCACCTTCCGGGCCGGCGGGATAGGGAGTCGGCGTTACGTTCGGGTCAGCGGGTGTCGGAGTGCGGCGGACGTTGGTCGCCGGCGATGGCGTCGTACCGCCGAGGACGACGACCTCGGTGCCGGTCGCTTTCGGCGTCGCGGTAGCGAAGGGGTTGAAGGCTTCGCCGTCGCCGCCACCACAGGCCGCGGCCAACAGGGTGACGACTGGCGCCACCAACAGAACACCAACACCTCGTCGTATCACACTCTCAGAATCGGCAGGTCACACAGCCCGCGACAGGGATCCCGGGTTGCCGAAGCGCGGCCTTTACCGGGCTTTCCCTGCCTGGCATTGGGTAGACTCTGGCGGATGGACGCAGAGGAACTTGAACGATTTCACCGCTGGCTCAGGGAACAGGGGATCGATGAGTTTCGGCGCGTCGTCAGGGCTACGCCGGGGGCTATCCTCGTCTCCAAGTTCCCGGAAGGGTTCGCCGCGCACCTGCACGAAAGCATCGACAGGCTCGACCAGCTCTTCGACGATGAAGCCGTCGCCAGGGACGCAGCAGCCATCGGGGGCGCCGAGCCCACGACAGCGCGCGTTCAGTGCTGGCACAGGGCTGTTCTTGGCATTCTCCAGCGTGCGGTTGAAGCCGGGACGGTAACAGCCAGGGAGCGGGCGGAGGTGGAAGCAGGGGTGGACTCGGTGGCCGCCCTGGTAGATACGGCTCTCTGGTCGGGGCCGGCCTGGGGCGACGCGGGCTGGCAAACTTCGGCCGCCGAGGTCACCGCCTTCGAAGATGTGCTGGCCCGGATGGACGAATCCGATGGCCTCTTCACACGCTACTACGGGACCTTTGAGGGGGCGCCGGTAGAGAACCACTGCCCCGGAGCCGTGGTAGCCCGGCGACTGCTGGGACAGGCCTGGAAGATATGTACCGGCCTCGAAGTGCCGGCGCACCCGGTTGCAAGGTCGTAAGCTTCTCCCGCGATACCGGGGACGGACGATTGCAGCGGCCGGGTGGCGTCAGTTCATTATCACGCTGCCCGGCTCGTTCATATAGATCCAGTAAACCGAGAGATGGAGCAGACCGCCCAGGGAGTTAAGGGGGCGCGGCTGGTTGGGCGCATAGGTCGCCCATTCACCAGTCGTGTTGTCGTGCTGGAGCACGATGGTGTACTTGCCGGCGATGTTCGCAAGGGCAGGCTTCATCGCGCTGCTCTCCCCTGTCCAGGTGAAGTTATTCCAGCCGGGTTCGAAGGTAATGATGCGACCGGACGGGGGGTCAGGGTTCACCGTGGCAGCATTGGTCGTCGTCTGGGCATCAACCCAGTAGCCCTGGTAGCGGCTGGCTGTCTCCCAGGTACTGGCCACAGCCGGGGCCAGCGGGTCTTTGATCACCCGCCGGTAGGCGCCATTCACCCCCGGCGCCACGGGCAGCAACGGGTCCCAGGCATAGGCCGCCGTCCAGTTACCCGGCAGGTAGTCAAACCCGGAAGGCAGCGGACTGGTAGGTGCCAGGTGGGCGATGTTGTTCCAGCCCGCCGTAAGCGGCTGCACGACGATCGGGCCTGGATCCGGGGTGACGGTGCTCACGTCGGTCTGGGTGAGCGAAAGCGGGACATCCTGGCCGCCCCAGGTGATGACGGGCTTTGCAGGCTGGCCGTCGATGAACACGGTGACCTCCTTGCCGGGGGCGCCACACCCAATGCTCACCGCTTCGGTCATGACGGTGAGCTCATAGACGGAACGTGTGCTCCCACCGAACGACTCAGACACCGCGAGGCCGCAGACTCTTCCACTCACTCTCGCCTCCATCACGGCACCGGCGGGTATGTCGAGCCAGTTGTGCTGGGCGCTACCGGTGAGCAGCATCGGTATCCGGGTTATCGCCTGGCCAATATCGATGATCCCTGCTCCCGCCCAGTTGCCACCGTGGCTGGCAGGCGGGGCCGGTTGCGCCGTCTGCACCGCGGCGTCGATGTATGCCGAGTAGGGCAGGTCGGCATTCCTCGCGATGAGGAGCGCAAACATGCCTGTCACAAGCGGCGCACTGAAGCTGGTCCCGCTTTCTACCAGGCCATAGTTCTGCTGCAGCACTCCCTGGCGGATGGTGCTCGTGATGCTGGTGCCCGGCGCGGCAAAGTCGATTCCTGGGCCATAGCTGCTGAAGGGAGCCCAGACGTTTCCGCTCTTCCAATCGCTGGCGCCCACACCGATCACGTTCTCGTACTGGGTATAGGCGGCCGGGTAGCCGGGAGTGTGATTTGCGCTTGAGCCATGGTTGCCTGCCGAAGCCACGATCAGGACGTCGCGATCGCGTGCCTGTTCGATTGCCGTCCGCAGTTCCGGGATGTTCGATTCCGGGCTACCCGGCAGGCTCGCCAGGCTCAGGTTGATGACCTGCGCACCCATGCGCGTCGCGTAGTCGATCCCTTCGGCAACATTGAGCATGCTGCCTTCGCCGTCGCAATCCAGCACCTTCACGATCATGAGCCGGATGTTCCAGGCCACACCGGTGACGCCCAGCGAGTTGTTGCCACTGGCTCCCACGATCCCCGAGACGATCGTTCCGTGGCTGTGGTCGGTCCCGCCGGTATCGTCGGCCACGGCGCCGGTCAGATCCTGGGCCTGGTTGTAGTTACAGAATCCCGGCGCGGCGCTGTTGACGGTCATGAAGCGACAACCATGGACATCGTCGATACAGCCGTTGGCATCGTCGTCGATGCCGTTGCCGGGG
Organism: Dehalococcoidia bacterium; assembly: GCA_020432105.1. Classification (GTDB taxonomy): domain Bacteria; phylum Chloroflexota; class Dehalococcoidia; order Tepidiformales; family Tepidiformaceae; genus JAGQGZ01. Next base: position 23,505 of record JAGQGZ010000011.1, on the reverse strand, counting down.
ATCTCCCCCTGGTTCGTCCAGAACTGCGCGACGAGGTCCGGGTGGGTCAGGTCGGCGCCGGAATCGAGGATGGCAACGATGACCTCGTCGTTGCCGGTCGCCAGGTCCCAGGCCTCGGGAGCGCCGATCGTCTTGAGGTAGGCGTCCTGCCTCCCTGAGCTACTGCTATAGAGGGGATCGTTCGGTACTGCGGTTGCGTAGACACGCGGGTCGGCCTGGGCCGACTCCACCAGCGGGCTCCGGCGGAGCAGTCGCAGGTACTCCTCGGTCTCCATGCCCTCGGGCACCGGGAGCTGGGCTGTGCGCCCGGCCCAGGGTGGCCCGTCCGGGCGAGTAGCCAGCGGTTGGGTGGCGACGTCCCCGTCGACGGCGAAGCGCACGATAACGACATCGCCCGAGGGTTCGGGCGATTGTGCTAAGGAGTCCCGGGCAAAGAACAGCATCGCGAACATCACGAGGCCGAGGGCGGGGTACGCCCGGCGGACGTGCACGAACTGACAACCTCCTCGCCGGGCTAGCTACCCGAGCCGGTCTGTATGGGCGGAGGAATTGGCGTCGGCTCAATCGCCTCCGTGTTTCCGAGGATGCGGTCGTCGATCATGACAGCCACTTCGCGAGCCGGATCGATGGTCATGAACGGTTCGGCGCCATAGGTCTGCACGGTCGCGACGACATTTCCCCGCCGGAACACAAAGCGATGATACACCGCAACTACTTCGCTTCTACTAACGAGGCCCTCTTTCAATTCGTAGGCGAATGATTCGTTGCCCAGTCCCTTTGGGGAAAGCTCGTCACCACCGGCGTTACCTGTCGTGGTTTCGTATGCACCGAAGCCCTGTTCTGCCCCCTCCACCGTATCGAATATGTGCACCTGGATAGTGACGTAGTAATTGCCCTGGAGCACGCCAGCGAGCAAATTTCGGGGTTGGTACTGGATATTGAAGCCTTCGTTGTAGCCCCACTCTTCGGCCTTGGCTTCGCCGTCGGTGATCGAACTGAACGGCCCCGTGAGGCTCCAGGTTGCCGCGGCTATGCCGAAGGTCTCGGGCGGATAGACGTCGAAAGAGCCCAGCCGGGAGATCTCTTCTAGAAACGGGGCATAGCGGGAGGCCGGCCCGTCTACCACCACGGCCGGGCCACCGCTCGTGCCGCCGGTGCTTGCCGGGCGTGTGCCTTCTGCGGCCTGGTCGCCATCTCCACCGCAGGCCACTGCCAGCATGACCACACCTAGGCAGAGGAAGATCGCGAGGACGCTCCGCATCGTTTGCACCCTAATTGCTCGTGGCTGTGAATACGGGGGTCGGCTCCACGAGAGCGGACTCACCGAGTGCCTTCTGGTCGATGATGCGTGCGAGCGCGGACACGGTCGTCACATCCATGAAGGGCTCCGCGCCCACCGTCTGGACTGCGGCCACCAGGTTGCCGCGCCGGAAGATGTACTGGTGGGTTTCCGAGGGGATAGTCGATGTACCGACCGGGTGCTCCGTATCGATGTAACGCCAGGCTGCGAAGTCATTGCCGATACCACTGACGGTCACCGGCTCCGAAACCGTCCCGGCTACGAAGCCCTTAAAGAAATCGAAGAGTTCGCGGGCGCCCTGTTCATCGGCCATCAGGTGTGTCTCGACGCGGATCCAGTAGGCCCCGTTGAGGACGGCGGTGCTCCGGCCTTCGGGTGAGTAGCTGGTCTCGTAGCCGTCCACGTATCCCCACTGGTTCAGCATGGTCGGGCCGTTGGTATCCCGGAATGGGGTTGTCGTACCGTAGCTGTCCGCGGTCAGTACCCAGGTGTGCTCGATATCGGTGATGTACCCCTGGCCGAGGTCATCCTGCGAGATTGAGTAGAGGCTTGCGGGTCCCGTCAGGGCCGGCGAAGGTGCCGGGTCGTTTGGGAAGGGTGTAGGGGTGTCGACCGCGATACCGCTGTCGTCGTCACCATCGTTGCCACTCGCACCCGCACCGTCGTTGCCGCCGCAGGCTACCAGCAACGAGACTGCGGCGAGGATCAAAGGGGCGAAGAGGATTCGGGTACGCATGGGGGCTCCAAGCCTGAGTGTATGGAGAGCCTCGGCTTGGTGGAAGAACACAGGTAACGCGCTGGTCAACGGGCCTTTCCGGCCCCGGCCTGCAGGTCTCAAACGGAAGCCCCCCGTCGGCAGAACGTGTGCGATACGTATAGTGAAAGCGATGGAACGTGATTGGATAGAGAGATACGGACTGCTGCCAGGTCCGGACGAGATGGTAACGCCCGAGCGCGAGGTTCGCCCTGCCTATCGGGAATTCCTGTCTCGCCTGGCCCGCTGGGGCGATGGTGAATTTGAAGCGCGCCAGGCACGCGCCGACCTTGCCCTGCTCAACGCCGGGATCACGTTCACGGTCTATAGCGACGACCAGGGCACCGAGCGCATCTTCCCCTTCTCCCTGGTCCCCCGGATCATTGGCGCCTCCGAATGGGCTCGCCTCGAGGAAGGGCTGATTCAGCGGGTGACCGCCCTCAACCTCTTTCTTGCCGACGTCTACGGTGAGCAGCGCTGCCTGCGCGAAGGCATAGTGCCCGCCGATATCGTCCTTGGCTCCGTGGACTACAACAAGCAGATGTCCGGCTGGACCCCGCCCCTGGGGGTCTACGCGCACATCGTCGGCTGTGACCTCATCCGCGACCAGGATGGGACGTGGCGTGTCCTCGAAGACAACCTCCGGTCACCCTCGGGCGTGTCGTACGTGATGGAGAACCGGACGGTGATGCTGCGGGTAGCGCCCGACCTCTTCCCGCCCGGGCAGGTTCATCCGGTCAACGACTACGGTCCGCGCCTTCGCAACATGCTGATCGATGTCCGCCCGCCTTCGATCGACCCGAACGATGTGAATGCCGTCGTCCTCACGCCCGGAATCTTCAATTCCGCTTACTTCGAGCATGCATTCCTCGCCCAGCAGATGGGAATCACCCTCTGCGAGGGCCAGGACCTCGTCGTCCACGACGACATCGTCTACCTTCGGTCGACAACCGGCCTCGAGCGGGTGCACGTCATCTACCGCCGGATCGATGATGCCTTCCTCGACCCACTCGTCTTTCGGCCGGACTCGGCACTGGGTGTTCCGGGCTTGGTCAACGCCTACCGGGAGGGCAACGTCACGCTGGTCAATGCCATTGGCACCGGCGTCGCCGACGACAAGGTCGTCTACCGCTTTGTGCCGGACCTCATCCGGTTCTTCCTCGGCGAAGAACCCATCCTCCCCAACGTCGAGACCTACCTCGCCTCGCTCCCCGAAGACCGGGCGATGATGAAAGAACGGATGGCGGAGCTCGTTTTCAAGCCGGCCAACGCCTCCGGCGGCTACGGCCTGGTGGTGGGGCCGCAAGCCTCCAAATCCGAACTCGAAGGCCTCTGGCAACAGGTAGAGGAAGAACCTCGCAACTGGCTTGCCCAGCCGCTGCTCGAATTCAGCAGCATTCCGACGGTCCAGGACGGCACCCTCGTGGCACGCCGGGCCGACCTTCGCCCCTATGTGCTGACCGGGGAAAGCTCGTGGGTACTGCCGGGTGGCCTCACACGGGTCGCCCTCCGCGAAGGCTCCTACGTGG
>JAGQGZ010000011.1:0-19911 GCA_020432105.1 Dehalococcoidia bacterium | reverse complement strand
CCTCGCAGGGCGGCGGGAGCAAGGACACCTGGATCGTGGACGTATGACGCTGCTCTGCCGCACCGCCGAGAACCTCTACTGGCTGGGCCGCTACCTTGAGCGCGCCGAAAACGTCGCCAGGATGGTCGACGTCGAGTACCACGCTGAGATCGAGGCCGGCGCGAGCTCGGGCGACACCGGCGACACCTGGAATGCCCTGATTACCGCAACCGGTGCGCACGCACTGTACGCAGAGGCGAATGAGAGGGCCGCATCCACCGGTGGGATTGCCCCGGGCGACTTCCTTGTCCTGAGCATTGAAAACCCCAACAGCATTCGGTCGGTGGTGTCGGAGGCCCGGAACCTGGCCCGCGGCCTTCGGGAGTTCATCTCGCGCGAGATCTGGAGCGAGATCAACGGCCTCTACCTGGTGCTGTCCCGCCGTAACCACCTCGAGCATCCGGAGATCTTCGACATCTGCACCACGATCAAGCGGAGCATCGAGACGGTGTTCGGGCTCTATGACAACACTGTGCTGCTCGAAGAGGGACGCGAGTGGTTCCGCTGTGGCGCCTACATCGAGCGGGCAGACATGACCAGCCGCATCCTCGATGCTAAGTACCACATCCTCTTGCCCGAGGTTTCGGATGTCGGGGGGCCGCTCGACCGCTTCCAGTGGGCGGCCATCCTCCGTTCGGCCAGCGCCTGGGAAGCATTCCGCAAGACGGTGCGGGGCACACCGACCGCCCCCCGCGTGACCGAACTGCTGATTCACAACCAGCGCTTCCCGCGGAGCCTGATCTTCTGCCTGATGGCCCTGCTCAGGCACTACAAGAACGCCACAGCCGCATCGCCGCCGGTGATGCGGGCCCCGGCCGAGCGTGCCATCACCCTTCTTCAGCTCGATGTCGACGGCGTGACGACCGCGAACATCGTGGAATCCGGCCTCCATGAGTTCCTCGATGATTTCCAGAAGCGCCTGATCGAGATCAATACGGCGCTCAGCGAGAGCATCTTCCGGGTGCTGCCCGAGGACGTCTGACGCGGCTGAGTGTCGCAGGGACACTACCTCGGCTCGCGGCTGAGTGTCGCAGGGACACTACCTCGGCTGCGGCTCGTTCCGCAGCAGTGCCGAAAAAGACTGGTGCACGCCGGCCGAGTTGAGGCAGGCCAGGAACACGAGCACTCGCTCCTTCGTGGAATGAGCCCCCTGCCGTACAATCGCTCAGGCGGGAGCGCAGCCTATATCGCGCCCCACCCGGCGGAAGCATGACCTTTTGTATTGGCATGAAGAGCGAAGAAGGCCTGCTTGCCATCGCAGATACGCGGATCACCAGTGGGATGGAGGCTTCGACGGCCAAGAAGATCTCCGTCCACGAAGTCCCCGGCGGCGCGATGTTCATCGCGTCCAGCGGGCTTCGTTCGGTCCGGGACAAGACACTCACCTATTTCGAAGAAGAGACGGCCGCCCGCGGAACCGAGATGAAGCGCCTGTACCAGGCAGCGAACGTGCTCGCCGAGCAGATACGCCGGGTCCGCAAGGAAGATGGCGAATGGCTCGATCAGAGCGGCCTCACCTTCGACATCCACTGCATCCTCGGCGGCCAGCTCGAAGAGGATGCCGCCCACCGGCTCTACCACATTTATCCCGAGGGCAACTGGGTCGAGGTGGGCTCAGGGACGCCGTACATCATCATCGGCGAGAGCAGCTACGGTAAGGCCCTGCTCGACCGGGTGTGGCGCCACGACCGGCCCCTCCTCGAAGCGCTCACCTCCGGCCTCCTCAGCTTCGATGCCACCCGGATCAGCGCCGCTGACGTTGACCCGCCGGTAGACGTGGTGCTCTACCGTAGCGGCGCCTTCCAGATGCACGAGCAGCGTTTCGACGCGGGCGCCCTCCGGCCCCTCTCCATCTACTGGAACAACGCGATGACCGAGGCCGCCGCCCGGGCCGAGCCGATCGTGGCGAAGATGTTCGCACGGCTGGAGGCAGCACCCCGCTCGGGCCGCAGCGACATCCCCGGGGCCGCTGGCGGGCGGTAGGGCAAACGCGCATCCCTGCCCCGTGCGCGAGCTCGCCGGTGAGGCAAATTCACCTTGATAATCGAACAACGTCCGAGACCAATGCAAAAAGCTGACCGTCAACGGTGCGGTCGCGATAGGGTGCTACTAGATGTTGTATCCACACGGAACGTGGGGGCTAGACCGGCGTGGCGCACTCGTACTTGCAGTGTTTGGTGTTCTGATCGGCATGTCCGCTGCACTCGTTGTCACGCTGAAGGGCACGGCGCAATCTCCTGCCGACTCCGCCACGGCCGAGTTCGAGCGGCTTGCGACAGAGTCGGGCGGTGATCGCGTCGTAGCCACGGTCAACGGCATTGCGATCACCCAACGCGAGATCGACACCACGGTCATCGCATCGACAACTGCAGATTCTCGGCTTTCCGCCGACCAGGCGCTTGCCGAGGCAATCGATCATCGCGTGCTCGTTAGCGCCGCCCTCGAATCTGGTGTGACGGTGACGGAGGCTGAGGTCGACTCTATGGTCGATGCTGCCCTCGGACCGTTGCTGGAGGGCAAGGTGCCGACCGAAACCGAAGAGATGATACGGGCCTGGTTCAGGGCAGCAGGCACCACCCTCGAGGGCGCGGGCGAGTCGGAACGGTACCGAACCGTCCTACGCGACATGCTGCTCACCGGCAGGTATGTCAACGCCAACGGAGGCGACAGGGATGCGCTCGTGTCGGAGCTGCGCGAGACTGCTGATATCGAGTTCATAGCCGACCCAATTGAGTAGTCTCGGATCTACCATGGCTGCCGCATTCGCGGTGGCCATGATGGCCCTCTGTTGCGCCGCATGTGGCGGGGAGTCAACGCCGACAGTCTTCGTTCCAACGCCCGGGGACGAAGACTGGCAGCTCCCGACTCCGTCCGTTCTGCCTACGGGTGTCGCCTTCATCGAACAGCGGCAGTACATGGCAGCCGCTCCCGCCCAGTACGCTTCGACATTCCGGCTAGCGATCGAAGCGGGCTATACCGCCGGCCTGACAATCGCGACCTACGATGACGCCGCAATGGCCGCCGACACGTTCCAGAATCCGGCTGAAAACAAGGGAGTCCTCATCCTCATCGGGGTTGCTGCGGCCGCGACCCCAGTCGAAATTCCGTCTCAGTACTCCGGCGATGTCCTTTGCTTCATCGATGCTACCGACGATCCGGATGGTCCAACCCGCGAGTGCGCCGCCAGGAGCGGCCGCCACATCGTTGCCACAGGCGTCGCCCCCGGCGACAAACCCTCACTTCCACCCATTGAGTTCGACCTCGAACTCCTCAACGCTGGCCTCGAATATGTCGATACCATTGACTAGAGCCGCAACCCCCAAACCCCGGTCCACCCGCCTCAATAGGCAGGTTTGTCGAGGACGACTTCGTCGAGGAGCCAGGGCTCATCGTTCTTGACGCTGTTGGCATCCTGGGAGACGGGCCAGGCGACGAGGGCGCCGTCATTCGCGGGCTGGAGGAGGCCCTTGAGTTTCGCTGTGTCCTCTTCGCCGGGGTAGAGCCAGGTGTCCTGGGCCTCTTCCGTTTCGAGGATGACGGGCATGCGGTTGTGGATCCGGGCGAGGTAGTCGTTCGCTGCGGTGGTGATGATGGTGAAGGTGAGCTGGCGGTTGGGTTCGCCCGGCGGCTGCCAGGACTCGAAGAGGCCGGCGAAGTAGAAGAGCTTGCGATCGGGGCGGTGGAACCAGTAGGGCTGGCGGTCGCCCTTGGGCCCGGCCCATTCGTAGAAGCCGTCGACGGGGACAAGGCAGCGGTGTTTCTTGAAGGCGCCCCGGAAAGCCGGGCTCTTCTCGACGGTCTCGGCCCGGGCATTGATCTGCTTGTAGCCCGACTTTGCGTCCCTGGCCCAGTGGTTGATCAGTCCCCAGCGGGCAACCTTGACTTCCCGCTCCTCGCGGTCGGTGGTCACGATGAGGTGGTCGCTCGTGGGAGCGATGTTGAAGCGGGCCTGGTATTCGGGCGGCAGCTGTTCGACGGGGATGCCCATGTCCTGGGCCAGCTCCTGCGCCTCTTTGTAGCTGAGAGTGATGCGGCCGCACATGGGCGCCAGTGTACCGGTGGGAGCAAGGAGCGCGAGCAGACGCGCCGGGGACAACACCATCCGGCTCTCCGGGGGTAGACTCGATGCCATGCCCGAAATGACTCACACCCACCTTGTCGACCAGGCACCCGATGCCGTGATTTTTGCCGGCGCCGATGGCCGCATCACCACCTGGAACACCGCTGCTGAACGCATGTTTGGATTCACAGCGGCAGAGGCGATAGGCCAGTCGCTTGACATCATCATCCCCGAGCGCTTCCGCGACGCCCACTGGAAGGGCTTCGAGCGGGCGATGGGTGACGGCGTCACCAAGTACGCCGGCCAGTTCCTTCCCACCCGCGCCCAGAAGAAGGACGGCAGCCAGTTCTATGTCGAACTGGGCTTCGCGATCATCGTCGTCGATGGCGAGTCCGTGGGGGCCATGGCCACCGCCCGCGACATTACCGAGCGCTTCGAAAGCGACCGCGCGCAGCGCCGCAAGCTGAAGGAAACCGAGGAAGAGCTGGCCAAGCTGCGGGGGTAGCGCGGACGGGGTAATTCCCCGCTTCCCGTCCTACACTCCACCCCATGGCGCAACGAGGGAGACCGCCACACCCCGGCCCGCTGACGCCGGCCGAAGCCCGTGTGCTGGAGCACGTCCGCGAAGGGCTGCCCAACGCTGAGATTGCTGTCCGCCTCGGCATCAGCGTGAACACCGTGCGCTATCACGTGAGCAACCCGGTCCCTTCCCCCTCCCTTTACACCGCCCTCCACCTCGATCGTGCATCCTAGGTAGCGGGCGTTCCCGCCCTTTTCCCTATCTATGCCCGGAGGAATGCCCCGGTGGACGTTCTCACCCCCAACGCCGATGGTCTCGCCAGCCCCGAAGATGCGCGCAAGAAGCTGGAGACGGCGCTCTTCGAAGTAAAGCACGTCATCGTCGGCCAGGAGGAGATGCTCGAACGCGTCTTTATCGCCCTCCTCACAGGCGGCCACCTCCTCATCGAAGGTGTGCCGGGGCTGGCCAAGACGCTCACCATTCGCACCACGGCAGAGGTGCTTGGCGGTACCTTCCAGCGCATCCAGTTCACACCCGACCTTGTCCCCAGCGACCTCGTCGGCACCCGCATCTTCCGGGGCGACACCGCTACCTTCGAAACCGAGTTCGGCCCCGTCTTCTGCAACTTCCTTCTCGCCGACGAGATCAACCGGGCCCCGGCGAAGGTGCAATCGGCCTTGCTCGAGGTGATGCAGGAACGGCAGGTCACCATCCACAAGGAGACGCACCCGGTGCCGGTGCCATTCCTCGTGATGGCCACCCAGAACCCGATCGAGTCGGAGGGCACCTACCCTCTCCCCGAGGCCCAGCTCGACCGCTTCATGATGAAGGTGCTGGTCGACTACCCCGGCTTCAGCGATGAGATGTCCGTCGTCCAGCGTTCGCTGGGCGAAGAGCCCCACGCCCGCCAGGTGCTCACCGTCGAAGAGCTGACGCTCCTCCAGGAGACGGCGGCCGCGGTCTACGTCGACAACACCGTGGTCGAATACGCCGTCACCCTGGTCACCTGCACCCGGCACCTCGCCCACTACGGGCTCGAGACCTACGCCCCTTACGTCACCTGGGGGGCCAGCCCCCGCGGCTCCCTGAACCTCGTGCATGCAGGGCGGGCCATCGCCCTCATGCGTGGCCGCAACTATGTGCTGCCCCAGGACGTCTTCGATGTAGCCCGCGACGTGCTTCGCCACCGTATCGGCCTCAGCTACCAGGCCCTCAGCGAAGAGCGCACGGCCGACGATGTCCTCGACGCCATCCTCGGCCGCATCCCGGTGCCGCGCATCGACCTTGCCCGGGCCGAGGCGACTGCATGAAGTCGACGCGGCGGCCTCCCCGCTGGGACGACCCGCGGATCGATGACCATGTCGACTCGCCGTACGACCGTGTGGCCCACGCCCGGGCGACGCCGGCTCGCGCTCCCGAAGCAGCAATCCGCGCCCTCGACCTCACCGTGCGCAAGCGCATCGACGGCCTCTTGTCGGGCGACCACCGGACGGCCCTGCCCGGTCTCGGCACGGAGCTTCACCAGCTGCGTGCCTACGTACCCGGCGATGACGTTCGCCAGATCGAGTGGAACGTGACCGCCCGCACCGGCGAGCCCCATGTCCAGGTGCAACTGGCCGAACGTTCGCTGACGACCTGGCTGGTGCTCGACACCTCACCCTCGATGAACTTCGGCACCGCGATGATGCGCAAGCTCGATGCTGCCGAAGGCGTGGCTCTCGCCGTGGGCCACCTGGCGACGCGGCGGGGCAACCGGCTGGGCGTCGTCACCTTCGGCGGCCCGAAGGTCGAGATCCTGCCGCCGCGGCAGGGCCGGACCGGTCTCCTCGGCGCCCTGACGACGCTGGAACGCACAGCACCGGCGGACGGCCCCGACGCAACCACACTCGCGGAGGCACTGGGCCGCGTGGCCGGGCTGGCCCGCGGCGCCGGTCTTGTCGCCGTCGTCGCCGACTTCCGGGGCACCCGCGACTGGGAGGCGCCGCTCGGCCGCCTGGCCCATCGCCACGCTGTTCTTGCAATCGAGGTGGCCGACCCCCGCGAGGAAGTCCTGCCCGACATCGGCGAGGTCGAGTTCATCGACCCCGAATCCGGGCGAGTGCTCCGCGTCGACACCTCTGACCGGCGCCTCCGTGAACAGTTCATCCAGCGGGCGAAGGAAGAGCGGCGGCAGTTGCTCGCCACGTTTCAGCGTCACGGCGTCGAACACGTCCGCTGCACCACGGAAGGTCACTGGTTGCGGCAGCTTGCCGGCTTCCTCCGGCGGCCGGGGGTACGGAAGTGAGTTTCCAGGCGCCCTTCTGGCTGTTGCTGCTTCTCATCGTGCCGGTGGCGGTGTTGGTCTATGTGTGGGCGCAGGGGCGAAGGACGAAGTACGCCGTCCGCTTCACCAACCTCGAATTGCTCGGCACCGTCGTGTCCGATTCTCCGCGCTGGAAGCGGCACGTGCCGCCGGTCCTCCTGCTGGTGGCGCTGGCACTGCTGCTCACCGCCATCGCCCGTCCCGAGCGCACCACGCAGGTCCCGCGCGAACAGGCCACCGTCATCCTCGTGATGGATGTCTCCGGGTCGATGAATGCCGAAGATGTCGAACCCACCCGGCTGGTCGCTGCCCAGGAAGCGGCGACAGCGTTCCTCGGCGACATTCCCGAGGGGTTCCGGGTCGGCATTGTCTCGTTCTCCCAGTATGCGGCAGTTGCCTTGCCGCCGACCCACGACCGCAAGCTGGCCGAAGACGCGCTCCTGCGCCTCCGGGCGGAAGGTGGCACAGCCATGGGCGACGCCATCCAGCTCGCCCTTGACGCGGCCGAAGAGCCCGAGCAGTTCGGCGCCCAACCAACACCGGAGCCATCACCGGCAGACGAAGGCGAGGGCGAATCGAACAGGCCGCCATCGGTGGTCTTGCTCCTCTCCGACGGATTCAACACCGCCGGCGAGTCCGACCCGGTGAGGGCTGCGCAGCGTGCCGCCGAGCTTGGCGTCAAGGTCTTCACCGTTGCCCTGGGCACGCCCACCGGATTCGTCGACGTAATCGACGACAACGGACGTCTCCAGCGCGTGCAGGTGCCGCCCGACGAGCGGACCCTCCAGACCGTGGCCGAGATCACCAACGCGCAATTCTTCTCCGCCCTTTCCGGCGACGAACTGACTTCCGTCTACGAAGACCTCAGCTCCCAGATCGGCCACGAAAGCGAGAAGCGAGAAATCACCTGGTGGTTTGCGGGCTTTGCGGCACTCTTCCTGGTAGGAAGCGCGGGATTGTCGCTGGCCTGGTTCAACAGGTTTCCGTAGTCAGGCCTCCGGCGCTACCACGTCCACTTGGTGTCTAGCGATGATGTCCCGATGCAGCGGTCCATGGCCTCCATCCAGCCAGGGCCAGGAACAGGCTCGCAGCGGCTAACGCAACGAGTGCGCCCACCAGTAGCAGGACGCCGTCGGGAGACGATTCGGCAAGTTCGCCCGACCCCGTCGCAGGAGGAAGGAGGCCGACCTCCACGTAGACCGCGTCCCCATACTTACCGCCTTGCACAAGTGCAGCGCCGCCATCTGCCCCTTCGTGCACGAACCCGTCGACAGTCGCAATGATTCGGTAACCGTTCGCGGTCGCGCGCACGCCAAACGTCAGGACGTTTGCCGCGGTGGCGATCTGTGCCGCGTCGCCGGGCGTGGAAAGCACAATTGCATCGCCGGCTTGGGTCACCGTGTAGAGTCGAATCTCGCTACTGGTGAATCGGTGCAGCGCGGCATCAATGAAGTCCACAAGTTGGACGAAGTCAACGACGCCTCCCTCCGAGTGCAGCCGCCCGACCGTGTAGCCCTCGACGATGGTTCCGTCTGGCTTGCCATCACATGCCTGCGCGCGGTAGACCTCATCTACCGGGCAGGTGAAGGAGTTTGTGACTGCGAGCGCTGCAATGGCCGCCGCATCACCGCCTGCTGCCAGCGCCGCCAATTCCTTCCCGAACGTGACCACTTCGGTGGTGGTGCTTTGGGCCCCCGCCGACCGACCTCCGCCAACCGGGCCTGCGAGCAGCACGGCCAGAACTGCGGCACTCAGAATCGCGCAGAGCTTACCTGTCACCCCAGCTGCACTACGAGCATGTCGCAAGCCATACGTCGCAACGGTACACCTTCGGTTGGAAACTGGAAGGCATTCGCGTCGATAGACGGGCACTGGCTGCGGTTCGGATTCGTTGAGCAGAGAGCTCAGGCCTCCGGCGCTACCACGTCCTCCCGCTCCAATTCCTTCAGTCCCGCCCGGTGCATCGCCGCCAGCACCTGGTAGCGTCCGGGGTTCCCGGTCACCCATTCCTCGCTCGGCCCGCCGAGGATCGACCGCTTCACCACCGCCGGTGCACCGACGGCCAGCATCCCCTCAGGGATCTCCACGTCTGCCAGCACGATTGCCCCGGCGGCGATCAGGGCGCGGGCGCCCACCTTCGCCCCATCGAGCACCATGGCGCCGTTCGCGATCAGTGCCTGTTCGCCAATGACTGCGCCGTGGACCACACAGTTGTGGGCCAGTGATGCCTCCCGGCCGATGAGCGCGGGGAGGTCGGCCCGGCCGTGCACGACAGCACCATCCTGGACATTCGCGCCGGGACCGATGACGGCGTACGAAGTGTCGCCGCGCACCACAGCGCCATACCAGACCGACGCCCCGGCATGAACTTCGACATCGCCGACGATGCTGGCCGTTGGCGCGATGAAGGCGTCAGGATGGATGCGCGGGACCTTGTCGCCGATGGCATAGATGGGCATGTGCGGTGCTCCCCGGTGGATGTCCCGCGAGTCTACGGTTTCGAGCGACTGGGCGCGGCCACAATCGGACGCAAAGCTCCGCCTGCTGGCGGAAGCCGCGTACTCGTACAGGAGTTGCGGGAAGAGGGAATCGATCGGGGATGGGCTGGAGAAGTCGTTGGACGCACTGCGGGCCCCGTCATCCGGGGCCCGCTTCGTTTTCCGGTTGGCGCCTCGTCGGCGCCTGCCTGCCAGGCTTACTCGCCTCCGCGACCGCTCCGTTGGAGCGAGGGGGCCTCAGTTTGCTGAATGGCCACCAACTTGATGCGGTTTCAACTGATTGAAGGGCGGCAGCCGACAGGCCCGTACCCGGCCCGCTCAAGGCGGGCCTTAACTATCAACCTCGAATACTCCGTAGACCATGTGGAGCTTGCTTCGCATCTGCAATACCTCCTCAGGAGTCTTCGACCCGTGTGGACTTTAATAGGCCACATCGATGACAGACATCAGCGTAGCACACCGTGCAACCGGTTGGAACCCCCTCGGGCAGATATTCACCGGGCCGTAACCCCCATGCCTGTCCAGCTTCGGCGCCATCGCGGACCACCATTAACCTTTCCCATTCTCTCCACGTTATCTCTAGTGCGAATCAAGTCGCGTACCTATCCTCGAAAGGAGGCACGTTCCGGATTTCCAGGTGAACGGCGGCCCAGGGGGCTGGTTTGACGAATCCCTCCGTGGAAGAGCTGGCTCCAGACTTCGACGAACGCGTCGTTGTTGAGACAGCCCAGCAAGGAGACCGTGAAGCGCTTACCGCGCTCTACGAGTTCTACTTCCCGCGGGTGTTTCGCTACACCGTGGCCCGTCTCGGCAACAACGAAGACGCAGAAGATGTAACCAACGAGATCTTCCTCAAGATCATCGACAACATCGGAGGCTTTTCGTGGCGAGGCCTTCCCTTTGGCGCCTGGGTGTTCCGCATCGCCCGTAACGAGATCGTCTCGTTTGTGCGAAGGCAGAAACACCGCGGCGGCAACGTCCAGCTCGTCGACACCATCGAGGATGATGCGCCCGACTTCACGGGCAACATCGAAATGGCGTCGACGCTGCAGGTAGTACGCGAGGCAGCCGAGCAACTTCCTGAAGCACAGCGCCAGGTCATCGCGCTCCGCTTCGGTGCGGGGCTCACGGTTAAGGAAACAGCATCCGTGCTGGGGAAATCCGAGAACAACGTGAAAGTGCTGCAACACAAAGCAGTCGCGCGACTACAGAAGATGGTGAAGGACGAGTGATCGGTCGTATATTCCGCCGCACCAGCCGCGAGGACGAGGTCTTCGCGGAGGCCCAGGCCCTCATTGACGATGGCCTGGAGCTGGCGTTCGTCCTCGACCTCTACCCTGAGGATGCGGCCTGGCTGACCGCTCTCCTCGATACCGGCATCGTCATCGGCGAAAGCTTTGCCGCTGAGGAGCCCAGCTACTACTTCGAGGCATCACTCAAGACTCGCTTTGTCGAAGCAGGCATGGAACGCGCCGCCCGTGCTGCCGCGCCCGTCCACGAACCCGTCGCGGTTGTCCCTTCGGCTCCGGCTGCGGGCGGCTTCTTCCGGCTGCAGGGCGCCGTGGCCGGTACTGCTGTGGCCGTCGTCCTCGGCGGTATGAGCCTGCTGACCCTGGGTGTGGTCACCGCCGGCGACTCGGTCCCCGGCGATTGGAACTACGCTTTCAAGCTGGCCGGTGAGCGCATCGAGTATTCCCTCTCGACCGGTGATGCTCGCACTGATGTCCAGATCCGTCACACGATGGAGCGGGTCCAGGAATTTCAGCGTCTCAACCAGAAGGGCAAGGTCTCGGAGAAGAACGTCGAGGATGTCCGCAAAGGCCTCGATAGCCTGAGCGAACTTGTCGAAGAAGAAGAGCTCGACCCGCTTCAGCGGGAGACCGCAAAGGCGATTGCTGAATCGGCCAGCCAGGTTCTCACCACCACGAGGGAGACCCAGCCGGAACTTGCACCGCGGATCGACGATACCATTGCGGTGGCGGCAGGAATTGGTAGCGCCGCGACCGGTATCGCCGCCCCAACCGCTACCGCCACGCCAACGGCTGCCACGACTCCCCCGAATACGGCGACGCCGGGCACGACGCCGAAGCCAACGGGGACAGCTGAACCTTCGGAGACACCGGAACCGGCTACTACCCCGGATCCGGCTTCGACTCCCGAAGTGAGCGAGACCGCCGAGACTGGCGAGACAGGCGAAGATCCCGGCGCTTCGCCTTCGGCACAAGCCACCGGCTCCGCCGCCGACGAAGAACTTCCCTAACCGGCCCATTACGCTCTGTTGCCCGCACCGGGCGCCACCCATAGCGTGATCGCATCCCACTCTTGAGGCTCTCCCGTGCTTCGTCTTCTCGGTCTCTGCCTGCTCGGGCCCTTGCTGCTACTCACCCTTGCCGCCTGTGGGGGCGGCGATGGCGACTCCCCCGCCGATGCCTCGGCGACCGGCGATTCCAGCTCGAATGAAGGCACCCCCGGCGCCACGCTCACTCCCGCCGAAAGCCCCACGGCAACGCCCGAGACCCCCGTGGCCACGCCCACCCGCGTGGCCGACGACGAGCCGCTGATGGTGGTGAACTACCAGGCAACGTTGCTCGAACCCACCGCCGCCGATCTCGCGGCTCTCCCCCAGATCCAGGTCACGGGCATCGATGGCAAGACCTACTCCGGTGTCTCATTCAACGACCTCGCAGCCGCCGTTGGCGCCCCGCCGGAGGCCTTTGTCGAGGTGCGAGGCATCCGTTCCGATGGCGTGCGGCTGACCACCCTCCGCTACTCACTCGCGGAGAATGGCGCAGACTCCGTCTTCTACATTGCGGAAAGCGGCAATGTGGACCTTGCGAGTGCGTCGATCGATCCGGTCAACTGGCTAGCCGCCATCCAGGCCGTGGGTTACGTCTGAGTCCAGTTCGCGGGCCCGGCGGTCGGCAGCCTCAACCTGACGTCTAACCTCGCGAAGGGTCTCCGGGTCGAGCAGCCGCGCCGCTCTCTCCCACTCGTCGCTGGTTACCGGTGGCATGCCGAATGCCAGCTTCGCCCGCAGGATCGCCTCCTCCTCAACCTCGCTGTCCGACGGAGGTTCTTCGCCAAGCGAGACGATGACGCGCATCACGCTGACCAGTGTGGCCGCCCGCTCCTTCTCGATCTCACCGCTGAGCACTCGCTCGACAAGCCACCAGCCGAGGCCGTGGAGGTTGCGCCCGGTGACCGCTTCCGGGACTGCGACTGACGCTTCGCCGGGGGCAGGTTCCGTTCCGGGCGGCAGTCGCTGGCCACCCTCGTGATGAGGGCATTTACCCCTGGGGTAGTGACAGGAGCCACCGGTCTTTGTTCGATGTCCGCAGTACGCCACGAAACAAGCTTGCCCCCGGCTTGTGTGAAGCCGTGCACAGTGCTGGCGTTTTTTCGACGGGCAATGGCGCGCGTGCTGCTAACCCCCACGCCGGTTTTCGCGTTCAATAGACGCTGCCCATGACTGTTGCCGTCGCCGACACCCGTGCCTACGAGGCGAACGTGCCGCGTTTCTACGCGTTCTCGTTCCTCTTTCTGCTGCAGCTGCTCATGCCCATCTGGGTCATCTATCTCATCGACGTCCGCGACCTCTCGCTGGGCCAGGTGACGGCGATGGAAGGGGTCTTCTGGGTGGCCATGCTCTTCCTCGAAGTGCCCACCGGCGTCATCGCCGACCGCTTCGGACGGGCGACGTCGCTGCGTCTCGGGGCGATCACCAACACGGTCGGCATGCTCGTCTTCGCCTTCTCCAGCAGCTTTCCCATCCTCTTCGGCAGCTACATGCTGCTCGCGGTCTCCTTCACCCTCTTCTCCGGGGCGGATGCTGCCTTCTTCTACGACACACTCAAGGCCCTGAAGCGGGAGGATGAGTACCAGAGGCTCTGGGGCAGGTGCTGGGCGCTGCAGTCTGCCGGCCTGGGGGTGAGCCTCGTTGCCGGTTCCCTGCTCGCGCAACTCACCTCCGTGCACTTCGCGATCATCGCCAGCGGCGTGTTGACGGCGCCGCTCATCGTCGTCGCCTTCATGCTGAAAGAGCCCCCTCGCCACGAAGCGGGCGAGGTCCAGGTTGGGATTGCGCACGGCGCCAGGGAAGCCGTGCGCCTGGTGCTGCGCCAACCCCAGCTGCGCACGATCATGCCGCTCTCGGCACTGACGGTGGCGACTGCCGCCATCTCCTGGATGTATATCCAGCCCTTCTTCGCCGAGCACGATGTCCCGGTTGGCTGGTGGGGCGCCATGCTGGTCCCCGGCCAGGTGCTGAGCATCGGCGGCTCGCTCGTTGCCTACCGCATCGTCCTCCGCGTTGGGTTCCCGCGAATGATCCTTGTCCTGACTTCCCTGGCACTGGTCCCGCTGGCTTTCTTCGCCGGGATCGATGCCGTCTGGGTCTTCCTCGTCTTCCCGCTCGCCGTCGCCGTCGAAGGGACCGCCCAGCCGGTGGTCACCGACTACGTGAACCGGCGCGTCCCCAGTGCCCAGCGAGCAACGGTGCTCTCCATCTACTCGTTCATGTTGAGCCTGTTCATCGGGATCATGGTGCCGCTGACGGGCCTCCTGGCCGACAGTGAAGGTCTCCGCGCGAGCTATACGCTGGGGCTCGTTATCGGCGCTGTCGGTCTGCCCCTGCTCTTCCTCGCCTGGTTCCGCTCCCACCGCAAGTACGGGAGTCGTCCGCCCGTCCTCGAACACGATCTCCCCCACGATGCGGGGGTGATGAGCCACCACCCGCCGCTGCCCGTCCACATAGAGGAACCGGCTGGCGAACCGGGCAGCGGCTCAGGCTAACCGGCCGCGTCTAGCGCGAGGTGTAGCCGCCATCGACCGGCAGCACGATCCCGGTGATGAAGCTCGCATCGTCGCTGGCCAGGAACGCGGCCGCCGCGGCGATCTCTTCGGCCTGGCCGAGCCTGCCCATGGGGTGCAGCGATTCCAGGAAGCGGCGTGCGGTTTCGTCTTCGCTGGCGATCGCAATCATTGGCGTCTCGATGTAGCCGGGGGCGATGGCGTTCACCCGCACGTTCATGCGAGCGAAGGTGATCGCGAACTGCTTCGTGAGGCCCGAGACGCCGTGCTTGGCAGCGACGTAGGCGCCAGCGCCCTCCGGCAGCGGCTGGCCCAGCTCGATCGGCTGAACCCCGACGAGCCCGATAAGCCCGGCCACCGAAGCCGTATTGATGATCGCCCCGCCGCCGCGCTCGGCAAGGAACGGCGCGCCATGGAGGAGCCCGTAGTAGACGCCGCTCAGGTTTACCGCGATTGTCCGGTCCCAGCCGAACCCGCCACCGACGCCTGCGTTGTTGTAGATGATGTTCAGGTTGCCGAGCTCGCTGGCCGTGCGGGCAATGGCGTCCTTGACCTCCGTTTCGGCAGAGACGTCCAGCTTCATTGCCGCCGCTTTTCCGCCGTGCTCGGCGATTGTCGCGGCCGTACCCTGCGCCCCATCCTCATCGAGGTCGGCGCACATCACCGCCGCTCCCTCGGATGCCATGCGGATTGCGCTGGCCCGGCCGATGCCGCTGCCCGCCCCGGTAATTAGTGCCACCCTGTTGTCGAGTCTTGCCATGGTTCCCCCCTCGGATGAATTCCTGCCGGGAATCCTACCCTCTCACCCGGGAACGGCTTGGCTAGGTCGTGATGGCGGTGTCGAGCCAGGGCCGTGGATCAGGCCGCAGTGGCTCTCTGAAGGGACCACCCGGGCGGTGAGACCGAGGCGGTTCACGTAGCCTGCGGTGCTCGTAGTCCGGGGCAGGTCACCTCGGTCAGCTGGCAGAGGTCGTCGTACTTATTGGTGCGGATGGATTCTTCGTCGATGTGTTCGGTGCAGTTGCCGGCGAAACGGAGTTCGTACGTCAGGCACGGAGCACAGACCGAACGAAGTCGGCCTTGCTCGTGGACTCTCCCTCGACACTGGCGAGGAGTGCGCCCCGCTCCGAAGCGTGCTCCGCCGGTCGCTCGCTACTCCAAAGATGCAGGACTGGAAGTAAGGACTGGCCGGTTTGGAGCAGGGACTTCATCTGCGCTTCTATTTCGGTATCCTCGCCCAGGCCGAGAAACGCCCACGGAAAGTACACTTGCACGAATTGCAGATCACCCCAGCTTCCGAACTGGTCTGAGACGGACCGGATGAAATCGCTGTAGCCATCCGCGGTACTGCGCACAACGTCATTGGGCACGTTGTTGGCGGAAGCAAAACCGAAGTCCCAGGTTAGCCCGTAAAGGAACGCGAGGTTGATGATATCTCCGTTGGTCATCTGGCCCTGGCGCAGTGCCTCTTCGTATCCACGTATAGCCCCGACGATATCGCCCGAGGAGTCAAGGAGGCGTGCTTTGGAAATGGGGTTCAACGGCGGATGGCTCACTTGGTAGTACCGTCGTTCTTCAGCCCTTCCTGCAACTGCCTGCGCGTCTGCACCCACCTGGCCAATGCTGTGAGGGACTCGTCACCGGCTCCAGAAAGGAACTCCTCTAACAGTGAGTCGACATCGGGGCTGGAAACCTCAACAAGTGCCTCGAGGGCAGCGTGCTGGAAGTCGAGGGCGTGCTGACCGACCTCTATCGGCCCGAGATAGCTAGCAAGCACCGGGAGCACCTCTTGCTCCGTCAGCGGATCGACAGCTTTGGCGGAGCGGAGTACCTCTCGCCAGTAAACATCACACGCCCATTCCAGATCCGCAGCGCTAGAACGGCACGCCGACTCGAACAGAATGCGGACGTGGCCAATTACAGCCCGTGAGTCGACACTCGGGCTTGTCCTATGGAGACCCAGCAGCTGCCCACCGATGGAAGCGAGGGCGTTAAGCCTGATTGCATCGAGGTCGTCGTCGCCGAAGAGTGATTCCTCTTCCTCTGCGAGAGTCGCCAGCAGTGAAAACAAGATACGTGGGGGTGCTAGCGAATAGGGGTGCCGCCCAAGCAATTCCAGCCAACGACGTGCCAGATGAGTTCGAACCATCACGAAGAATCCTACGCCGGGGCAACCGACTACTTGCGGTGGAGACACGCCTCCAATCCAACGACCGGACCCCCAGGGGGCTTCCAGCATGGGATTGATGAGGGGAGCTGCATCAGCAACATCGCCGGACTACGCCAAATCTGGAACCCCCGGGAGGTTTAGGTCTCCGTGCCCGTCCTGCCCGGGCCCTTTTCGTCGCGCACCAGACCGGCCCGCAGGGCCATCCGGATCATGTCGCCGCGGTTGCGAGCGTTCAGCTTCTCCTTGATCCGGGTGAGATGCGCTTCCACGGTCTTGATGCTGATGCTGAGGGTCTCCGCGACGTGTTGATTCGAACTCGCCTCGCCGATGAGCTGGAGCACCTCGCGTTCGCGTGGTGAGAGTGCTTCGATGCCGGTGGTGCGCGCTCCTTCCTGGGCCTGGAGCAGGAGGGCCGGAAGGTCGAACTTCTCCTCCAGCGAGCGTGAGAAGTACTTCGTGCCCCGGACCACTGTCCGTACCGCCCGCAACACCTCATCAATGCCCGTGCTCTTCTCGATATAGCCGTCCACCCCGGCGCTGATCGCATCGATGAGCTGGTCCTCGTCCACGTAGCCACTGAGCATGATGACCTGGGCGTTGGGGAGCGTGTGCTTCACCTGCCGGGTTGCCTCCAGCCCATTGAGACCGGGCATCACTGCATCCATAAGGAGCACATCCGGGCGAAGCTCCTGGGCGAGCTGGACGGCCTGCCTGCCATCGCTGGCGGCGCCGACAACCTGGATATCGTCGACGTGTCCGAGGAGGACGCTGAGTCCCTGGCGCATCACGGCATGGTCATCAACGGTCATGACCTTGATGATCCGTCGTCGTTCGGCCACAGGTGAAACCTCCGCCGCGGGGCAGCACGCAGTGACTGCATCCTATGCCAAACACCGCGGCGATGGTAATGCTTCCTATGCCCAGCGCGGCTGGAAGTCGAGGCCGATTCCAAGATGATGCTTGGCGATCCACTCGAGCCCGAGCATGTCCGAAGGCGGATGCTGCTTCGCTGCCCGGACATCGCGATAGAGGCGCTCGAGCCCGAAGCGGCGGAACAGCCCCGGCCCACCGGCCACATCCATCGCCAGGTCCAGCACGCGAGTGTTGTTGTTGCTCACGATGTACTTGCAGGTGGCGCCGTAGGCGCCGGCTTCCTCCTGGGTCCAGGGACTGGCCATCCAGCTTTCGGCCGAACGCTTGATGACCCCGCGCGAAGCCTCGTTCAGGGCGATCATCTCGGCCAGCTTGTACTGCATACCCGGCATGTGGCTCAGCGGACGCTCTTCCGTCGGCGGCTTTCGCGTGCTGATGTAGTTTGTCGTCCAGTCCACCGCCGCCTGCGCCACGCCCAGGTAGACGGAGGCGACGGTGACAGTGAACCAGGAGATGAAGGCGGACATCGCCCCCAGTGCCTGTGAAGCGTGGACCGGTGCCCGCACCATCATGTCCGGTACAAACACATCCTCGAGCACGATGTCCCACGAACCGCTCGCCCGCACGCCCATGACGTCCCAGCTGTCGGCGCCGGGGCTCGAGATACCGGGCGTCGACTTCGGTACGGTGATGTTGGCAACCAGGTCGTCGCCATCGGGGTGGTCCACGAGGTGCACCAGGAAGGCAACCATGTCGGCTGCCGGGAAGTTCGAGGTGTAGGACTTGCGCCCATTCACCTTCCAGCCGCCGTCGACGCGCACAGCCTTGGTGGAAGGGAACTGGTAGGCGCCGGGAGCGGTCGTCTCGCTGAACGAGCCCGACAGGATCAGCTTCTGGCTGCCCACCATGCTGTTCAGCATCTGCCGCATCGCCTCGGCCTCAGCGCTGCCTCCCAGGTCGAGTTGGAGAGCCCCGAGTACGAAGGTGTGCATGTTGATCGCGATCGCCGTACCGGCGCAGCCCTGCCCGAGCTGTTCCTGGCAGGCACACAGTTCCAGCAGACCGACGTCTTCGCCGCCGAACTCCTTCGGCATCGTCATGTGGGCGTAGCCGCTGTCCTTCAACGCCTGGATGTTCTCCAGCGGATAGGTGTTCTCGCGGTCGTGTTCGTCGGCACGGGTGGCGAAATCCGCGGCGTGGGTTCGCGCCCGTTCAAGCAGGCGGTGCTGTTCGGGCGTGATCACGCTACCCAGGAGCGTGGGATAGCCGGGCTTCACCAGGCTGCTGCTCGTTTCGTCCGTTGCCGTCATGAAGGGGCCTTTCGAACCGGATTCGGGCGGCAGTCTACCATGCCCGTGTGCACCCGGATTAAGCGCTGTTCACCCAGGCGGGGAGGTACAGTTACCCGATGGGCGTCGACTTCGACTGGTTGATCACCTACGTCGAGCGGGTACATGACCGCACCTACGAGGTCGCCGCTCTGCTGACGGAGGAATTGCTCGAATGGCGGCCTGCGCACGGTGAGTGGACAGCCGCCGAACTGGTTACCCACATTGCCAATAGCCGCCTCATGAACTCCGCCAACATCGCCGGTGGCGGCCTCCACTACGCGGGCCACGAGCCACCGCCGCGACCGACACCCCAGGTGCTCTGCCGCCACCTCGAATATACCTCTACGAAGACTCTCGAGCGGCTCCGCAATGCTGACCTTGCCGGGACTGCCCGGACGGTCGCGGGCTCCGAGGTCCCCGCCTTCATGCCGGTCTTCGGCGGGCTCATCGAACACGAAGTCCATCACCGTAGCCAGCTCTGCGAATATCTCGCCGCAGCAGGCGTTGAGCCCCCTCCGTTGTACGGTCTGCACGAGGAGGATCTGCCGGGATAGCGATGGACGAGCGCGAGGTGCTGGCGCGCGCGGATGCCAGCTACCCACGCTCCCGGCGGCGGTTGGGACTTGCGATGTACCGGCGTAATGGCATTCGACAGTTCGACGCCTATCGCAGCTACCTGCCCAACCCGTCACTGCTGTAGACGCCTTCGCCCCCGGAGCCCCTGCACTACGACGGAATCTGTCGCGATCGGTGCCGACAGGTGTCGCCCGGGACCGGGCATAGTGTTGCTGGATTAGAACGTATGTTCTATTCTCGGAAACCCATATCCCACCGAGGTGACACGACCATGGAAACCTTGCTTGAGCTTCCCAGGCGCATCGACGCCCTGCCCGAGCACTCCGACTACAGCGATAAGGGTTGCGATCTCTTCCCCTCCTGCCTGGCCTGTCCGCTGCCGCGCTGCCGCTACGAGGAGCCCGGCGGCGCTGCCGCCCTTATGCGCAGCGGTCGCGATGCATCGATCATCAGGATGTCCGAGGAGCGGGCGATGAGTGTGGATGCGCTCGCCCGGATGTTCGGTCTTTCGCGCCGGACGATCTTCCGGGTATTGCGCGCCAGCCGTGTTCCCGATGGCGTCGGCCGGCGTACGGCGTAAGAAGTTTCGCCATCGCCTGTCTAACCCATGAGGCGTTTCCCCCTCGTGGGCGGCCGGTGGTCTGACCCATCACCGGCCGCCACCCCACCCGGGGTCGCGTCCTGCCCGTTTCAAATAGGGGAGAACCCGCAGGGAGTCCGGAAGTTCGGGGTC
>JAGQGZ010000119.1 GCA_020432105.1 Dehalococcoidia bacterium | reverse complement strand
GCGAGGAAATAGGCCTCGTCGGCGCCAGCCACATGGACTACTCGCGGATCACCGCAAAGGTTGCTGTCGTTATCGACAGCGGAGGTCCGCCTGCGAGCGTCCAGGGCGCGTCTCCCTACTCGTACGGGTATAAGGTCGAGGTGCATGGCAAAGCTGCCCACGCGGGCGTGGAGCCGGAGAAGGGCATTCCCGCAATCTCCATCGCCGCTGAGGCAGTGCTCGGCCTCCCCCAGGGACGCATCGACCACGAGACGACGGCAAACGTCGGCAAGATCCAGGGAGGCTCCGTGACCAATGCTGTACCCGAATACTGCGAGGTCCGAGGCGAAATGCGGAGCATGGAATTCGAGAAGGTGGAAGGCCTCGTGATGCGCTCCCAGGACCACCTCAAGGACGTCCAGGCGCGTCACCCCGCCGCTCGCATTGAGTCGACATTCACGATGGGGTATCCCGGCTACCGGCTCGACGAGGACGATCCCGCAGCCTCTCTCGTATTCGCAACCCTGCGGGCACTGGGCATGGACCCGGACCCGCATCCAGTCGGCGGCGGCACGGATGGCAACGTCTTCCGTGGCCACGGTATCGCGAGCGTCGTCATCGGCCGCGGTGGCTACAACCAGCACACGCGCGACGAATACCTCGTGATTCCCGAGATGCTGGACTGTGCACGCGTTGTGGAAGCCGTGGTGAAATCGCCCTGACTACTCCTTGCGAACTTCGCCACGGGCCAGGGCCGAGAGGCGGTGGGAGAGCTCACTACTCCCCCTCGCAAGTGGTTCGAACTTCCAGACCAGCGCCTCCTCGAACACTTCCGCCGTCGTTGTTGGTACGGTCCCTTCAGCCGCCTGTAGCCACGAGCCCGCGAGCAGCTTGAGGTGGTAGCGAGCCGAGCCCGCGTACATCACCCGGTCGATAGCCTCAGCGTGGGCGGCCAACTCCGACTCCACTCTCTCTGCCAGGGCTTCGGCCGGGCCTGCGATGAACGGGTCTGCATCGACCACCCGCCCGAACGATGTGAGCAGGCGACCGTAGATCTCGTCGGTTATCCGCGGCTTACGTCGGAACCACTTCATCGGAAGTTCGCCACCTGGATACGCTCAACTACGCGCGCGATTGCGACAGGCCTGGAGACCGGGAGTCCCCGCTTCCTCGTCACGCCCGAAAGAACCTCATACCCTTCGATGCGGCCCATGATCAGTATTTTAGAACGGCAGGACCACCATGGCTGAAGCCCTGGGTGCTGTGGTCGTCGCCGGTGGGCGCGGCCGGCGCTTTGGCAGCGATAAGGCGGCCGCCCTTTTCCTCGGTCGGCCGATGCTTGCGGTCGTGCTCGATGCCCTGTCCGAAAGCTGCGATGAACTGGTCGTCGTCCGCGCCGCCGGGCAGGCGCTCCCGTCCCTGCCGGGTGCACCGGAATTCACGCTGGTCGAGGATGAGTACGAAGACCAGGGGCCGCTTGCCGGCCTGATCACCGGGTTCGGCGTCTGTCAGAGCGACCTCGTGTTTGCGACATCCACCGATGCGCCCTTGCTCCAACCCCTGCTCATCCAGAAGCTGGCAGACTTGGCCGGCCGTCACGACGCCGTTGTTCCCATGGTGGGGGGCTACTTGCAGCCGCTTTCCGCCCTCTATCGCCGCCAGACCTGCCTTTCGGCGTTTGAAGCATCGTTCGCCCGCGACAACCGCCGGATCGTTGCAGCACTCGAAGGACTGGATGTCCGGACCATCAACGAAACGGACCTGCGCACCGTCGATCCCGGTCTCCTCAGTTTTCGCAACGCCAACACCGCTGCCGAACTCGAGGCACTTGAGCGAATCGCCCGCTCCTGATTATTCATGCGCCGAGGACGATGCCCCACCAGCGATCGCGTCGCCTCCAGACTTCTCGCCTGTCGCGGCGGGCGCTGATGTCGCCGAGTCATGGGCGGTACCGCCACCAGAAGCCCCGACCAGGGCCTTGAAGAACGCTACGGTCTCTTTGCCTGTGTTCGCCATCGCATAGGCAGCGTCGATTTCCGGGAGAGAATCTGCTTCCGCCTGCGAAAGAACATGGCTTCCCGCGGCGACATAGCGTCCGGCAGGGACGGCTACGCCCACCACCAGCGCGCCCGGCTCTATCACCGAACCGGCGCCAATCGTTGCTTCGGCAATCACGGCGCCGGTGCCGACGTAGGCGCCTTCCTCAATCGCAACCGGCCCCCGAATCTGTGCCCCCGTTGCGACGGACACCGCATCGCCGATGTACACCGCGAACTTCCCATCGTGCTCGGGCGCAAACGCAGATTCGACAATTCGGCCGCGAACGAAGGTCGGCTGCGCACTGATCACTGTCCCTGCCTGGATATTGACTTCGCTACCGATGTTCATCGGCTGCCCGGCCCAGCTGTCGACAATCACGTTCGCCCCGATATAGGTATCGCTCCCGATGGTGATGTTGCCTGCGACCTCAGCGGCGGGGTGAACGAAGGCGCCTGCCGCCACCGCGGGCGTATCCACCGTCGGGTTGTAGTCGGAGGCGATGTTCGCCATCACCGGACTGGCAGCCTCCGCTGCATGCTCTCCTGCTGCCGGGGCGATCGACGCTACGTCGCTCCCGAAGAACCGCCCGTAGATCCAGACAGCAGCAACGAGACCCACAGCAGCTATCAGCCCTGCATTGATCAGCGCCTGGTGGCTCCACTCCTTGATCGTGTCCAGCTTCGGCAACACCGGCATGTCGAATGAGAACTGCAGCCGCATGCCACCGTCGACGGTGCGTGGCATCGCTGCCGTTCCGTCCGGGCCGGGCGTAAGGTCCCCCGGCTCTGTCTGCTCTTGCTGGTTTTCTTCGTCTGCCATGTGCCGTCCGGAGCCACTGCTCCGCTGTGGTTATCGGTCGATCAGGGACGATCCTTGACCGTCGCACCTCCGATCCCTCGCCTTCACCTGCATCCTGCGGCAGGTTGACATGCCTACCCTCGACCCTATGATCCGAAAGAGGCTCCCCTGTGAGCCTCACCCACGGACGTGTCGCGCGCAGCCCTTCCCAGCGGCTACATCGCTCGCGCGAATGCGAAGGAGACGAGCGAGTGACGACGACCCAGGAGCGGCCCCGTACCCTCGGCGAACTGAAAGCCTCCGGCTACCGGTCACGGCCTGTCCGCGAGGAAATGCGCGAGAATCTCATCGCCCGCCTCCGTAGTGGCGAAGAACTGTTCCCGGGCATCTACGGCTACGACGAGACAGTCATCCCCCACATCGTCAACGCAATACTCGCCGGCCAGGACATCATCTTCCTTGGCGAACGCGGCCAGGCGAAGTCGCGGATCATCCGTTCCCTTACGTCCCTGCTCGACGAGGCACTGCCCGTCCTCGTCGGTTGCGAGATCCCCGAAGACCCGTTCGAACCGATAACCGGCCAGGGCCGATCGATTATTGCCGAGCGTGGCGACGACGCGCCGATCGAATGGCTCGACCGCTCCGCCCGCTACGGTGAAAAGCTCGCCACTCCCGATATCACCATTGCCGACCTGATCGGCGAGGTAGACCCGATCAAGGTCGCCGAAGGCAAATACCTCAGCGACGAACTCACGATCCACTACGGCCTTATCCCCCGCACCCACCGCGGCATATTCTGCATCAACGAACTCCCGGACCTCGCCGAGCGCATCCAGGTTGGCCTCCTCAACATCATGGAAGAGCGCGACGTCCAGATCCGTGGCTACCGCATCCGCATGCCGCTCGATGTCGTCGTAATCGCTAGCGCTAACCCCGAGGACTACACCAACCGCGGCCGCATCATCACCCCGCTCAAGGACCGCTACGGCGCCCAGGTGCGCACGCACTACCCGACGGAGATAACCCACGAAATCGGGATCATGGATGCCGAACATCACCCGGTGCCCGCCGACTTTACGGTCATCGTCCCGGACTACATGAAGGAAGTGATCGCCGAGATCAGCCGTCTTGCCCGGCGCAGTCCGGATGTGAATCAGCGCTCCGGGGTAAGCGTGCGAGCCAGCATCGCCAACTACGAGAGCCTGCTTGCCAACGCCGTGCGCCGCAGCATCGTCAACGGCGAAGATACCGTCGTCCCTCGCGTTAGCGATCTTCCCTACGTCATCCCCACCTTGAGCGGGAAAGTCGAGTTTGAAACCGTTGAAGATGGCCGCGAAGAACAGATCATGGAGAAGCTCATCCAGGGCGCCGTGGCGGCCGTCTTCGGGCGAACCTTCAACCTCGCGGACCTCGATCCCGTCGTCCAGCGATTCAAGGCGGGCGTGAGCGTCGAGGTTGGCGATATGGTCCCCAGCGCCGAATACACGCGCCTCATCAGCTCTGTCGAGGGACTGCGAGAGGCGGTTGCGCCCATCACCGGCGGCACCCCTGCCGAGCAGGCAGCAGCCATCGAATTCCTCCTCGATGGCCTCCACCTGAACAAGCGGCTCAACAAAGACCGCGTTGGTAGTAAGATTCAATATCGCGGATGAACTGGCAAGTCACCTCGATGCCCACAAGTGGCCCCCTGTTCGAGGGGGCCATTTCTGTCTACGGCGATGCCTTTGCCCGGCCACCGTACAACGACCCCGATCGCGGCCACGAGATCAGCGCCCGCATCCGCGAGACCCATTCCGCCCGCGAGGGATTCGCAGGGTTCATTGCTGCCGCAGATGCCGGCGACGTCCTGGGCATGGTCTACGGCTACAAGGGCCAGGCAGGGCAGTGGTGGCACGATGCCGTCGCCAGGGCTGTGGATCGGGATACCGCCCGGACCTGGTTCTCCGACACTTACGAAGTTGTCGAGGTTGCCGTCCACCCGAACTACCAGGGCCAGGGCGTCGGCGCGGCCCTCGTCCGCAAACTTCTCGAAGGGCGTCCCGAGGCCACGAGTGTGCTCAGCACTCGTACCGATAGCCGCGCCCATATCCTCTACTCGCGCCTGGGCTTCGAAATCGTCAACGAGATGCGCTTTAGCCCCGGCGGGGCCTGGTTCTACATCATGGGTGTCCGTTTGCCCCTGCATGTGGAGCCTGCAAGAGTCGCCTCGGAGCGTTGACGCTGCTCGTGCGGCACGCGTAGGTTGGCCGTCCATGGACCGGCTGATCGCTGCATGGCGGCTCCGCAACGCCTGTGCAATGGCTCTCGAACAGGCTATCGATGCAGTCGAATCCGCCGTTTGTGAGGCATCGGACCAGGAACTCGTGGCGCTCATCGAGAGCTTCGCTCCCGCTCGCTCGTCATCGCCGGAATATGCCGCCACGCTCGACAGGCTCGTCGAACTACTGTGGGACACTGTGCCCGGACGCATGCCTTCGCTTCATGCCGTGTTCGCTGAACGGAACCCCAGGCAATGGGGTGCCATCGCGAATATGCTGGCCCCCGCTGCCGGCACCCGTAGAGAGCAGCAACGCTTCCAGCCTCCCGGGGCAAGACGCCCGGCAGTCGTCTTGCGGTAGGATGCCCGCATGACCGACCGTCCCGCAGGCTACGGCGCTCTCTCCGAACAGATCCTCGCTGCCGACTACCGCAATGCCGCCTCGACATTCTGCGGTCTCGTCCGGGAAGAACAGCCCGTGCGCGACCTCGTGATGCACTCGATCGACGCTGCTGCGCCCTTCGTGCAGTCGCCATCCCACCTCATGCAGAAACCGGACGGCACCGTTCGGGGCGTGAACTACGATCACACCATCCTCGGTTGGCGAAGTTCCCTCAAGATCGCCCGGAGGATGGGTGGACGCGCCGCCTACCTGCCCCTCACGCAGGCCATCTGGTATGCACCCCAGGGATTGAGCGTCTGGGATCAGCTCCTCTGTGACTTCCCCGGCCACTATGCCCGCGACCAGGAACAGTGTGATTCCCGCGAGCACCCCCCGGAAGCGGGCCCCTTTGACGGTCCCGCCTGGACGCCGCCCAGGGTCTACTTCGAGGACACAGAGCCGGTTACTGATGGGACGCCTGAGGATCGCATTCAGCGCATGACACTCGCTTTCATGGAGGGCCGCCGAGAAGAAAGCTACGGGCTCTTCCTTGGCCTCGCCGATAAGCCCGAACACCGCCAGGCAGTGAAGGACGCAGTGCTCTTTGCCGGGATCATTGACCTGCAGGACACGCTGGTCGACAGGGCCGCCTACCAGAACATCGGCCACAAAGCGCTCCGGGCCCGCGCCATGTGCGACATCGCCGATGATTTCGGCTGGGACAACGCCCACTCACTCTTCTACACGGTCATCCCGGACCTCGGCACCGCACCCCGACTCCACGCTCTCTGGTCCACGGCCACCAACCTCGTAAACATGCAATTCCCGAACTCCGCCACTCTCAAGCACGAAAACACCGCTCCTATGACCGAGCGCCAAATCGATGAAACGATAGATATCATCCTCTGGGGCCTGCAGGGCGAGGTGCTTGCCCACATCAGCCAGCGGCTGCGTGAAGGCAAGTCGTTCGCCGCTATCACGGACGCCACCCTGCTCGCCTATTGCAAGTACGTCGTCGACGTCGTCGAGCACCCCAACGCCTTGTTTACGCCCGGCCATGCCTGGGACTATTGCAACGTCGTCAACTCCTGGATCCGCAACTACGACAACCCTCACCAGGTGAAGTCGCTCTACTTCCAGGCCGCGTTTGTGAACGATGTGATTCGGGCCAACCGGCAGTTCCCGCAGGATCCTGCAATGGCAATCGAACCGCCGGGACACTACCGGGAGTGGGCCGACGGCCACGCGCTCGATATGCTCCTCGTTGCGCTCGATCAGGCGATCCTGGCCCAGGACCCCTCACGGACCATCGCTCTTGTCGACAGCTACCTCCAGCGCACCGGCGAACGCCAGCAACTACTCTCCACGCTCGTCTTTTCTGCCTGCCGTTTCCAGAACGATCCCCATGTCCAGCGGCACGCCATAACAGCCCTGGAAGAGTACGAGCACCACACCACCAGCCGTCGCGACGAGATCATTCGCGCTGCCGCCAGGTATGCCTCGCGCTGTATCAAGCGCTCGCTGGAGATGAAAGCCTTCGACCTCTACCAGCGCTCATTTGAGGACGCCTGAGCCCGCGACGGGTTGTGACGCCTCTCGGTTGCCCCCAGCCCTTGAAAGCCCACACAATCGGCCCGTGACCCGCTACCAGCACATCATCTGGGATTGGAACGGCACGCTCCTCGACGACCGCGAGGTGGTGGTGCGCGTCATGAACGGGTTTCTTGCCGAACGTTCCCTGCCGCCGCTCACGGAGGAGCGCTATCGCCGCATCTTCGACTTCCCTGTGCGCCGCTACTACGAAGCACTCGGGTTCGACCTTGCCGCCGAGCCGTTTGCCGGCCTGGCCCTGCGTTGGGCGGCCGCCTACGGTGCCAGCTGGCAGACGGGAAAGCTGCGGGCAGGCGCCCGTGAAACCCTCGAGGCCCTTTCAACCGCCGGTGTTACGCACTCCGTCCTCAGCGCTGCCGAGCAATCCCTCCTGCTTGCGCAGGCGGCCCACTTCGGCCTGGACGATGTCATCGGTGCCTTCATCGGTATCGATGACCACCGCGCTGAGTCCAAGCTCGAACATGGCCGTCGCTGGCTTGCTGCGGCTGCTGTCGACCCTGCTCACACGGTCCTGATCGGCGACACCACCCACGACTACGAAGTCGGCCGCGCACTCGGCGTCGACGTGGTCCTCTTTGCCGATGGCCATCATGCCCTCGACCGCCTCAAGCCTCTCGGCGTTCCGCTTATCCACACGCTGCCGGAGGTGGTGGCCCTCATCGGCCCAACCGCTCTGGCACCCGGTGTCACAAAACGCTAGGAAACGGGACTCCAGGGACATACTGTGGGCGCCAGCCCCCGAGAGGTTCTGAAATGGACGCACGTGACCTATTGCGAAGCCAGTTCCGCTTCGCACACCAGTTTCTCGAAATGGCCCTTGACGACGTATCGCCAGAAACCGCGGCCACCAGGGTCGGCGGGGCCACGATCAACAGCATCGCCCACATCTACGCCCACGCTGTGACGTCCGAAGATGCGTTTGTGTCTGGCGCGAAGGGTGACGACGGCATATCCGTCCTCGAAGCAGGCGGTTGGGGCACAAAGACCGGGATTCCCGTCGCCAAGCCACGCCAGGACGAGGAGTGGGCGAAGCTCAACATCGACTTCGCCGCCACGCGCGAGTACGCGAAGCAGGTGTACGAAGCGACTGACGAGTTCCTCGCGACGGCGCCTGAAGACGTGCTCTTCCGAGAGGCGGATGGCCCGGCCGGCAAGGTCCGTATCTTCCCCGAGATCATGCTCACCCACACCGCCCAGCACTGGGGCGAGATCGCCGCCCTCAAGGGCGTGCAGGGGATGAAGGGACTTCCCTTCTAGCTACAGGCTCAACTGCGCCGGCGCTTCCAGGATGCCCTGGATCTCCTTGATGAATCGCGCGCCTTCTGCTCCGTCGCTCACGCGGTGGTCGGCGCTTAGTGCCAGCTTCATCACGCTGCGCACCGTCACTTCGCCGTCTTCCGCCACCGGTTTCGGCATCGCGCTGCCGACGCCCAGGATGGCGGCCTGCGGGGGGTTGATGATGCCAATCAGGCTCTCCACTCCGTAGCCCCCCAGGTTGGTGATGGTGAAAACGCCCTGGCCGTACTCATCTGCACGGAGCTTGCCATCGCGGGCACGTTCGATAAGACCCTTGGAGTCGCGGGCGATGGCAGCCACGGTCTTGCTCTCACAATTGAGCAGCGATGGGGCGATGAGCCCCTCATCGAGCGCGATGCCAATGTCGATGTGGATGCCCTCGGCCGGGTAGGCAAGCCCTTCGTCCGTGAAGCGTGCCGTGAACTTGGGATGGCGCTGAAGGGCAATCGCGCATGCCTTCACGATCAGGTCGTTGACCGTCACACGATCGTCATCGGGTAGGACACTGTTGAGTTCGGACCGGAACTGCATCGCCCGGTCCATCAGTACGTCGACGGTCAGGTAGTAGTGCGGCGCCTGTTGCTTCGATTGCGACATCCGCCGGGCAATCGTTTGGCGGATTCGCGTGAAGGGCTCTGTCGACCCCGCCGCTGGTGCCACTGCAGGCGATGCAGCGGGGGCGGCGCTTTCCGCCTTCGCGGGCGCTGCTGCCGCTTTCGCAGCGCTCTTCTCCAGCACTTCTTCGACGTCGCGGCGCAATATGCGACCATCCGGCCCGCTACCGCTAATCCCGGAGATATCGAGGTCGTTATCGCTCGCGATCCGCCGTGCTACGGGGGAAATCCTGATGCGCTCACCTGGGGCGCGGCTTTCTGCGGAGACCGCGCTCTTCGCGACGGCAGCACTCCG
>JAGQGZ010000118.1 GCA_020432105.1 Dehalococcoidia bacterium | reverse complement strand
CCTTTACTTGCAATCCACCGGAAGGACGCCCTGATTACGGTCGAGCAGTCGCGATTGTTGGCCGCCAATGTCCAGAACGGGCGGGTTCACAATCTCGATGGCCGGGGACTCGCGCCGTACGGAGGGGACTGGCGAGCGCTGGCGGAGACCATCGAGCGATTTCTTGATGAGGAGTCCGCAGAGAAAGAAGGCACAGCAGCGACCGCAGGCCCCTTCCAGACCATCCTCTTCACCGACCTCGAGTCGTCCACCGCCCTCACGCAACGCCTCGGTGACGAGGCAGCCCAGGAAGTCCTCCGCGGCCACAACGCTGCCGTCCGCACATCCCTCGAAGCTCACGGCGGACGCGAAGTGAAGCACACCGGCGACGGTATCATGGCGGCCTTCCCTTCAGCCGTCCGCGCCGTCGAGGCTGCACTCCAGGTTCAGAAGGAGCTTGCCGGGGGCGAAGTGCGGGTCCGCATCGGCCTGAATGCCGGAGAACCCATCTCCGAGGACGACGACCTCTTCGGCACCGCCGTCCAGCTTGCCGCGCGCATCTGCGACCGCGCCGAGCCCGGCCAGGTGCTTGTCTCTCGCGTCGTCGCCGACCTCTGCGCGGGAAAACGGCTGCAGTTCAGCCATCATTCCGATGCGACGCTGAAGGGTTTCGCGGAGCCGGTTGCGTTGTATGAGGTGGGGAGCTGATGGAGGCGCCTCGCATTCGCTACGCACAGACCGTAGATGGGGTCGATATCGCCTACGCAATTCTCGGGAACGATAATCCGGGACCGCCAATCCTCCTGCTCAACGCGGTAGCTTCCGCCGGAATCGACGCGGTGATCCAGTCTGGACATGAGATGGGGAAGCTCGACGCCCTCGCCCGGCATAGACCGGTGGTCGTCTTCGATTGGCGCGGGATCGGGGTTTCTGGAGCGGTCGACGAATTCACGATGGAGGGGTTCCGAAACGATGTAGCTGCGGTCATCGAGTCGTCTGGCTGCGACCAGTTCGACCTCATTGGACGACTGGGGCCCAGCCATCTCGCGATGGAGTTCGCTGCTCGAAATCCCGACCGCGTCCGACGACTTGCCGTAATTAATCCTTCAGTTCCTGGCATGTCGCCCCGCAAGCATCCGCGCGTGGGCGTGCTGTACGGACTCGCCGCACGAGGAGAGATCGAATGGTCGCTCATGAGCGAGATCATTGCGCTGCTAACCACCGGCTGGCACGACATCGAATTCGCGAAGCTCCTGTTTCAACGACTTTCGGAGCGGTTCGATGGGCCAACCTTCGATAGCCTGCTCGCTCTAATGGAAGAGATGGACGCGTCGCCCGTGGCGGGGAGAGTAACCTGCCCCACACTGGTCTACTTCACTGGAGCACCGCCGTCGCAGATGAGAAGTCTGGCAGGCCGAATCCAGAGTGCGGACGTGGTAATCGAGCCGCCACCGCGGACTGAGTGGCTTCCCTGGGCGACATCTGGTGTGATAGACATTCCCCAGGTCGTCACGGGGTTCCTTCTCGAAGAGCGGGAGGTGGGTGGGCCTGCGGGCGCGTCCGCCTTCCGCACCATCCTCTTCACCGACGTCGTTGCCTCCACCCCCCTCCTCACCCAACTGCGCGACGCGAAGATGCGCGAGGTCATGCACGACCACGACACCCTCATGGAGGCGGCCGTCACCGGCCACGGTGGGCGCGTGGTCAAGACCATCGGCGATGCCTTCATGGCCGAATTCGCCGTGCCTAGCGCCGCAGTAGAGGCGGCCATCGAAGCACAGCGCGCTATTCGGGAGAAGTTCGCCGACTCCGACGTCCCCGTGCGCATTCGCATCGGTATCAACGCCGGGGAGCCGATCGAGGAGGACGGCGACCTCCACGGAGCCAGCGTCGTCATCGCCAAGCGCCTGGAGTCGGCCGCCGACAGCAACGGCATCCTCGTCAGCGACGTCGTCAAGCAGATGGTCACCGGCAAGGACTTCGACTTCGAGGACCGCGGGCCCGTCGAGTTGAAGGGCTTCGATGAACCGGTGCGGGCCTGGGCCGTGCGGTGGGCGTGATGGCTGGAAGGCCTCGGGACAGGGCCTGCGCATGATCAAACACATCCGCTTCATGCGCCGGCGCGCGGACGTTACTGCCGAGGAGCATCGGGAGGCATGGATCCGGTATCACGCGCCGATGATGGCCGAACGGACGCAGGCTCTTCGTTACTACTGTGTCTCATTCCCGCCGCTCGGTGGCGTCGAGCAGCCCTTTCACAACGCGGTGATGCTTTGGTACCGCGACGTCGAGCATTGGAAGCGTGCATATTCGGCCCCTCCACCCGTGGAGAACGATCCCACCGCAGCGATGGGCGACAGGCAGGCAGGTGTGCTCCTTGTCACGGACGAGCAAGTCCACATCGATGGCCCCAACCCGCTTGCAACAAGCAGTTGGTATCTCCGGCGGCGAACGGACCTGGCACCGGTGGAAGACGAACGAAGATTGGAGAGTGAAATCACAACGCTGATGGCGTTGGACAGCCCTCCCGTGCGGCTTGTGACCTCCATAGTTAGAGAGGAGGCCGCGGCTGCGCCGTACGGCGCACTCACCGAAATCGGCTGGGCGACCGCCGACGCACGGCGAGGGGGCGATGGTTCGGCTCCCGTGCGTCGTCACTTCCGCGACGCGATGCGCCTTGTCCCAGCAGACCTCGTCATCGTGATCCCGTGAACCTGTCGCCCCCGGGGCGTATGCGTGACCTCCTGGTCGATCTCGCTAACAGCTCGCGTAATGAAAGCTGAGCCTGCGTCAGCTTCACGGCCTTATTACATAGTTCGCCTCGCGATTCGGCGACTACTTACACACTTCGATCGATGCGCTGTGGCCCCACTCCCGCCAGTCTGGCTCTCAATCCGGACTTCGTCAGCCAGACGCGGAGGGGAATCATGTTTCGAAAGACGCTTATTGCCATCCTGGCAGCACTCGTGGTGTCCGTTGGATATGCGGGCAGCGGGACAGGGGAGGCAAGAACAGTGAGGAGTACCACTGTGAACCTGGAGCTGGTAAAAGCATTCGATCCTGCGAAATCGGAGTTCCCAAAGGGCATCGCCTTCGATAGCGAAGGGACGCTGTATTACGGGATGCAGTTTCTCGGCGAAGTGAGGAAGATCTCGACTGATGGCACTGAGGCAACCATCGCCACGGTGCCTTATAGCGGCCCGATTGGCAGCGGTCTACTGGGCGCCGTTGCTGTGGTCGAAGGCGAGAGTGGTAGCGACGTGACGATTTACACCGTGTTTGTTGACGGTGATTCCGGCCAATCTACCGGTGTCTACAGGATCGACGACGGGTCGCTTTCGCGTGTCCCTGGAACCGAAGCGATACAAGGGAACGGGATGACCGCTGATGGCGACGGAAACATCTTCGTTGCGGAGTCGTTTACCGGCTCCATCTGGCGGATCGGCCACGACTCAGGCGTGGTCGAGCTCTGGCTCCAGCATGAGTTGCTGGAGGGGGATGGGAGCCTCGGCTTTGGTGTGTCGCTTGGAGTGGGAGACATGGTGGTTGACTCCCAGTCGTTGCTCGTCACCGTGGAAGAGGGGTCGCGGGTGGTCCGCATCCCCATCAATGCCGACGGGTCAGCTGGGGATGCCTCGGTCGTGGTGGAGGACTCAAGACTCTACATGACCGAGGGGATAGCCGTGGCTGATGACGGGAGTACGTACGTCTCATCGTGGTTCAACAGTACGCTCTACGCGTTGGGCGACGACGGAACCTTGAGCATCATTGCCGGCGCTGAAGACGGATTGCTCGGACCGGTGACGCTCTCATTCGGCCAGGGGCCCCTGGCCCGGTATCTCTATGTCGTAAACCAGTCGGGCTTCATCTTCGATAACCCGCAGCCCGCGCTCTACCGGCTTGTGCCGCCGTCCGGATTGCCGCCGGTGGCGTCGCCGACGTCTGAAGTTGTTCCTGCAGCGAGCCCCACTGCCGGCGCTCCGCTACCCCCGAATACCGGGAGTGGCCCTAGCGCCAACAGTAACGGCGGTCTGCCAGTCAGCGGCTTGCTGGTAGGGCTCATGGTGGTCGCCGGCGCGGTGATCGGCGCAGCGATGGTACGGCGCCGGTAGGCAAGCGTCAGCCAGGCGCCCGACCCCGGGCCCAGCCGCTAACCCCGGGCAGATGCCACCGCGTGGCACAATGCCCGGGAGATGGCCCGAACGACGGCAGGGCTACCGGACTTGCGGGTGCTGCCCGCGGAGCCCCGGACATGACGACCCGGGGTTCCATCAGCTATGCGGTGTCTCGTGATGGGACGCGGATCGCGTGGATGGCACGCGGCTCCGGACCGTCCATTATCTTTGTCCCACCCTGGACGGAGACCATCGAGTCCGGGTACTGGTACAGAGTCGTCCGCAGGGAGTTCAAAGGACGGATCGTCACGTTTGACCGAAGGGGTTTCGGCCGGTCCGACTGGGGTGTCGAACACGGGCTCGAACAGTATGCGGATGACCTCGAGGCTGTAGCTGACGCGGCGGGGCTCGACCAGGTCACGCTCTACGGGGCAGCAGCAGGGGTATTCGATAGCGTTGTCCTGGCTGCCCGGACGCCGCGGGTGGCCAGGATGCTCCTCTTGGAACCGGTGCTCCGCGTCGAACGCGATGACCTGCAGGCACAGAAGTCGTTGTATGCCCTGCTGGACCACGATTTGGAGACGTTCTGGCGCGCTTTCCTCCAATTCGCGATCGGCTGGGGGAAGCCGGCCGATATCGAGCGGTGGGTCTCCTACTACGTCTCGGCGACGAACCTTCAAGATATCCGGGCGACGCTCGATGTTCTGCTGAACAAGGCGGACCTCTCCCCGTTCGCGCCGCTGGTGCAGGCCGACTGCCTGCTTATCCACAATGCTGACGACTCCCTCATGCCGCCCGCATCTGCGGCCGCACTGGCTCGACTACTGCCCCGGCAGCGCCTGCTGATTACGTCTGGCGAGCGCTGGTCCCGCGACGAAGCCACACAGCGAGAGATAGAGAGCTTCCTCGCCGGCGAGTGGGGTGCGACCGGGAGCGCGGCACCTCGAGAAGGTGTGGAAAGAGCAACCGGCGCCGGCAGCTGGGACACGCTCACACCGCGCGAGGCCGAGATTCTCGCCCATGTCGCGGCCGGCGCCACGAATGACGAGATAGCTACTGCACTCTGGCTAAGCAGGGCGACCGTGGCCCGTCACCTTGCCAACGTGTTCGCCAAGCTCAACGTCCGGAATCGCGTGGAGGCGGCCAACTGGGCCCGAGATCACGAGGAGTCCTGACCCCTAACCCGGCCAGGCTGGAGCAATGCCTCGCTGGCAGTGAACGTCTCGGCTGAACGAATGCGTTCAAGGAGCCAGGGTTCCTCCTGTGTGAACTAATGTATCGATACTTCACACAACGTACTCTAGCCTCTCTTGCGACGGGAGGACGAACAAATGCACTCCGACTACGAAATCCAAGCCCACGTCGCCTATCGAATGGATGTGGCCCGCGAGATCCGCCGCGCGACCGCCGTCGAACGGGACCAGCGCAAGCGTGAAGACACTGTCGCGCGCCGATCGCCATGGTCACGCAGAATCCCGCGCTTCATCCACCGGCCCGCCTGGGCCCAGCGCTGAGCACTTGGACTGCCCCAGGTGTCCCGCGGACATGCAGGAGCGGTTCAGGCGCCTGGCTTTCGCTTCGCCCTGGCATCACGACGGTGTGACCTATCCGGCGGGCTGCCGCCACGAGGCCACACACGTATATGCTAGCCATGCGGGAGGCACACCTATGACCGATACCGATCTTCAGTCCCTTGCGGCCGATGTGGAACGAGACATCCAGGGCTACAATTCAGCCTTCATCCGGGCAAACCTCGAGGCCAACCCTTCCCTGATGCGCCCCTGGATGCGGCTGCCGGTCTCCATCTTCGGCAATGGCTCGGTGGCCATGCTGGAGACGCCCGAGGATGTCGACGCCCAGTACGCCCGCGGTGTCGAAGGACTCAAGGGCACCGGCTACGCACGCTCGATTCTCAGTGACTTCAGCATTCGGTTGATGAACCCGACAACGGCCCTGGTCGAGTGCCGGGCCGTCCGTGAACGCAGCGACGGCAGTGTCATTGCCGCCTTCGACGCCTGCTACATCATGGCTCGTAGCGATGACCGCTGGCAGGTCGCATCACTGATCTCCAGGCGCTAAGCCTCGGGTTTCGATGCGCAACCGGGAGGTACGCGTGCAGGCGTAACTCCGTGCCAGGTTCGGACCGTGCCCGGCGACACGCAGGCAGCCACCGTGATCAATGGACTCCGTGGCATGCGCGGGCGGTCGCCCCGGCCAGGCGTTCCCGAGTGATTCCAGGCGAGCCGATACTGGTGGATGGCGCCGGCATAGCCTCCAGCGAGTCTGCCATCTCGTCGCTGGCCGCCGCGGAACCGGGGATGCCGCTCAGCTGCGATCCGGCCGTTTGCACCCACGACCCGCCCCCGAGACGCCGCTCGAGATCACTCCGGATGACAACCGCGCGTTAGGTTGCGGTCCTCGACCACCCCGCGCAGCACGGAGGCGAATTCGCCGTGATCGGGCCGAACCGGACGAATGTGTGGTAGGCGAATCGGGAGAGCGCGGGGCCCCTGAGGATTCGTAATGACATTTCCATTGACTGCAACGACACTGGAACCAGCGAAGCAGGAGACTGACGTGGCATCAAAAGACGCAGAGACCCACTACCAGGCGATGGCGCACGCGCTGAAGCAGTTGGGGCAGTCGCTTGGGCCCGGAGCCTCCGACGATCCATCGACTCGTATCCGAAATGTTCAAGCCGCCGTCCGAACCATGCGAGAGGTGCTGATGCACCACCAGGCACTCACAGAGGAAGAGGGCGGCAAGATCCCGGAAGCCACCAGCCACAAGCCAGCCCTGATTCCAGAGAGCGAAAGGCTCGTGGCACAACATGCCGATATGCTGCGGCGGGCTGATGAGCTTGATCGCGAAGTGGAACTCCAGCTCGCCTTCGAGGAGTTCGATGCCGAGTTGATTTACCTTGAGGCACTCGTCCTGCGGGACCTGGTACGGGCTCACCTCTGGCGGGCGAACTCGTTGGCCTACGAAGCGTACTTCCGCGTAGAGGGTGGCGAAGGCGGGTAGCCGGCCCATCCCGGCGTACGTCTCGGTGATGCGAGGGCCGGACCCAGCCTGAGAAGCGAACAGGCACCGTAAGCGCAACATTGAAACAGAACGGCGGGGCTGGCCCGGCAGGAAGGGAACCAAATGAACAGGGTTGTACTACGGCAAAGGACAACATTCTCGTCCGGGCCGCATCTCGCCCCAGGCGTGGCCAGAGGTCCACTCGGAAGCTCACACACAGACGGATTGGCCGCGGTTGTCGTGGGGATCTTCAACGACGGATTCTGGAACGGGCGCCGGCCGGATCGCGAGGAGACGGTATGACTGCGCTTCACTGCGATGTTGCCTTTATCGGAGCTGGCTCGGGCCTTGAGATTGTTTCCCAGGCCGTCAGCCACGGCTTGAGTGTCGCCGTGATCGAAGAGGGCCCATTCGGAGGCACGTGCCTGAACCGGGGCTGCATCCCCTCCAAAATGCTTATCCACAGCGCCGATGTCGCTCTTACGATTGCCGGTGCGTCGCAGTTCGGGATTAACGCACGGATCGAGGGAGTCGACTGGAACAAGATCATCGAGCGAGCGTCGGTGGGCATCGACCAGGACGCGCGCAATATCGAGGAGGCGCTGGAGCGCGCGCCCAACGTTACCGTCTTCCCTGGCTCGGGCCGGTTCCGCGCACCAGGAGAGCTGCAGGTAGGCGATGACGTTATCCACGCGGGACAGTTCGTTATTGCCGCTGGGGGCCGACCACACGTCCCTGAGATTCGTGGATTGGACTCGGTTCCGTACATGACGTCCGATCAGGCCCTCAGATTGCCCGCCCAGCCGAAGTCGTTGCTGATTGTCGGCGGAGGGTTCATCGCCGCTGAACTGGCGCATTTCTTCGGCGCCCTCGGCACGGACGTGACACTTGTTGTGCGCGCTGCCCGACTCCTACGGCACGAGGACGACGAAGTCTCGGAAAGGTTTACGAGCATCTTCTCCAGGCGGTTTCGCGTGCTGCTCGATAGCAATGTCATCGAACTCGGGCCGGAAGGTGACCAGATCCGGGCCCGCGTGCGCACTGGCGAAGAGATAACGGACGTGTTGACGGACTCGCTCTTGTTTGCAACCAGCCGCGTTCCCAACACAGATCTTCTCGAAGTTGCGAATGCGGGAGTGGAGCTCGATGATCGCGGATATGTCAAGACAGACGAGTACCTGCAGACCAATGTCCCGGGCACATGGGCTCTCGGCGACATTGTCGGACGATATGAACTGAAGCACAGTGCGAATCTTGAGGCATCGTACGTCGCGCACAATCTCCTCAATCCGGAAGACCGCCTGCCCGTCGATTATAGTGCCATGCCGCATGCGATATTCTCGTCACCACAGGTAGCGTCGGTAGGTGAAACAGAACGGGAACTGCGAGAGCAAAACCGTCCGTACCTGGTGAGCACGTATCCGTACGATCAGGCGGCTTTCGGGGCCAATATTGAAGACCACGACGGCTTCTTCAAAGTGCTCGCGGATCCGGAAACGAGAGAGATCCTTGGTTGCCATGTTCTCGGCACCCACGCTTCGATCCTGATCCAGGAGGCAATAAATGCAATGCATGCGCGGTCAGGGGTAGCGGGGATCACCGGCTCGATCTATATCCACCCGGCGATGCCCGAGATAGTCCAGCGGGCGTTCGGCTCGCTCAGCGAACCACACCATCATCATGCGTGACCAGGGTAGTGATGGGCGCACCGGACCCCAGCGCTAGGCGTTCCCGGCGTGATTCCAGGCGAGCCGATACTGGTGGATGGCGCCGGCGTAGTCGCCAGCGAGTCTGGCGGTATCCCCGGCGGAGAGCTTGCTCAGTGCCTGGGCTATCTGAGCCGGGTTGCCCCCGGCGGCGATAGCCTCCGCCAGGAGGGTTGTTGCCAGCGAGTGGGCAGCACCTGCCATCTCGTCGCTTGCCGCCGCTGAACCGGGGATGCCACTCAGCTGCGTTGCGGCCGTTTGCACCGACTGAAACACGTTCGACGATGTGACGTGGTCGTCGTCCGTCCAGTACGAACCTGCGAGGGCCGCATTGAGCGAGGTCAGCGCAGCATTGATCGACGTATCGTAGACGCCGCCGCTGGTGCCAAGCAGTGCTGCTGCGCTCTGCCAGGCCGTCGTTAGCTGTCCCTTCGCTCCTGATGCCGGCGGGGGTGGAACCGGTGTTGGCGATGGTGTTGGCGTCGGCGTCGCAGTTGCCTGGGCCGTTGCCGTTGGGGTCGGAGTTTTGGTGGGTGTTGGCGTCGCGGTTGCAGAAGGCCCTGGTGTTAGGGTCCTGGT
>JAGQGZ010000117.1 GCA_020432105.1 Dehalococcoidia bacterium | reverse complement strand
CCCCAACTGGTTCGCCGGCGAAGGCGGAATGATCCCCTATGCCGACCGCCACACCTACAAGATCATCCCGGAAGCAGCGACCCGGCTCGCCCAGTTCCTCGCAGGCAACATCAACATCTTTGCCCCAAGCAACAACGACCTGCCCCAGATCGTCCAACAGATGCCGGATGTCCAGCTCAGCGGGCAGCAGTCACAGCTCCTCAGCTTCTTCTACTGGAGCAACCTGCAGGACACGTCCACTCCCTGGTCGAACCCCATGGTCCGCCAGGCTGTCTCGATGGCGATGGACCGCGACAGCTCCTTCGACCTTCACTACAATGCCAACGAGCTGGCCGA
This sequence comes from Dehalococcoidia bacterium, assembly GCA_020432105.1. Taxonomy (GTDB): domain Bacteria; phylum Chloroflexota; class Dehalococcoidia; order Tepidiformales; family Tepidiformaceae; genus JAGQGZ01. The sequence goes on along the minus strand of JAGQGZ010000117.1, from coordinate 9,079 downwards.
CGCCGGCATCGACATGCCACGCGACTGGAACAACATCATCCCGGCCGGCATGAAGCGCTGGTGGCTCGACCCCCAGAGCCCCGAACACGGCGACTCGGGCAAGTACTTCAATTACGACCCCACCGAAGCGAAAGCACTGCTCGCCGCCGCCGGTTACGACGACCCCTCGAGCCTGAAGTTCAAGTACCAGTACACGGCCAACCGCTACGGTGCTGCCTTCAACTCCGTCGCCGAAGCCAATGCCCTGTTCCTCAACGACATCGGAATCAGCCCTGAGATCGAGATACAGGACTACAACTCGGTGTACTTTACCCAGACCTTCACCGGCAACTTCACCGGTCTGGCCTATGGCTACGAGACACCGTTCCCCAACGGCGGTGCCTACCCGCAGCGCTATTTCACCGACAACAACCTCAACCACAGCCGCGTCAACGACACCGAACTGGCGGACCTCACCGCCCGCCAGCAGCAGGAACTGGATGAGGAAGCTCGCCGCGACCTCTTCCATGAGATCCAGCGCAAGAACGCCGAGAAGGGTTTCTACTTTCCCCAGCAATCCGGCGCTGGCACCGGCTTTGTAGCGTTCCCCAAGAACGTCAACTACAACGACCGCCGCACGCTGTTCTACGGTGGCGGCACCGAGTCCATTCCTTACTGGTGGATCGATACCCGTGCCTAAACCGGGTCGCGATCTGTAATAATGCGCTGGCCGGGCCCTCAGGTCCGGCCAGCGCTCATTAAGCAACGGAGAGCAGCACAGCTCCGGGGGGTTCAGCAGTGCAACGCTATCTCATCCAGCGGCTACTTCTCAGCATCCCGACCTTCATTGGGGTAACCATTGTCGTCTTCGTCATGGTCCGGGCAGTACCCGGCGATGTGGCCGACCAGCTGCTCGGCGAGTACGGCGCGGCGAACCCCGAGGCAAAGGCCGCGATCCTCGAGAAGTTCTCGCTGAACGACAACATCGCCAAGCAGTACATCACATGGCTGGGCGAGTTAGCCCGCTTTGACCTGGGTACGTCCATCATCAGCGGCCGCGGTGTCTGGGACGAACTGGCTACGCGGCTCCCCGTGACGCTGGAACTCGGCGTCGCCGCGATCATTATCTCACTCATTATCGCTCTCCCTATCGGCATCCTTTCCGCCATTCGCCAGGACACAGCCGCCGACTACCTCGGCCGGTCCGTCGCCGTGGGCGCACTGGCAATCCCCAACTTCTGGATCGCGATCGTGATAATCACGGTGGCATCACAATGGGACCCGTTTGGGTTCGACTTGAAGTGGGCCGTACCGGGCGACTACACACGCTTTACCGCAGATCCAATTGCGAACCTGAAGTTTATCTTCATGCCCTCCCTCCTCCTCGGCGCCGCCCTTGCGGGCAGTGTCATGCGGTTCACTCGTTCCTCAATGCTCGAAGTGCTCCGCCAGGACTACATCCGCACCGCCTGGTCGAAGGGGCTGCGCGAACGCGTCATCATCACCCAGCACGCACTCAAGAACTCGCTCATCCCGGTGGTGACCGTCGTTGGCCTCCAGCTCCCGGTGCTCGTCGGCGGCTCGGTGATTATCGAGACGGTCTACTCGATCCCGGGCGTCGGTCGCTACTACATCCTCGGGATCAACTCGCTCGACTACCCGGTCATCCAGGCCATTGTCGTCTTTGCCGCATTCGTTGTGGTCTTCGCAAACATCCTCGTCGACCTTCTCTACTCAGTCCTCGACCCTCGCATCAGGTACGGATAAACCATGGCAACTCAAGCTGGCGCAATTCTTGAAGACTATTCCGTTCGACCCGAGGTCACCCGCGGTCAACGCTACTGGCGGGCACTCGCAGGCTTCGTGCGCTACAAGCCCATGGGCGCGATCTGCGGAGCGATCGTCATCATCCTGGTCGTGATGGCGATATTCCCCGGCCTCTTCGCTACCCACTCACCCCAGGACCGGGCCGGTATCACGAACGAATTCCGGCTCCAATCTCCCTCGGGTGAGCACTGGTTTGGCACCGACAACCTTGGCCGTGACCTCTACTCGCGCATCGTCTACGGTGCTCGCACTTCTATCGTCATCGGTTTCGGCATCGTTGTCCTTTCGCAGGGCGTGGCGCTCCTCATCGGCCTGCTCTCCGGCTACGTCGGCGGCTGGTTCGACACGATCTTCCAGCGAATTATCGACGTCGGAATCGCGCTCCCGGGACTCATCTTTATCATCCTCGTCGTTGTTTCGTTGCAACAGATACCGGTTACGCCACGGATTATTCTGAGTCTGGGTGCCCTGATCGCGTTATCGAGTTCGCGTGTCATCAGAGGTTCGGCCATCGCGGCCAAACAGAACGTCTATGTGGAAGCAGCCCGGGTGTTGGGCGCCAACGACGTCCGGATCATGGCTCGTCATGTTCTTCCCAACCTCATGGCTGTGGTCATCGTCTCTGCATCCATCCAGGTGGGCCGCGCGATTCTCATCGAAGCCTCGCTCTCGTTCCTTGGCTACGGTGTACCGCCACCCACCCCCTCCTGGGGCTGGATGGTCAACGAGGCCCGCGAGTTCCTCGCCAGGGCGCCACATATGGCGATCTTCCCCGGTCTTGCGATCTTCGTGGTCGTCTACTCGTTCAACATGTTCGGCGATGCCCTGCGCGACGTCCTCGACCCGCGGATGCGCGGTACGCGTTAACCGAACTCCACCGGTACGAGAAAACGAAGACGGGCCCGGCAAATTTACCGGGCCCGCTTACTGTCGCTTCCGTCCACTCCGCTACCATTGAAACGAATGGAAACCGCCTCCGCCCCACTCCTTCCGCTCCACCGGCGTATTCGCAGACTTCTGCTGGTCGCATGGACGTTCCTTCGCATCTACGTGACCTACAAACGCATCCAGCGTAAGCACCTGCCCCAACCCCAGCGGGATCGCCGCTACGCCGAAGCCCACCGGCTCAACGCTGAGCGTATCTACAGTCTTGCTGTGCGAATGGAAGGTCTGCTTATCAAGACCTGTCAGTTCATCAGCAGTCGCGCCGACGTCGCACCTCCGGAGTACGTCCATGTCCTGGGCCGCCTCCAGGATCGCGTCCCCAGCCGGCCCTATCGCGAGGTTGCCGCGCAAATCGAACGTGAACTCGGCGCCCGGCCCGAAGTTCTCTTTGCCGAATTCGACCGCAAGCCCGTGGCTGCGGCTTCGCTTGCCCAGGTTCACCGGGCAGTCACCCACGACGGCGACGTGGTGGCCGTTAAGGTCCAGTACCAGGGCATCGAACGCGTCGTTGCTACCGACCTTCGAAACCTCTCCATCCTCGTCCGTCTGCTCGCCCGGATCGAACCGAACTTCGACTTCCGCATTCTCATGGACGAGATCCGGCGCTATGCCCCCCAGGAGCTCGATTTCGTCCGTGAGGGTCACAGCGCCGAGCGCGTTGCCGCTTCCCTCGCCCATCGGCGGGATGTTCGCGTCCCGGGCATCTATTGGGATCTGACCGCCCGGCGGGTCCTCACCATGGAGTACATCGAGGCGCCGAAGATCTCCGACATCGACCGGATGCTGGAGACCGGAATCGATCCGAACCAGGTGGCATTGATCATGATGGAGGCCTATTGCGAGCAGATCCTCGTGCATGGGTTCTTCCACGCCGACCCGCACCCGGGGAATCTGCTGGTGCTGCCGGGGCCAGTCGTTGTCTTTCTCGACTTCGGCCTTTCGAAAGAGCTGCCGGACGAATTTCGCCTGAACTACGCCAGGCTCACCCGCGCGATCATGACTGCCGACGAAGAGAAGATGATCGACGCCTTCCGCGCACTCGGCTTCCGAACGAAGTCAGAGAGTTCCGAGTCCCTCGTTGCACTGGGGCGGTCGTTCTTCGAAGCGGGCGGACCGGAAGAGCGACCTTATGTCGATCGCGACGTGATGCCGGAAGTGAATGAACGCATGGCCGTCATCCTCAAGCAGAACCCGGTGACCCAGATCCCGGCCGACATCCTCCTCATCTTCCGAGTGCTCGGCCTCATGAGCGGGCTTCAGAAGCGGCTCGATAGTCGTGTGAACATGGTGGACACCATCCTTCCCTACGCCAACGCGCAGGCGAACGACGGCAGCGAAGCAGCGGTCTAGAGCACGCGTCCCGGCCAGAGCGGACCGAGAATGCTTGCCACGCCACCGTCGATGTAGTCCCAGCCGATCCAGAGCAGGACCGCAGACTGCAGCAGGACGATGCCGCTGAGAGCAGAAAAGATGGAAGCTCTCACGATCCAGCGGCGGCGATCTTCGCGTTCTTGCTGTCGCTTGAGGATCTCGATTTCGGTTTGGAACAGGACTTCGTCGTACTGCCGGCGGCTCTCAGGATTGGCCAGCACGTCGTAGGCTTCATTCAGCCGGTCCAACGCCGAGTTCGCCGTGTCGTCTACGTTGCTGCGCCGGACGAGCTCGTCGGACAGGCGCGTGTATGCGGCCTCGATGCCCATGAGGTCGGCACTCGGCGGGATCGCCAGGACGGCGTAATAGTCGACTATCCGTGGGTTGGCCACTGCAACAACAGTCCTCTACCTAACAAGAACGGCAGGTTAGTTCGTTGCGAACAGGGATTCTCTGTAAATTCTCAGTTTCCGCGAAGGCCGGCAGCGTAGTACTCAACCTGGTGAACGATGTCATCAGCATCGAGGCGAGTCCCACCGAACACGTGAGCAAGGATGAACATGTTGAGCACGCCCGTGATCGCCGTGGCACAGCGCCCCACATGATCGGCGTGGAACACGCCACTCTCCATCCCTGCCTCAAGGATCTCGTCGAGGGGCCTTCGAACCTGCTCTCCCAGCGTCTCCGAGAAGCGGCGCATTGCGTCTCCGAGACCAAAGACCTCGCGCAACACGAGTGCGATCACGTCTTCATTGGACATGAAGTAGTCGAGGTAGGCCCGGCAGAACTCCAGGAGGCGTTCATGCGGGGGTGCACCGGGGGCCAATCGCTGCCGAATCGCTGTGGCCATCTCTTCAAGGATCTCCTGCACGATCGAGCCGTAGAGATCTTCCTTCGACCCGAAGTAGTAGTAGATCATCGGCTTCGAGGCGCCGGCCTCTTCGGCGACCTCACGGAGCGATGTGGCTGCAAAGCCACGCTGCGAAAAGAGGCGAAGAGCGCCTGCAAATATCCTGGCCCGAACGTCATCGTCCCGGGCTGGCTGCGAATCGAATACCTGGGTGGTCTGCGTTGTAGTCACTGGAACTCCGACTATACCGGCCGCCACCCGTTGCGCCCGGCACAATGCGAAGGTATGTTCTATTCAGCCTTTAAATCAGTCCCGTGAGACTGGAAAGGCAGGAGGCCGGGATGTCCGGCAAATGGTTCTCTCTGCACGCACCTGCGCTCCGGTCCCGGAGCGACCGCCCGTGAGCGATCAGGTGATGAATGCGGAACAGCTCAGCCGCACGATCAGGCGGCTGGCCCACGAAATCGTCGAGAACAACCGCGGCACCCAGGATCTTGTGCTTGCCGGCCTGCTCACGCGCGGGGTGCCCCTGGCACAGCGATTGGCCGCGGAGATTGAAGCCTTCGAAGGTACCCCTGTCCCCGTTGGCAGCCTCGACGTCGCCCTCTTTCGAGACGACCTGCGTAGTCGCGATACGCTCCCCCACGTCCGCCCCAGCGAACTTCCGCAGGATATCGAGGGATGCACCGTCGTCCTCGTTGATGACGTGCTCTACACGGGCCGGACCATCCGTGCCGCCCTCGACGCAATCTTCGAATTCGGCCGGCCGGCCCGTATCCGGCTGGCAGTGATGGTCGACCGCGGCCACCGTGAGCTTCCTATTCGCCCCGATTTCGTCGGGCGCAACATCCCCACATCACTCGGCCAGGAGGTCTCGGTGCGCCTGAAGGAACAGGACGGCGAAGACGGCGTCTACCTGGAAGAACGCGGGGTGGCAGTTGGCTAGTGCCGCGACTCGTTTTCCACAACCCGGGCCGGCGCCCATCGTCGAAACGAGCTGGACCGCCAAGGACCTCCTCGATACCGACACACTTTCGCTGGCCGAGATCAATCTCATCCTCGACCAGGCCGGGGCGATGAAGGATGTCCGGCAGCGCCAGGGCAAGCTCGCCACGCTGCGTGGCGTGGCCGTGGTTACGCTGTTCTACGAACAGAGTACGCGGACCCGGGCCAGCTTCGAGATGGCGGCAAAGCTGCTTGGCGCCGACGTCGTCAATCTCACCGCCTCCGGAAGCAGCGTCGAAAAAGGCGAGACGCTCATCGATACGGTGCGCACACTGGAGGCAATCGGGGCAGACCTGCTCGTCATCCGTCACGGAAGCTCCGGAGCACCCTACCTCGCCGCACGGAACACGTCGGCCGGGGTGATCAATGCCGGCGACGGTGCCCACGCACACCCGACGCAGGCACTCCTCGATGCTTTCACGCTCCGCGAAAACCTTGGCGACCTCAAAGGCCGCAGGGTCGCCATCGTCGGTGACGTGCTGCATAGCCGGGTTGCGAGGTCGAACATCTGGGCGCTCACCGCCCTGGGCTGCAGTGTCATCCTCTGCGGACCGGCAACACTCATTCCTCGGACGCTGGAGGACGGGACTGAGGAGGGCAGGTACATGGTTACCGACTCCATCGAAGAGGCCCTCGACGGCGCCGATGCAGTCATGGCCCTGCGCATGCAACGTGAACGCCAGGAGAGCGGGCTGATACCCTCGCTCCGCGCCTACGTCCGCGACTACCAGGTCAATAGCGCCCGCCTTGCTCTGGCCAGACCGGGCGCTATCGTGATGCATCCCGGCCCAATGAACGAAGGCATTGAGATCGCACAGGATGTCGCCCACGGCATCACCTCCACCATCGAGGAGCAGGTGGCCAATGGCGTCGCCGTGCGAATGGCAATCCTCTACCACATGGCCCTGGCGAGGCAGCGCCGGTGACCGGACTTACCCTCTTCTCCGGCGCCCACGTCATCGACCCGGCAAACGGCATCGACGCGAAGCTCGATGTCCTCGTCGATGGACCGGTAATCGCCAATGTGGCGGCCGGCATCGCAGCGGACGATGCAAGGGTCGTCGACGCCACGGGCTTGCTCCTCCTGCCCGGGTTCGTGGACCTGCACGCTCACCTGCGCGAACCGGGCTTCGAACAGAAAGGCACGATTGAGACCGAAACGGCAGCTGCGCTTCGCGGTGGGTTCACCACTATCTGCGCCATGCCAAACACCGACCCCGCCCCTGATGACGCTTCGACAGTTGAAGCGCTGAAGGGCCGGATCGGCCGCGATGCCCATGTTCGCGTCTTCCCCATCGGATGTATCACCCGCGAACGAGCCGGCTTATCCCTTGCCGAACTGTCGGAGCTCGCTGACGCCGGGTGCGTCGCGTTCAGCGATGATGGCCATCCCGTGACGAGCCCGCGACTCTTCCGCAACGCCCTCGCCATCTCGAGGAGTCTGGGTATTCCCATCAGTGAACACAGCGATGACCCTGCCCTGAGCGCCGGGGGAGTCGCCCACGAGGGCCGCGTGAGTGAGCGACTGGGTCTGCGTGGCTACCCGGCCGCGGCCGAAATCAATGCCGTCGCTCGCAACATCGAGCTGGCAGAGGCAACTGGAGCCCGGCTGCACCTGGCCCACCTGAGTTGCGCCAGGAGCGTGGCACTAGTCGCCGATGCCAGGGCACGGGGCCTAAACATCACCTCCGAAGTCACTCCCAGCCACCTCTTCCTCACCGAAGACGCCATTGCCGGTCCCGGGCGGGAACCGGCCTATGACACGAACGCCCGTATCAACCCGCCTTTGCGCACCGAGGAGGATCGCAAGGCACTCCTGGCCGGGATCAACGATGGCACCATCGACGCCATCGCCACGGATCATGCTCCCCATGCAACCGAGGACAAGCTTTGCGAATTCGATCATGCCGCCCCGGGCATCAGCTGTTTCGAGACTGCCGCAGCAACGATCCTCACCCTCATCGATCGCGGGGAACTCGATCCCGCTGCGGCCTGGGCGGCTCTCACCATCAACCCCGTACGCGCGTTCGGCCTTCAACATCGTGTACCCGGCCTCGGGACACTGTCGGTCGGGGCACCCGCAGATCTCGTCCTCCTAGCCTCCTCCGAAGCGTGGACCGTCGACCCGGCGAGATTTGTCTCCAGGGGACGTAACACACCCTTGGGCGGCATAACACTCACCGGCCACGTTCGTGCGGTCATGGCTTCCGGAAAGCTCTGGGAGATGGGGGCCAACGATGACTGAGGCACTGCTGGTACTGGCAGACGGCGCCGTGTTTCGGGGCCGGTCGATCGGAAAGCCCGGGCGTGCCTCTGGCGAAGTCGTCTTCAATACGTCGATGACCGGCTACCAGGAGATGCTCACCGACCCATCGTATGCAGGGCAACTCCTCGTGCTTACCTACCCCATGATCGGGAACTACGGCATCGATGCAGCCGTCGAGGAATCCGCAGTCATCCAGCCGCAGGGCTTTATCGTCCGTGAGGCGTCGACGACCCCAAGCCATATCCGTTCGACGGGCACAATCTCCGACCTTCTCGAAGCGCGCGGTGTGGTCGGCATCGAAGGAATCGACACACGGGCAGTGACCAGGCGCATTCGCAAGGAAGGCGTCATGGCCGGGACTATTACCACCGAGGAGACTGCCGAGGCGGCGCTTGTTCGCATCCGCGCCATGCCGCCGTACGACGACACCAATTGGGTCGCCACGGTGACGACGCCCACTTCCTACGCCTGGCAGGGCACCGGAACACCCTCCCGATTCCGCGTTGCCCTCCTTGATGGAGGGGTGAAGCGCAATATCATGCGCTCCCTCGAAACGCGCGGAGCTGAGATCACCGTCTACCCGGCCGACACGCCCGCACAGACACTCCTGGAGGGCAAACCGGATGGAGTCGTCCTCTCTCCGGGGCCGGGTGATCCACGGCTCCTTGACGCCATGGTCCGCGAAACCGGCGCATTGATCGGCAGGGTTCCCATTCTCGGGATTTGCCTGGGCCACCAGATGGTCGCCCGGGCACTCGGCGCAGGCACGTTCAAGCTTCCCTTTGGCCATCGGGGTGGCAATCATCCAGTGAAAGATCTGCGGACCGGTGCCGTCA
>JAGQGZ010000116.1 GCA_020432105.1 Dehalococcoidia bacterium | reverse complement strand
CGCTCCGGTACTTGCGGGGACTACGCCGGAGGGAGCCGGCGAGCCCACGCGTTATACCTTCGTGAACCGTGTCGCTATTCCGGCCCTCCGCCAGGCGGGGGTCAGCGCCGCCGATATCGAACTGATGACGAAGACGGTGCCGCAGGAGTTCCTGGCGGGGAAGTGAGTTCAGGGAGCGGGAGCAGTCCCACTGCTCGTTGGCTTCGGTGGCCAGACTGGTTTGGTGTCCCACGGGGCAGCGGTGGGGGTCGGTTTCGGCTCATCGACCGTCTCGGCCGCGGGTTCCCCGTTGGAGGCGGCGGTCGCCGGTCCGCTGTCATCGAGGACCAACTCTGGCGCCGGGGCGGGTGCCGAGGCCACCGACCCGTCCGGTTTGCACTGCCACTGGGTCCAGGGGGCATTGCCGCGGCCGAGGTCGTAGAGGTAGGCGCTGTAGGCCACCCGCAGATTGGTGATGGGGTTGGCCCAATCGTCGAGAGGATTGGCCGAATAGCCGAACCAGATCGGATGGAGTTGCATGAGACCGCGCATGACGCCGTTGGTCGCGTACGGCCGGTTCTTGCTCTCGCAATGCGCCACCACGAGAAGTTCGGAGTGGAGTTCAGAAGGCCAGCCGGCAAGGGAGGCGTAGACCTTCACCTCGGTTTCGGACAGGCGGGTGCCCGGGACAACAGTGGGCAAGGCTGCAATCTCGGAGCGGATGAAGTCGGCGGAAGGGATGGGACCGGTACTCTCAACCTGGAGCGGCGAGGTCGAATAGTCGACTGGCTCGGGTTGGGGTATGGCAGCGGCGGCCAGCAGATTGGGCGACTCCGGGCCCCTGGGGGCGAAGACATCAGCGGGGGATATACCCCCGGCGACCACGGCGAATGACCCCATTGTCGCGAGGACGGCGGTGATCAGGCTGACCCTGATCCCGAGACGTATCGCGACAACGCGAACCCTGCGGCGGCTTCGCACAGCACCCGTCGCAACGGCTTTGCGCAACTTGCTCAGAAGTTCCTCCGTATGCCCCTGCAGCGTGGCAGCACTACCGGGCACTCACGGCTCGCGTTCGAAATCGAACAAACGAGCTAAGCGTGCGCGGCAGGATCGCACGTCGGACGCAGGAAAGCCAGCGGGGGGACAGGGCAACCAGACTCAGTGAAGGATAGACAGGTTCTTCAGACCTATTGAGGACGTCGAAGTGAGACGCGTTACGTCGCGTTCGTAGAATCGGAAGCCTCGAAAGCGTAAATTTGGGGTCTGTGACACCTGACAACGATCTAAGACAACTGGCGGAATGGATACGGGACGCCTCGTGGGTCACCGTGATGACCGGCGCCGGCATCTCCACAGAGTCCGGTATTCCCGACTTCCGGGGGCCCGAAGGCGTATGGACGAAAGACCCCGAGGCCGAGAAACGGGCGACCCTCCAGCACTACCTGGCGAGCCCTGAAGCGCGGGCGAAATCGTGGAAGGGACGGCTCAACAGTCCCTTTTCTGCTGCCACACCCAATGCCGGCCACATCGCCCTGGCGGAGTTGGAGGGTAAAGGCAAGCTGCAGATGCTGATTACCCAGAATATCGATGGCCTGCATCACCAGGCAGGCAACGACCCCAACCGGATTATCGAAGTACACGGCAATGTCCGAGAGTTCCGGTGCATGAATTGCACCGACCGGGGCCCCATCGAGCTGGTCCTGCAGCGTGTCCGTGCGGGAGAGGAGGATCCGCCCTGCAAGAGTTGCGGCGGTGTCTTGAAGAGCGCGACGATCTCGTTCGGCCAGAACCTCGAGCGGGACGATATCGAGCGGAGCGAGATGGCTTCGGTCTCAGCGGATGTCTTCATCGCTATCGGGACGTCGCTTGGCGTGTACCCCGTAGCGATGATGCCCGACCTGGCCCTCCGATCCGGTGCGAAGCTCGCGATCCTCAATGCGGAACCGACACCGTATGACGGCGAGGCTCATGTAGTGTTGCGGGAACGGCTGGGGACGCTGCTGCCGCGGCTGGTGGAGATGGTCTGATGGAATCGAGCAAGCGCTGGGATTGGTACCGGGAGCACACGCCGGCAGCCCGCGAGTCGGTCTACCTGAATGCCGGCTGGTCAGGGCCTATGACGGACGTTGTCTCGGGGGCGATGCATGCCTACCTGGATGCCGAATTGATGGCCGGCCCGACGCGCCGGGACCACTTCGACAAGCGGGTGGCGATGCGAGAGGCATATCGCGAGAATGCTGCCAAGGTTCTCGGTGCGCCGGTTGATGGCGTCACGATCACCTCGAACACGACCGATGGACTGAACGTAGTCCTGAGCGGGCTGCCGTTGAATGAGGGCGACCGTGTGCTCTCGACCACTATCGAACACCCTTCCGGCACCGTGCCGCTTTACTGGACACGTGAACGGGCAGCCACGGAGGTTGAGTGGCTGAAGCTGACGGCCGAAGACTCCAACGCTGCCATCGTGGACCGCTTCGCATCACGTATTGACCGGCGGACACGGCTGGTCCTGCTCAGCCATATTTCCTTTGCGACCGGCCAGCTTCTGCCGCTACGCGAGATTGCCGAGGTGGCACACCGGGCCGGCGCCCAGGTGCTGGTCGATGGAGCCCAGACCGCCGGACACCTGCCGCTCGACATGGAGGCCATGGGCGCGGACTTCTATGCGATCCCCATGCACAAGTGGATGTGCGGTCCCAGCGGGCTGGGTGCGCTGTACATCCGGCCGGAGCTCATCCCCATGGTCCAGCCGCAGCGAACGAGCGGGCGGGGTGCCGAGTCCTGGGACTACGAAGGTGGCTTCGTCCCTGCCCATGCCGACATCAAGAAGTTCGAGACGGGCACGTTGAGCACCGTCTCGGTGGCAGGTGCGAACGCCGCCATCGAGCAATACCTGGAAAGCGGTCCGGAGGCCGTGTTCAACCGGGTGATAGAGCTGACTCGCCACGCCGAAACCCGCTTTGCCAAGATCCCCGGGTTCGAGCTCGCGAGCCCGGCAAGGGAGGAGGCGAGGACCGGCCTCTTTGCCTTCCGGCTCGACGGAATCGATGCGTTGCTGGCGGCACCCCAGCTGCAGCGGAACCACAGGATTGTCTGCCGCTCGGTACGCACAGAGAACGCCATCCGTCTCTCGCTGCACGTGTACAACAACGAAGCTGATATCGAGGCCGCGGCGGCCGCCGTGGAGGCGTTGCTGCGCGACGGCCTGGAGGAATCGCCGGACGCGGGCCCGGCTGATTAGGTCAGCGCTCCAGCCTCGGCAAAGCGGGCAACGTCGTCCTCGCTGTACCCGAGTATTCCCGTGAGGATGGCGTGGCTGTCTTCGCCAAGGCAGGGGGCGGCCTTACGAAGGATGGCGGGTGTGTCGCTGAAGTGCGTTACCGGGCCATCGTAGGGAGTCGGGCCCATGTTGCTGTGCTCCAGGGTCACGAAGAACCCCCGATGGGCGAGTTGGGCATCCTCATAGAGGTCGGTTGGGCGCAACACCATCGACGTGGGGACCCCGGCGGCACGAAGGCGCTCGGCGAGCGCGAAGCCCTCCTGCGGTGCACACCAGGCGCGCAGAGCGTCTTCGATGGGCTGCTTCTTTGCCTGGCGTTGCGCCAGTGCCTGGAGGCCGGCGAAATCGGCAAGCGGAGCGATGGCGCAGAGTGCCTGCCACTGGGTCTCCGTCGCAACCGAGATGGCGATATAGCGCTCATGTCCCTCGGTGGCGAATACCCCGTGGGGGCATTCGTAGATGGAGTTGTGGCCCATGGCGGGCCAGACCCGGCCGTTGACCGTGTAGTCGAGGAGGACCGGCTCTATGAAGTGGGCGCCCACTTCGACCTGGGATAGGTCGAGGTACTGGCCACGACCGGTCCTGGCCCGGTGCATGAGGGCGGAACTGAGGGCCGCTATGCCGAACCGCGGATTGATGAAGTCGGTGTAGGCCCCCCAGGGACCGGCGGGCGCACGGTCGGGCCAGCCGGTGAGGGCGTGGATGCCGGCCATGGCTGCTCCCTGCCCGCCGAAACCGGTGTAAGCGCGCTCGGGACCGGTCTGGCCGCGAAGGCAGGTGCTAAGCATCACAAGGTCGGGGCGGCCCTGGCTGATGCTGGCGTAGTCCAGGCCCCACTTGGCCATGGTCCCCGGTGTGTAGGACTCGACCACAACATCAGCCCAGGCGACGAGCTTGCGGGCAATTTCCCGGCCCTCCCCGGTGCTGAGGTTCGCGGCGAGGCCAAGCTTCGAGGAGTTGAAGTTCGCCATGAACTGGCTGTTGTCGATCCCGGCAACTCCATCTCTGAACGGCGGTCCGAGGCGCAGAACATCGGGGGCTGTGCTCGATTCGACATGGACCACGGTGGCACCGTGGTCGGCGAGGAACTTGCTGATGAGCGGGCCAACACCTACCCAGGCGAAGTCCGCAACGCGCAGCCCGGCGAACGGCTGGGAGTGCGGCTCAGAGGAGGTCGCCGGGGCGGGGGCGCTGCGCTTCGTCTCCAGGAGCGCCTGGCTGGCACCCAGGGCCTCGGCCGGCGGAGTTGGCCGGAGCGGTGTTTCCGACATCCGGATCCAGGGGCCCGGGTGCTTGCGGTCGCCGACGATCTCGAAGTACTCGCGAGCGGCGTGATGGGGGTCGTTGACCACGTCCTGCGCGTCGTAGATTGCCGCCAGGAGGATCTCGTTCTCCATGCCGAAGGTCTGGAGCTGGAGTTTCGTCTTCCCCTCGAAGAAGTGCATCACCGTGTCGACGGCTTTCGCCACGGTCGCGGGGAGCAGCCTGCCCTCGGCGACATCTGCACCCCAATTCGTCCAGTCGATCCCCCTCAGTGACTGGTCGAGCAACTCTTCGCGCTCGATCCAGCGCATCACCGCCTCCATGGAACGGGCGCCGATGCGGGCAAGGGTGATCGTGAACGAGACCCAGCCATCCGCGCACTTCCACAGTCGCGGGATGGTCACCCCGGGAACGAGGTCTCGCGGAGGGTTGGCTCGCTCTTCGCACTGGTTCGGCGGGTTCTTGTGTTCGTTTGGGGGCCAGCCGGTGCCGCTCATCAGCGTCCAGACCATGGCGGGATGGGCGGCAACGTCGAGGTATTGGCCGCGTCCGGAACGCAAGCGCTCGTGCAAAGCGATGCAGATGTCGGCGGCAGCCTGGGCGCCGGCATGGAAGGCAGACTGGGGATAGCCGACGGGCACGTTGGGCCGGTCGCCATCGCCGGTGAGACTGAGCAGGCCGCTTGCCGCCTCGACGATGAGTTCCGTTGCCGGTGCACCGACCGAAGGACCATCCTGTCCCCACGGGGTTACGGAAGCGTAGATGAGCGAGGGATTGGCCGCCCGAAGCGATGCCTCGTGGAGTCCGTACGGCACGAGGTGGTTGGGCGCGAACGACTCCACGAACACGTCTGCCTCACGACAGAGTGCCTTGAGGCCCGCCAGCCCTGCCGGGTCGTCGAGGTCGACGATGACGCTACGCTTGCCGCGGCCGACAGCCGCCCAGTAGAGGGACTCCCCTTCGTGGCCGGGGCGCTCATCGAATGGGCCCTTGCGGCGGCTATCGACACCGCCCGGGGGCTCGACCTTGATCACCGTCGCGCCAAGATCGGCGAGGTTTCGGCCAGCCAGCTCGGCCCAGGAATCGGTAAGGTCGACGACGAGCAGTCCGGCGAGTAGCGGCGGAGCAGGTTGAGACAAGGGGCAACCTCCGGGTGGAGCGTGATTCTACTGGGCCGAGGGACACGCGTCAGATAGAACGGGCGTCCCGGCAGCCCGCAATCCGGGCATGCGATTGCTACCATGCGCGCTATGCCTACGACTGCTGAAAAACGAGCGACCTTTCGCGCCCTCCACGAAGATGGATGCTTCGTGCTGCCAAATCCCTGGGACCGGGGGACTGCCCGCTACCTCGAGAGTCTCGGGTTCAGAGCACAGGCAACCACGAGTGCCGGGTTCGCTTTTTCGCAGGCCCGGCCGGACAACGGTGTGACGCTCGAGGCGATCCTCCGGCACATCGCCGAGATCGTCGATGCGACGGACCTGCCGGTGAACGCCGACTTTGAGAACGGCTTTGCCGACGATCCGGCCGGGGTGGCGGAGAGCGTGAAAGCCTGCATCGAGACCGGTGTCGCGGGGCTCTCGATTGAGGATTCGAGGCAGGGCGGGACGGACAGGCTCTATCCCCTGGATCTCGCAGTGGAGCGGGTGAAGGCCGCCCGGAAAGCTGTAGACGCGGCTGATGGAAGGGTGATCCTGACAGCCAGGGCCGAGTGCTTTTTCGTTGGCGTCCCTGACCTCGAGGAGGCGACGACTCGACTCAGGGCGTATTCCGAGGCGGGGGCCGACTGCCTCTACGCCCCCGGCATCCGCACGCGGGAGCAGATCGAGGCCGTCGTCGCAGCGGTTGCGCCAAAGCCCGTGAACCTCCTGGTTGGCTGGCCATCGGAGTACAGCGTCGGCGATCTCGCCGCGATGGGCGTGCGGCGAATCAGCACCGGAGGCGGCCTGGCACTGGCCGCCTGGGGCGGATTCCAGCGTGCTGCGAAGTCCCTGATCGACGATGGCTCATTTGCGCCGTTCGCAGAAAACGCTCGCAGCCCCGAACTCAACGCGTTCTTCCGCGGGGAGTGACGGCCGACCCTCCAGTGCCGGCCGCAACACTGCCCGGATTATCAGGCCGTATGCTTGACGCGTGCTCTTCATCCTCTGGCTCATCCTTGCCCTGATCTCGCTGCCCATCGCCCTGCTGGCACTGGTGCTCTATCCGCTGGTGTGGCTGCTACTCCTGCCGTTCCGGCTGCTGGGTATAGCCGTCGATTCGGTCTTCCAGACCATTCATGCCGTGCTCACGTTGCCTGCCCGCCTCCTGCGCCTCGGTCAAGACGGCTGAACCTTCTTCCCGGGCGTAAGCATTGGGTTAGGAAACGCTTACCCCGTGTGCCTTACGCTTCGCCAGATGAACCCTAAAGCGGTAGTACTGAGCCTGACGGGCCTTCTCATGGCGGCCTGTGGCGGCAGTGAGGCCCAACCGGGCACGGCCACGATCGACCCGGCTGCCACGCCGAGCCCGACGGTCCATGTCGACCTCAGCGAAGAGGCCTTCCCGGACCTTATCTACTGGGAGGGCTATGTCGGCTGGGACTACGAGCCTTCGCGCACGCAGGTGGAACTTGTGCGGCGCGCAGGGGAATCCCGTGACAAGACCTACCTGCCGTACCTTCTCGACCTTGTGAGCGTGCCCACCCCTTACCGTGAAGCCGTATTGCCGGAACTCAGCACCTGGCTTGGTGCCGAGGGCGACCGTTCGCTCATCAACTGGTTGACCGAGCAAGGCCCGAAGACCGCGGACGACGACAGCCTTGCCTACCGGCAGTTCAAGCAACGCTTGTTCCGGACCATCCAGAAGGAGATTGGCGACTTCCTCGACCCGGACTCCGACCGCCTGATTTCGGCACAGGAGATCGCCTGGGGTGGCGTCTGCGTCGACTGCATCCCGCCCCTGGAGCAGCCGGCGTTCGTGACGCCGCTTGAAGCAAAGCAGTGGATTGCTGCCAGCGACCCGGTCGTCGGCGTCGAGATTAACGGCGACGTCCGTGCCTATCCCCAACGCATCATCGCCTGGCACGAGATGGTCAACGATGTGATCGGCGGCGTGCCCGTCTCGCTGGCCTATTGCACCCTCTGCCAGAGCGCCATCCTCTACGAGACAACGGTCGGCGATACGGTCTTCGACTTCGGCACGAGCGGTATGCTCTACCGCTCGAACAAGCTGATGTACGACCGCCAGACACGCTCACTCTGGGAGCAGTGGACCGGTGAGCCGGTATGGGGCGAACTGGTCGGTTCGGGCATCGACCTGACGATCCTCCCCGTGGTCTATACCACCTGGGGCGAGTGGCTGGCCGAACACCCCGAGACAATGGTCCTGAGCATCAACACCGGTTTCACCCGGGACTATGGCTCTGGCATCGCCTACGGCGACTATTTCGACAGCAACGACGTCATCTTCCCGATTCCCTACGACATGGGCGCGCTGGCACCGAAGCACTGGGTTTATGCGGTGCGCCACAACGGCGACACTATCGCCTTCCGAATCGACCACCTTGCCGAAGCCGGGTTTGCGGAAGAGACGGTCGGCGGCACTGAGATCGTTGCCTTCACGTCCAGCGACGGGATAGGCGCCCGGGCTTATGAGCGCCGCGACGTTGCATTCGTGACCTTCGACCCGGGAAAGGGGACCGCGACGAGCAGCGACGGGCGCGACTGGCAGCTGAGCGAAGCCGCAATGACCGCGGACGACGGCGAGACCCTGCCCCGCCTGGCGGGCCACAACGCCTACTTTTTCGCCGTGAGCAACCATGCGCCGAACTGGCGGCTGTGGACTGCTGAATAGGGCGTCTGGCCGGGGGACCGGGAGTCGGGTAGATTCTGGCAACCCAGCATGTCCGGAGGAACGATGGCGGCCATACCCGAGGTGAACTGGAACGCGCTTCACGATGAGGCGATCGACATACTTGTCCGGTATATCCAGGTCGACACGTCCAATCCGCCCGGCCATGAACGCCTGGCCTGCGACTTCCTCGGCGAGATCTTCACCGCGGAGGGCATCGAATACGAGCTCTACGATGCCGGGGGCGAGGATCGGGTCTCACTTCGGGCAGTGCTTCCCGGGAACGGGAAGAAGCGGCCGTTCATGCTGATGAATCACACGGATGTGGTACCGGTCGAGCGTGAGTACTGGGATGTCGATCCCTTTGGCGGCCTGATCCAGGACGGCTACATCTGGGGCCGTGGTGCGCTCGACATGAAAGGCCTGGGCGTGGCCCAGCTCATGACGTTCCTCACCCTCAAGCGGCTGAACGTGCCGCTGGACCGCGACGTTGTCTTCTACGCCATGGCAGACGAAGAGGCCGGCAGCCAGTTCGGCGTCGAATGGCTCGCGGAGCACCACCCGGAAACCCTGGAAGCCGAGTACACGATCAACGAAGGCGGCGGCGGCAGTACGGAAGCCTTTGGTGTTGAGCGGCCGGTGTTCACCGTGGCGGTTTCGGAGAAGGGGCCGCTCTGGCTGAAGCTGATCGCCAGGGGGCGGCCGGGCCACGGAAGCATGCCCCACGACGACAACTGCCTCGACCGGCTGGTGAGAGCTATGCAGCGGATCCAGGACTGGAACCGCGAACTCAGCGTCTCACCCATGCTCACGGAGTACTTCTCCCGCCTGAACCGGGCAGGAGTCTTCACTGCCGAGGCGACCGTCGAGAGCCTCTCGAAGGTGGCTGAGACGGACGTACGGGTACGGGCGATGCTCTCGAACACGATCAGCGCGACCACGATCAAGGCGGGCATCAAGCACAACGTTATTCCGGCTATCGCTGAGGCAACGCTGGACTGCCGCCTGCTCCCCGGTGTTCGGCCGGAGGACTTCCAGCAGGAGCTGGAAGCGATCATCGACG
>JAGQGZ010000115.1 GCA_020432105.1 Dehalococcoidia bacterium | reverse complement strand
GGGATTGACGGCCCAGCCCGCCTGGTTGGAGTACCTCTACGAGCAACTCCAGTCGGAAGACCCGGAATTCCGCAAGGCCGCAGCGACGGCATGCGGCGAGATTGCCGACGAAGAGGCGGTCGACCCGCTAGCCGACGCCCTGGACGACGAGGATCCGCTTGTGGTCGTCGCAGCGGTCGCTGCCCTCGCGGAGATCGGCGGGGAACTGGCAATCGAATATCTGCAGGAATTCCGGCGCAGAGTACCCGAGGAGCTGGCCCCCAGCCTTGCAGAAGCGATCGCCATCGCCCGCGAAATGGAGACCAGGACGGGTGACGAAGACGAGGAAGACGATTGGTAAGAAGGGGACTGCCCGTCCGCGACGCGGAATCGGCGGGAGGTGTTGTCTATCGCGTGGAGGGTGACCGGACAGAGGTGGTCATTTGCAAGGTTGCCGGCCGCGACACCTGGGCCTTGCCGAAGGGTACGCCGGAGGACGGCGAGTCACGCCTGAGCACAGCGATTCGCGAAGTCCAGGAAGAAACCGGCCTGGCTGTCGAACCCGTGGCCGAACTCGGGTCGATCGACTACTGGTTTGTGGGTGATGGCCATCGGGTTCACAAGATTGTCTACTTCTGGCTGATGACGGCTGCCGGTGGCTGCACTGCGGACCATGATTCCGAATTCGACGTGGTGGAGTGGGTACCGCTGGACCAGGCTCTTCAGCGCCTGAGCTACAAGGGCGAACGGGAAGTGGTTTCGCTTGCCGCGGGCCGGATTGCTTCGGGTGTCTGAATTGGCCGGCGGGGTCGTACTCCGGGCCAAGCGGAGGTCGGATCTCGGCGATGATTACGCCTGGCGAATCGACCACGAACTGGCCCGGCTGGATTCACGTCCCGTGTCCAGGGTGACATTCGAGGAGTTCGAGCAGGAGTTCCTCGCGGCTCTCGAGTTCCCTCCGCCCGGTGTCCTTTCGTTGTCGATCGATGTCGGGGGCGAGCATGTCGGTAACCTTGTTGCCTACGACATCATCTCCGGCGAGAGCTGTGAGATCGGCGTGGTTATCGGGCGGGAGCGCCAGCGTCACCGGGGAATTGGGCGCGAAGCAGTGACTGCGTTCCTACAGCACGCCTGGCACCGGCTTGGGCTGCGCAGGGTGTACCTTCACACCCTCGAGGACAATGCACCGGCCCGGCGCAGCTTCGAAGCCTGCGGATTCCGGGCCAGTGCTCGTGTTCAACGCCAGGCGTGGATGATCAGGTACGAAGCCCGGCGTGAGTGGTGGCTGATGGAGGACGAACGGACGCCCTATCCAAAGCGGAAACAGGTGGCCCGGGAAGACAATGATTCGTCCGACGGTAACGAGCCTGTCACTTGCTGATGGAAGTTCGGTGCTATCCGCACTACGTGAGCGGGCGACTACTGCCGACAACCACAGAAGAGCTTCATGCGCCGAGCATGTGGCTTGGGTGGGGTAATGGAATACGAAGCAACTGGTTCGGGCGGCAACCTCGCGTTTGCGACGGTTCCGCAGAGCGTGCCTCCGGAGCACCAGCCCGCCCCGCGGGAGGAGCAGCATCCAACGCTGCGGGCGCTCCCGAGCCTGCCTCCCGCTCCCGAAAGCGTGGAGGACCTCGGCGTGCCGGAGACATTTGTCGAAGACTTGCTTCTGAAGACGCTCTACCGGACGCAGGTTCCGACTCCGCTTGGGCTATCGAACCAGCTACGCGTACCGCCGGTAATCATCCGTGACGTTCTCGATGGTCTGAAGAGGCAACGGCTGGTGGAAACCACCTCGGCCTCGGGTCGTTTCGAATCGGACTGGTCGTATCGCCTCACGGAGGCCGGTCACGCAGCCGCCGAGAACGCGTTTGGCCGCAGCAAGTACACAGGCCCCGTGCCGGTCCCGATCAGCGACTACTTCAGTGTCCTGGAACAGGACGACGACATCGGGCGGCCCGACCCCGTCAGGCTAGCCAAGGCCCTCCAGCAGCTCGTCCTCGCCCGCGACATCGTGGCCAAGGTCTGCCTCGCATTGACCTCGGGGCGGCCAGCCATGCTCTGGGGCGCTCCCGGAAACGGAAAGACGACCATCCTCGAGCTCTGCAGCGAGGCCATCGTGGGAGTGACCCTGATGCCGGTCTGTGTCTGGGTCAGCGGCCACATCATTCGCCTCTACGACGACCTCGTACACGTGACCGTCGAGGGAGATCCTTCGGCAGAAACAGCGCAGAACGTCGACCGCCGCTGGGTGCGGATTCGGCGCCCATTCGTCTTCGTCGGAGGTGAGCTCCGCCCCGAAGACCTGGATCTTGCCTATGACCCGGCCCTCGGTTTCCACCAGGCGCCACCGCACGTCAAGGCGCACGGTGGCCTCCTCGCCATCGATGACTTCGGCCGGCAGCAGGTCTCACCGCACCAGCTGTTGAACCGCTGGATCGCAGCGCTGGAGCGTGGCGAGGACACGATGTCGTTGGTCACGGGTGAGCGCATCAGCTTCCCGTTCCGTTCAACGATCGTCTTCAGTACCAACCTCGAACCGAAGGTGATGCTGGAAGAGGCGCATCTCCGCCGGATCCCCTACAAGATCCGGATCCCGGAGCCAACGCCCGACCAGATGGCCGAGATCTTCCGCCGATTCGCCAACGCGATGCACGTCACCTGCCCGCCGGGCGGTATCGAGACGGCGGTGGAAATGGTTCACCGGGCCAGCCAGAACAACATGCGTAGTTGCCATCCGCGCGACATCCTTCAACTCGTGATCGAAGAGTCGCGCTTTGTGAAGCGGGCCGCGACGTTAGAACCGGGCGCCACGCGACGGGCCTGTGAGGTCTATTTCGCAACGGACCCCGGCGCCCAGGCCAGTTAGGCCGCCGGTACAGGCTCGACTTCGACCTCGTACGTCTCTATCACGGGGTTGGCGAGCAATCGTTTACACATTTCCTCGACCTGGACCTGGGCCAACTCCGCAGACTCGGCGTTGACGACGACTTTGAAGAACTTGCCCGATCGCACCGACGTCGTGGCATAGCCAAGGTTGTCGAGGGCGCCCTGGATGGTGTTGCCGGCGGGGTCGTTGACTGTGGGCTTGAGCGAGATGTAGACCCTTGCGAGAAAAGCCGTACTGGTCACAGTTCTCTCCCCGTCAGCATGCGGTAGGTGGCCAGGTAGCGCTCCGTGGAAGCAGTCACCACATCCTCCGGGATCTCGGGAAGCGTCTTGCCCTCCTCCCAGCCGGAGTTGGCCAGCCAATCGCGGATAGGCTGCTTATCGAAGCTGGGTTGGGGACCGCCCGGCTTGTACCGGTCGGCGGGCCAGAAGCGGCTGCTATCGGGAGTCAGCACCTCATCGATGAGAATGACCTCTTCGTTGAGGACTCCAAATTCGAACTTTGCGTCGGCGATGATGAGGCCGCGGTCACGGGCCACGGTACGGCCGTAGTTGTAGACCGCCAGGGTCCTCACCCGCATGGCGTTCGCGCGCTCGTCACCCACCAGGTCTACGAGTTCTTCGAAGGTGATTGCTTCATCGTGTCCGCCATCTTCGGCCTTGGTGGTTGGCGTAAACAGTGCTTCGCCAAGGTCGTCCGACTCCTTCAGGCCCGGCGGCAGCGGCAGCCCTGAGATCGAGCGAGTCTCCTGGTAGCTCTTCCAGCCGGTCCCGGAGAGGTACCCGCGCGCTATGCACTCGGCGTTGAGCCTCTCTGCCTTTCGAACGAGCATTGTCCGGCCGTAAAGCTCATCCGGGATGTCGACCTCGTAGCGGTCGCGGGTGGACTCGTCGATAACGGCGATGAAGTGCGTGGGGACCACATCCTTGATCCGCTCGAACCACCAGGCGGAGAGCCTCGTTAGCACCTCTCCCTTTCGGGGAATACCGTTTGGCAGCACGTGATCGAAGGCGGAAACACGGTCGGTTGCGACAAGGAGAAGGCGATCGCCAAGGTCATAGACGTCGCGTACCTTGCCGCGGTGCACGGGGTTCGGCAACGGTGATTCAAGCAGAGGCAGCGTCATGTTCCTGCGCCTTCAGATTGAGGTAGAACAGCGTCATCATCGAAACGATGGCCGCTTCTATCGGGATGATGATGATGCTCTGCAGTATGTTGACGCCCGCGATAGTTACAATCTCGGCACTGCGGCCGGCGGGTTCGATGAGCGAGAGCATGCTGGCAAAGAGGATTGCCACGACAAGGGCAAGCGCCGCCAGCAGCAGGAGACCGGCCACCGGCAAGAAGTTACCGCGCGTGTAATCCCAGGAGTTGGAGAGCGCTCCCGGAACTCCCGGGCTTTCGAGGACGAGGCTGTGGATGGCGAATACCAGGCGTACTGCCAGGTACAACGCCACGGGGATTCCGATGATTGAGAAGACGAGAATGGCCATCGCCAGGTTGAGGCCCAGGAGAAGGAGCAGGATCCGGCCGATGCCGCTGAATGCTACATCCAGTGCTTCCACCAGCCGGAGCGGAGCCCCCCGTGCGCAGGCCGCGGCAGCGGCTATCGTTGCTGCGCCGGCGATAACCGAGAAGAAGATCTGTATGCCCGACACCACGAGGATCAGAAAGAGCTCGCTACCTTCGCCGCTGAGCGTGTACGGGTTCGACGGGTCGCGATCGTCGAAGGCGGTCAGGTAGAGCACGGCAGTCGCTATGGCGATGACGACCGCCACCGGCACAAGGATGGCGAACATCGGCCCAAGCATCTGGCCCGGATAGTCGGCCACAAGCCGGAAACCGTCGGCAAAGCTCCGCGTGACTCCCGGACGTCCGCTGACGATGTAAGGTTGTCCCCGGTTGAGAGAGCCGCTCAAAGGCCCAACCGGTCGAAGGTCGCTCCGATGTTCTGCGTATAGAAGGAGTAGTCGAAGAGCGTCCGGAGGTCATCTTCTCGCAACCGGCTCATGACGTCCGGATCGGCCATCAGCAGGTCGAAGAACTGCGTGTGGGTCTCCCAGGCCTTCATGGCGTTTTTCTGAACGAGCTTGTACGCGTCCTGCCGGCTCAGTCCCGTTTCGATCAGGGCAAGTAACACCCGCTGTGAAAACACCAGGCCAAAAGAGCGCTCGAGATTCGCCCTCATGTTGTCGGGATGGACAACGAGGTTCTCCATGATGTCGCTAAACATGGAAAGGGCGTAGTCGAGGATGAGGCAGGCGTCAGGCAGAATGATCCGTTCGGTCGAAGAGTGGGAGATGTCCCGCTCATGCCACAGGGCGACATTCTCGAGAGAGGTGGCAGCGTAGCCACGCAGAACCCGGGAGAGGCCGGTGATCCGCTCGCACTTCTCGGGATTGCGCTTGTGGGGCATTGCGCTGGAACCAGTCTGTCCGGCGGCGAAGGGCTCCTCGGCCTCACGGACTTCCGTCTTCTGCAGTGCCCGGATTTCGGTCGCAAATTTCTCCAGCGACGAGCCGATGAGTGCCAGCGTCGTCACAAACTGGGCGTGGCGGTCGCGCTGGATGACCTGCGTAGAGGCTGCTTCGAGGCCGAGACCGAGGTTGCGACAGACGATCTCTTCGAGTTTCGGCGGCACCGACGCGTGTGTGCCCACAGTGCCGCTGATCGCACCGACGGCGACAGCTTCACGGGCCTGCTCCAGGCGGAACCGATTGCGACGCATCTCGTCGACCCAGACGGCGATCTTGAGACCAAAGGTGGTTGGCTCGGCATGGACGCCGTGGGTGCGGCCAACGCAAAGCGTATCGCGGTACTGTGTAGCCTTTTGCTCGAGTACCCGGGTCAGCCGGTCGACTTCTATCAGTAGGAGGTCGCAGGCATCGCGGAGCTGGAGGCCGGTTGCGGTATCCCAGACGTCGGAGCTGGTGAGCCCAAAATGGACATAACGCCCCTCCTCACCGAGCGACTCGGCCACTGACTGGAGGAACGCTGTGACGTCGTGGTGAGTGATCTCGATGTATTCGTAGATCTTCTCAAGTTCGAACGACGCATTCTTGCGAATGAGTGCGGCCGCTTCGGGTGGGATGACTCCGAGTTCCGCCCATGCTTCGCAGGCGGCAATTTCGACGTCCAACCAGCGCTGGAACTTGTTCTGGTCGTCCCAGACACGAGACATGGCAGGACGTGAGTAGCGAGGAATCATCGGAAGTGTAAAGGGTACCCTTCTCCGGCTGGTTCCGGCTACGGGTCAGTACTGGTTGGCGTACTTCGGGTCGCGGTATTCATCCCTTGGAGGCGAGAACACATCGATGGCGATCGAGTCTTCGAGGACCTCGACCTCATGTTCGACGTCTCCCGGCACACTCCAGCTGTCGCCGGCGTTCAGATCGAACCACTCGTCCGCAATCCGGAAGCGGAACCGGCCTGAAACCAGGTAGCCAGTCTGTTCGTGGGGATGGGTGTGGCCTGGCACATGGCTGTCCGCCCGCATAACGAGTTCGCAGAGCATCGTGTGTGAGCCTTCTCCGAGTGTCCGCCGGACGATGCCGGGGAGCATATCGATAGCGGTCGCATTGTGGTTGTAGGTGATCCCGTGGGGCATGATCCTCCTCAGACGCCGGCCGCAATATCGCTCCGGTACTGCATATCGGTGAAGTGTACGCGGCGAGCGTTGTCGTATGCCGTCGCGCGAGCCTCGGCAACGCTGGGAGCGGTCGCGACGATGGTGAGCACGCGGCCGCCGTTGGTCACGAGACCGCGGTCGGATTCGAGAGTACCGGCGTGGAAAGCCATGACCCCGTCGTCGAGGCGGTCGAGGCCTTCGATCACGTAGGACATCTTGTACGTCGCGGGATAGCCGCCGGAAGCGAGAACAACACCAACGGTGGCTTCGTTCGACCATTCGATGGGGATGTCCGCAAGCCGCTGTTCGGCGGCAGCCCGGCAAATGGCAAAGAGATCCGACGACAGGCGTGGCATAAGGACCTGGGTCTCCGGGTCCCCAAACCGGGCGTTGTATTCGAGAACCTGCGGACCGCTCTCCGTAACCATCAGTCCCGGGAATAGCGTCCCGGCGAATGGATAGCCCCGTTCGGCCATCCCGGCGAGAAGGCGACCGATGACGGTCTCCTCGATCTCAGCGGCCAGTTTCTCGTTGACGCGATTGCTCGGGCTATAGGCGCCCATACCGCCGGTGTTGAGACCAATGTCGCCATCGCCGGCACGTTTGTAGTCGGTCGCGAAGGGCATGAGCCGGGCAGTACGTCCGTCGCAGAAAGCGTGTGCACTCGCCTCCCAGCCCTCAAGCCGCTCTTCGACGATGACCCGATCCCCCGCCGATCCGAAATCGCGACGTCGCATGATGATGTCCAGTGCTTCGAGAGCATCTTCGGTGCCGCTGCAGATGATCACCCCTTTGCCGGCAGCAAGGCCATCGGCTTTGACGACCACTGGCTTGTCGCGCAAGGACTCGACGTGTTCACGCGCCGATCCATAGTCCGTAAATGACATCGCCGACCCGGTAGGGATACCGAGGTCCCGCATGAGCTCCTTTGCGAACCACTTGCTTGCTTCGATACGCGAAGCCGCAGCGCTCGGTCCGTAGCAGAGGATTCCCGCTTCGGCTAGCCTGTCGACGAGGCCCAGGGGCTGAGGATCATCCATCGTCGCGAGGTAGAAGTCGATGTCATGCTGCTTCGCCGCCGCCAGGAGACCGTCGATGTTCTTGGGCTGCACCGCCAGGTTGGTAGCGACCAACGCTGTACCCGCGTTGCCTGGCGCGACGAAGATTTCGTCGACGTCGGGGCTCTGGGCAAGCTTCCAGGCGATCGCATGTTCACGGGCGCCGGTGCCAACGAGTAAAACGCGAGCGCCCACTACGCGGCTACTCCCACTCGATCGTGCCCGGGGGCTTGCTTGTGATGTCGTAGACCACTCTGTTCACGCCATCAACCTCGTTGACGATCCGGTTAGCCATTCGCCCAAGCAGATCGTGCGGGAGACGGGCCCAATCAGCGGTCATGGCGTCGTCGGCGGTCACGGCGCGGATGGCCAGGGCATAGCCGTAGGTCCGGAAATCACCCATGACACCGACTGTCTTGGTATCGGTGAGGACGCCGAAGCACTGCCAGAGGTCGTCGGTTAGGCCCGCGGCGGCGACTTCGCTGAGGATGATGGTGTCCGCCTTGCGCAGCGCCTCGAGCCGTTCCGGCGTAACTTCGCCGATGACGCGAATGGCAAGCCCTGGCCCGGGGAATGGCTGGCGCCAGACGATCTCCTTTGGGAGACCCAGCGCCTCGCCGATCCGGCGCACTTCATCCTTGAAGACGAAGCGGAGCGGTTCAACCAGCTGCAGCTTCATGTCTTCCGGGAGTCCACCGACGTTGTGGTGCGTCTTGATCTTCGCGGCTCCCGCGCCATGTGAGGCACTCTCGATGACATCCGGATAGAGCGTGCCCTGGCAGAGGAAGTCAGCGCCGTCGATGGCCCGCGCTTCCCGCTCGAAGACCCTGATGAACTCGTTGCCGATGCGGATGCGCTTGGTTTCCGGGTTGGTGACCTCGGCCAATGCGCGCATGAACCGCTCTGTCTCGTCGACGTGGATGAGGTTCATCTTCAAGTGTTGGCCGAACGTACTGATCACCTGTTCGGCTTCGCCGGCCCTGAGCAGCCCGTTGTCGACGAATATGCACGTGAGCCGGTCGCCAATTGCGCGATGGACGATAGCGGCCGCTACGGCGCTGTCGACACCGCCTGAGAGGCCGCAGATGACGCGGCCC
This sequence comes from Dehalococcoidia bacterium, assembly GCA_020432105.1. Taxonomy (GTDB): domain Bacteria; phylum Chloroflexota; class Dehalococcoidia; order Tepidiformales; family Tepidiformaceae; genus JAGQGZ01. The sequence continues at coordinate 796 of JAGQGZ010000115.1, read as the reverse complement.
TCGCCGACCTGGGCGCGGATCGTGGCAACCGCATCATCGATGAACTCACCCGGCGTCCAATCACCGGGCGTACCGCAGATCGTGTGGATGAAGTTGCTGATGATGTCCTTGCCGCGTGGCGTGTGAACAACCTCGGGGTGGAACTGGAGACCGTAGTAGTCGCGGCTGAGGTCAGCCATGACTGCGGTCGGTGAATTCGAAGAGGTCGCAATCGACTGGAAGCCGGGCGGCGCTTCTGTGATCCGGTCGCCATGGCTCATCCAGACGTCGAGCGAGGCCGGCAGGCCACCAAGGAGCCGATCGTTCGCGATGTGCGTGATCGAGGCAGGTCCGTACTCACGCTCGCCGCTGGGTTCAACTTTGCCGCCCAGCTGATGCGCAAGGAGCTGCATTCCATAGCAAATCCCCAGCACGGGGACGCCGGATTCGAAGACCCAGGCCGGCGCCTGGGGGGCGCCTTCGTCGTAGACACTGCTGGGGCCCCCGCTGAGGATCACTCCCCGGATATCGTGATGGCTGAGGGACTCTCGGGTTGTGTCTGGCGGCACCAGTTCACAGTAGGTGTTGAGTTCGCGCACACGTCGTGCGATGAGCATGCTGAACTGCGACCCGAAGTCGATGACGACGATCGTGGGATGGCCGGTCGCCGGGTTCGGATCGCCGGTTGTTTGTGATTCAGTTAGGGTTTGGGCCACTGGCTGCGTACCTGCGGGGAACGTATCAAAATTGCTCAATCTGATCAACGATATAGCTGCTGTGGGAAGAGATCATGGCTGAAACAGGAATCGGGAAGCGG
>JAGQGZ010000114.1 GCA_020432105.1 Dehalococcoidia bacterium | reverse complement strand
CGTCGATAGCTTCGTCCAGAGCGACGTTGTGATGCTGCCGGGCTTTTCCGGCGGGCCGCTTGTGAACGTTGCGGGCGAACTCGTTGCAATGAATAGCTCGCACCTCGGGCGCGACTCGGGCATGGCCATCCCCCTGGCTGCCCTCGACCCGATTATCGAACAGCTGCTGAGCCAGGGCCGGATACGGCGAGCCTACCTTGGCATCGGCACGCAGTCCGCCAGGCTGCCGGGGGCGCTCTCGGCGAAGATCGATGGCCAGGAGAGCGGCCTCCTGATTTCGAGCATCGAGCCGCAGAGCCCGGCCGACGAGGGCGGCCTGCTGATGGGCGACATCCTGGTGCGTTTCGCGGATACGGCCCTGGACAGCGCCGAGGCATTGCAGTCGGTGCTTGGCGGCGACCGTGTCGGCAAGGCCTCGCCGGTGACCGTGTTGCGCGGTGGCGAGCCGCTGACCCTGGAAGTTACCCCCACAGAGCGCGGCTCCTGATGGTCGCGGCAACGGCGCGACGGCAGCGGTCGTCTACGCTTGGTGGGGTGGCCGTCCCATTGGCCACCAGTGCTGCCGCTATGACACCTGTGAGACGCCCCATCGCCGTCGCCGTGGTTGCCGGCCATCCTGGTATGGAGGCCGGCATTCGCAGCGTGCTCGAAGGCGACGGCCGCTTCATCACCGTGCAGGTCGGAGCCGCCGACGTGGTGGTGGTAGACGGAATGGAAGAGGCGCCGGCTGATGCCCTCGTGGTCCGGCTTGTCGGACGTGATGTGGTTGGGCCGCTGCCGGCACCATCGGCCCCGGCTGGCGCGCTGATCTCGCGCGACGCCTCGGATGAAGCGCTTACCGCGGCGGTACTGGGCGTAGCCGCCGGTCTCGTCGTCGTCGATCCCGACCTCGAAGCCCGCGGCCCCGAGTCAGTGGGGGCGCCGGGCGACGACCTGACCCCTCGCGAGATGGAGGTGCTGCGGCTGCTTGCCGAAGGAAAGCCGAATAAAGGCATCGCGTTCGACCTCGGTGTCAGCGAGCACACGGCAAAGTTCCACGTCGGTTCCATCCTCTCGAAGCTCGACGCTGGAAGCCGTACAGAGGCAGTGACCCTGGCGATCCGACGTGGGCTGCTCCCGCTCTAGGCTGCTTTCGGTCGGGCGGCTCCCTCGGTAAGCTGCGCCTTATAGCACTTCACACGAGGCAAACCATTCCTTGGCCGCTCTATCCGATGTCACCGTTCTCGAACTCTCAACCGGCGTAGCCGGGGCCTACTGCTCGCGCCTTCTGCGCGATCTTGGCGCCCGCGTGGTGAAGGTCGAGCCGCCCGGTGGCGACCCCCTGCGCCAGGAACCACCGGTTGTCGGCGAAGAGAGTGCCTTCTTCGCCTTTCTGAACGCTGGCAAGGAGAGCGTGGAGGCGTCACTGGACGACGAACGTCTCGACGCGCTCGCAAAGGGCTCGGAGATCATCGTCCACTCCGAACGCGGTGACGCTGCCGACGCCCTTGACGCGCGACTAGCGAAAGCGAATCCTCGCGCCGTCGTGCTGTCGCTCACCCCATACGGCCGGTGGGGTCCGCGCGCCAGCTGGGAAGCCACCGAGCTCACGGAATATGCCACCAGTGGCTACCACTTCTTTGGTGGCGACCCGGCCCGGGAGCCGCTCGCCCTGCCGGGTCACCAGGTGGGCTTCCATGTGGGTTCGCACGCAGCCGTGGGGGCGCTGGCGGCACTCTGGCATGTTCGCCTCGGCGGCGAGGGCCAGCGCATCGAGATGTCGCACCAGGAAGCGATCCTGAACGACCACACATGGCTGACGACCATGTGGACCCATACCGGCCAGGTACAGGCGCGCGTCGGCAGCACCTTCGTCCCCTGCAAGGACGGCTTCATCTTCCTCTTCGGCCTCGCACCTTCGCAGAACGTCCTCATCCTCATGGAGCGCTTCGACCTGCTGGAGGATGAGACGCTGTTGCTGCCCCTGAACTGGCAGGCTCGTCAGCCTGAGATCCGGGCGGCACTGGCCGCGTGGGCGGCCGACAAGACGAAGCAGGAGGTCTACCACGCCGCCCAGGAACTGCGGATTGCCATGACGCCGGTCAACACCATGGCCGACCTGGTGAACGACCCGCAGCTGGCCGCCCGTGAGTTCTTCGAAACGCTGGAGGTTGGCGGCACCGAGCTGCTCTCGCCCGGGTTCCCCTACAAGCTCACCGAGACACCCTGCGTTGCCTCGCGACGTGCGCCCAAACTCGGGGAACACAACGATGTCGCGCTCGAACCGGTTCAACCCACCGGCCTTCCGAAGCGCGAGACCGCGCTCCCACTGGAGGGGCTCCGCATTATCGAGGTGACGGCGAACTGGGCAGGCCCCCAGGCGGGACGGCTGCTTGCCGACCTTGGGGCCGACATCGTGAAAGTCGAACTCCAGACGAAGCCCGCGACCCGCGGCGGCATCTTCGTCGGCGGTGATATCTGGCCAAACTCCTACAACCGGGCCGGCTATTTCAACAAGCAGAACCGCAACAAGCGCGACGTCTGCCTCAACCTCGCCACCAGGGAGGGGCGTGCCACGTTCCTCAAGCTCGTCCAGCAGGCGGACGCTGTGGTGGAAAACAACGCCGCGAGGGTGATGGGCCAGCTGGGCGTCGCCTATGAAACACTCCGTGAGGCGAATCCCCGGATCGTGATGTGTTCGATGGCCGGCATGGGAGCCACGGGACCGGAACGCAACTATTCGGCCTATGGCAGCAACATCGAGACGTCGAGTGGCCTGGCAAGCATCCTCGGCTATGGCCCCGGCAAGTACTTCGGCACGGGCAGCTTCTATGCCGACCCCGTGACCGGTATCCACGGCGCCGCCGGTGTCCTCGCTGCCCTCTTCCATGTGAAGCGGACAGGAAAAGGGCAATGGCTGGATATGTCGTTGCTCGAAAACGTGGTGCCCTACTTCGCCCAGCCATTTCTTCAATACGGGATCAGCGGGGTTGTCCCGGAGCCGCGCGGCAACCGCTCACCGGTCCATGCCCCGCAGGGCGTCTACCGGTCCGCCGGCACGGATTGCTGGCTGGCCCTCACCATTCGCAACGAGAGCGATTGGGCAAAGCTCTGTGCCACCATCGACCGGCCGGACCTTGCCGCCGATCCCCGTCTTACCTCCACCGAGGGCCGCCGCACCCACCACGATGCGATCGACGAAGCGATCGAAGCCTGGAGCCGGACCATCGACCAGGTGAATGCCGCCGAACGGCTCCAGGCAAACGGTGTCCCCGCGGCGCCGGTCATGCCCAACTGGCAGATCGTCTCCGACAACCACCTGAACGATCGCGGCTACTTCGTGGCAGTGCGCCACCCGGAGGCGGGGACACACCGCTTCCCGGGGTTCCCCTGGCGGCTGGAAAAGACGCCAGCGCAAATCCGCATGCATGCGCCGCTGTTCGCCGAACACAACCACGACATCTTCGCCGGCCTGCTCGGGCTGTCCGAGGACGAGATCGCCGATCTCTACGAATCTGGGGCGACCGGCGACGAACCCATCTACCAGGTGCCCTTCGGATGAGTGTGACCGTGCTCAACTGCGTCTCGGATGCCGAGGTCCCGGCGGGAGCGGAACCGGTGACCCTGGACGTGGTACTTGCGGGCCGGGCAGGCCAACCCCTGGTTGCCTACGTGCCTGCACCGGGCTGGCCTCGCGAAGTCGAACTGGCCGCCGCGATTCGCGCGCTGCCCCGGGTCATTCTCGTGCGTGACGGGCACTGGGATGGCTTCACACCCGATCCGCTTGCCAGCGCCGCCGGGGGCATCATCAGTGGATTCGGTGCTGCCGGAGTTGCAGCGGCCGTCGCCCACCTCGCTCAAGGTAGCGGTTAGCCGGCCAACCGCTCGCTCAGCTCCGGGTTCTGCACCAGCACAAGGCGTCCCTTCTCGACGAGCGGGCTCACCGTCGATGGGTCGCGGCCATCGAGCAACGCGCCGACGCGGGAGAGCGATTTGCCGCTATCCACCAGCATCGCGATAACTACGGTCCGCGCTTCAGGAAGCGAGCCCTTGCGCGACCTGCCGCAGAGTTCTTCGGGAGTGGTTTCGTAGCAGCGGGCCACCGCTTCGATGATCTCCGCCGCAGAACGCTGGCTGGGAGCAGCACTGGTGACGACGATCCTCGTTAGCTCCGCATCGAGACGGGCGATATCGAGGCTGCCGCAGCGATCGAGGTTGACCGCGGTATGCACCGCACCCTTGAGGACGCGTGCCGAACCCGATGGCAGTGCCGCTATGCGATCGACGCACCACGGCGGCATCGACGCGCGGAGCACCCGTGCCGTCAGCTCGACGAAGGCCCGGCGCTCACCGGCGAGAATCTCACCGAGGCCAACCACCAGTCCTTCAGCGAGCCGCGAGGCCAGGCTCTCGGGCAGGCCCAGTGAGCGGGGATGAAGCTCGCTGGCAACCAGCACCCGGCCGCCACGATTGCGCACAGCATCGATGGTCTGTTGCAGCTGTTCGAGCGTGCCCTTCTTGCCGGCCAGGTACTGCAGGTCGTCAAGGATGAAGAGCGTTGCACAACGAACACGATCACGAAACCCAGCAAAGGCCGTTGCCCGGATGGCGTCCTGGTAGCCGTTGGCGAACTCTTCGCCGGTCATGAAGACCACGGCCTCGCCCCGTTCGATCGCGCAATTGGCCGTCGCATGCAACAGGTGGCTCTTGCCCACACCGGGTGTACCGAAAACCACCACCGGGCTGATTGGGGCCACCTCGCCGAGTCCCGAGAGGTCCCGGCAGGCGCGGAGTGCCAGCTCGTTGCCGGCCGCCGGCAGGTAGTTGGCGAAGGTGAGGCTTGAGCTCACGCCGGGAGGGGGCGCAGAGGCAGGGACGGAAGTGGCGCCGGCGGCCGGTCCGGCGCCATCACCAACGAACCGGAGGTCAACATCGCGGCCAAGTTCGCCAATGAGAGCGCGGCGAAGGACCGTGGTGAATTGCTGTTGCAGCCAGTCCAGGTGGAAACCGTGCGGCGTGCGCACCAGCAAAGTATCGCCATCGAATCCCAGTGGCGCGGTTGGCTGGAGCCAGGTCGCGAAGCTGTGCGGGCTCACGTCGAATTGGAGCCGGCCAAGCACCCCCTGCCAGGTGCGGGCAAGCTCCCGATCGATGGGCATGCGGCGGCCAGCTTCGGCCAAGGTTCGCCTCCGAACGGGCTGATTGAAGGGGCGGAAGGAGATTGTTGACCCGCGCCGGGGATTGGCTGAATGCCGGTCCTCAGCGGCGGGCGTGCTCGCTACACTAGCCCGCCGGGGCGCGAGCGGGGAAGGGGTTTTCGTTAGGAAATTGCTCACCCGGGTGCATGATTCACGGGCGATTTTGCTTATGGTCGCGACAGTCCTGCCGGGTACTGCATCGCCCGGCAAGGGGCCAGAGCCGACGATACATAGGCACCGGATCCCGCGAAAGATCGCACGCATTCATTGACGTGCGCGTCAAGGTTGATAGACTCAGGAGTGACATGACCGAAGACCGCCCGTCGAACGAGGGCTTCTTGCAGATCGGTGAGGCCGCCGAGCAGACCGGCCTGACACAGCGGACACTTCGCTATTACGAGGAAAAGGGACTCCTGCGACCACCGTCACGCATGGACGGTGGCTTCCGCCTCTATTCCCAGGACGACATCGAGCGGGTTGAGAACATCCGCCAGCTCAAGGAGCTTCTTGGCTTTTCGCTGGCCGATATCAAGGAGATGATCGAGGCCGAGGACGTCCGCATCCAGGTGAAGGCGCAGTGGCGCAAGGATGCCGCCATCGCCGAAAAGGTCGAGGAGATCAAGAAGGCGCTCGCCGCCACGCGGCACCAGGTCGAACTCATCGACCAGAAGGTGGCGAAGATGACCGAGATGCGGGAACAGCTCGCCACCCGGGCGGGAAACTACGAGCGCTGGCTCGCTGAGCGCGAAGTCCCCGCTATTTCCTGAATCGCGGCAGAATGCTGCTCCGCCCGCTACGCTAGATCTGTGACTCTTATCGATACGCTTGGCCGTCCCCTCCGCGACCTCCGGGTCTCCGTTACCGACCGCTGCAACTTCCGTTGCATCTACTGCATGCCGCGCGAGGTGTTCGGCCCGGATTTCCAGTTCCTCAACCGTGCCGAAATCCTCAGCTACGAGGAGACGGTTAGGCTTGTGCGGCTATTCGTGGCCAATGGCGTCGAGAAGGTACGGATCACCGGCGGCGAACCGCTGGTGCGTGCCAACCTCGATTCGCTGATCGCCATGCTGGCACCCGTCGAGGGCCTGCTCGACCTGACCCTGACGACCAACGGTGTGCTGCTCGCCAACCAGGCCCAACGCCTCAAGGATGCCGGCCTGAAACGTGTCACGGTGAGCCTCGATTCCCCAGACGACGAGGTGTTTCGCCGAATGAACGACTCCAACGTGGGAGTCGCCCAGGTACTCGCCGGGATCGATGCTGCCGCCAAGGCCGGCCTCGACCCGATCAAGATCAATGCCGTGGTCAAGCGGGGCGTGAACGACCACACGATCGTTGACCTCGCCCGCATGTTCCACGGCACCGGCCGGATCGTGCGCTTCATCGAGTTCATGGATGTGGGTACGACGAACGGCTGGAAGCTCGACGAGGTGGTGACCGCGAAGGAGATCATCGAGCGTATCGACGCCGTGCTTCCGCTGGAGCCGGCCGAAGCGAACTACCGCGGCGAGGTGGCTCGCAGGTACCGGTACAAGGACGGCGGGGGCGAGATCGGCGTGATCTCCAGCATTAGCCAGCCGTTCTGCGGCGACTGCACCCGCGCGCGCCTCTCGCCGGAGGGTGAGCTCTTCACCTGCCTCTTTGGGACGAAGGGGACCGACTTCCGTGAACTGCTGCGCAACGGCGCCTCCGATGAGGAGATATCAGCCGTGATCGGCCGGGTCTGGGGAAACCGCGCAGACCGCTACTCCGAGATCCGTTCAGACGAGACAGTCGGCCTCGAGAAGGTCGAGATGTCCCGTATCGGTGGCTAGGCGGGTCTCAGGCGAGCTTCGGGTAGTCCGGGGGGTTAGTCGCCCGTCGGGATAATCAGCAGCGGCCGGTGGAGCGAGTGCATCACCCGGCCAGTGGTGCTGCCAAGGGCAATCCGCTCGGCTAGTCCCTTGCCGCTGGAAGCCATGACCACGAGGCCAGAATCGACCTGTGCCGCCGTCTCGGTGATTGCCGACGCGGCGGGCCCCTGCACGGTGTAGGCCTGTTCCCCGGGGAGGGCCACCTTTTGCAGGTACTCCTCCGTGGCAGCCTTGAAGCTATCGAGCATGCTGGGGGAGTAGTACGAAAACTCGACCCCAACCGGGGGAGGCAGACGGTAGGCACTGACAAGCACCACGTCGGCCGAAAGGTACCGGGCGAGGGCACGACCTTCGGCGAGTGCCTCCTCACCTTCGCCGGAACCATCGAGAGCGACAACCACCGGGCCGCGCACCACGCATTCCCGCGTCGCCGGCACCAGCAGTACCGGGCACTCCGCGCCCCGGGCCACCCGGTCGGCAACCGACCCGATGAACGTGGCCTGGAACCCGCCACGACCGTGCGTAGCGATGATGATCATGCTGGCCTGGTGCTCGCGCGCGTAGCGCAGGATTGTCGCTCCCGGCTTGCCTTCGGCGGTGTGGGCCTTGGCGTTCTCGATGCCGGCGGAGCTGGCAAGGCGCATTGCGTACGTAGCGAAGTTGTCGCGCGCCGTGGCAAAGTCCTCTGCAGCGGGGAAGTCATCCCGATCGACGACGTGGAGCAGTACCACGGCGGCGCCGTTGTAGCCGGTGATGATCTTCGCGTCGTCGATCGCCTGCTCGGCCGCCTTGGAGCCGTCGAGGGGGACAATGATTGGTCCGCTGGCACTGGTCATGAACGAGCACATCCTTCTATTTCGAACATTGTGTGAAATCTACCGCACGCCAGCCACGTCTGCAGGTCGTCAATTCCGGGCCCAGAGGGTGCGGACTGGGAGCCGGGGCCTAGAGCTTTTCGACCTGGAGGAAATCGAGTTCGACGGGCGTCTCGCGGCCGAGCATGCTCACCAGCACCCGGACTTTGCCCTTCTCGGTGTTGATCTCCTCGACGCTCCCCACGAGGTCCTCGAAGGGGCCGTCGGAGATGCGAACGTTCTCGCCTACCGAGAAGCCGATGCGCACACGTGGCTGTTCCATCCGCATGGCCCGGAGGATGTGGTTCACCTCGTCGGTTGAGAGCGGCACGGGGCGCGTTCCCGAGCTCACAAAGCCAGTGACGCCACTGGTGTTCCGAATCAGGTGCCAGGCTTCGTCGCTGGGACCGTCACCTTCCTTCAGTTCGATGATCTGGACGAGGACGTAGCCCGGGTAGAGCTTCTTCTTTACCGTCCGGCGCTGGCTGTCGCGGATTTCGATTTCGTCTTCGGTGGGTACCACCACGTGGAAGATCTTGTCAGCGGCATCCATCTGGCGAACGGTCGCCTGGATAGCGTTGCGTACCTTGTTTTCGTGGCCGCTGTAGGTGTGGATGAAGTACCAGCGCCGGCCGGGAGCATTGATTTCGGCGTCGCTCAGGAGTTCCTGGCCGTCGCCTTTTGCTGTGCCGTTAGCCGACTCTTCTTCAGCGGTGGGATTCGCTTTTGCACTCATTAGTCGAAGAATACCGTTTCAATTGCCCAGCCAAACGCGAGGTCGAAAAGGCCGAGGATGGTGCCGACGATGATGGCAACCACTGCCACAACGAAGGTGAGGTATCGCGTCTCAGCGGCAGTTGGCCAGGTGACTTTGCGAAGTTCGCTAATCACGTCGGCCACGGCCTTCGGCTCGAAGCGGCGCATCCAGCCGAAGGGGTTGAACCGTCGTTTCTGGCCCGTTGGCCGAAGCGGCGGGCCCTGGCTGACGGGAGGGTTGGGGCCGCCACCGGTACCGTTGGCGGCGGCTTCGGCAGCGGGATGCGTCTCACGAGCGCGGTTACCCTCTGAGGAGGGCCTGCGAGCGCGTGTTCGCCGCCGGTCCGAACGTGCCATAGCGGCTACCGTGTTTCCCGGTGGGGCTGGTGGGCCCGGCAGCGGGGGCAGAACTTACGTAACTCCATCCGCTCCGGGTCGTTCCGGCGGTTCTTGGTCGTGGTATACGTCCGCTCGCGGCACTCCGTGCACGCAAGGTGGATAATCAGGCGGTCGCCCTTGGCCTTCGCCATGATGGGCTCTCCTCTCGGCTTCTACTCTAGCGTACCGTTATTCGACGATTTTGGTGACGACGCCGGCGCCGACGGTGCGGCCACCTTCACGGATGGCGAAGCGAAGGCCGTCTTCGATGGCTACCGCCTTCTGCAACTCCACCGTCATCTCCACGTTGTCACCAGGCATCACCATCTCCATCCCATCGGGTAGGACGATCGCTCCGGTCACGTCGGTCGTCCGCAAATAAAACTGCGGCCGGTAGTTGTTGAAGAATGGCGTGTGGCGCCCTCCCTCTTCTTTGCTCAACACGTACACCTGGG
>JAGQGZ010000113.1 GCA_020432105.1 Dehalococcoidia bacterium | reverse complement strand
AGTTCATCATCGTTGAGCTCCCAGAGGGGGTCGCCAACTCGATCGGGGCAGCGGGCCCGGGAGAGAGCAAGCCGTTCGACCTCACCCTCGATCTCTCTCCGTCAGCGCTGCCTATGCCGATCAAGTCTATGTTCACGGTCCGAATCGACGACCCGGAGGGAACCTATTACCTACCGATGACGCCGTGTACAACCGACTTCGGCACAGTCCCGGCGATGATGATCGGCCCGGGTTCGGCCCAGACGGTGGAAGCGGATATCGAGGCGATGATCGATGCCTACGCTTCCGGCGCCTGCGACAGCAAGGTGTACGACCTTCGCACGATCCCGGCGCCCGGCGACCCGGGTGTGCATTCGCTCGTGGTACCGGGCCTGGCGGCCAACTAGCCGGGCAACCTCGATGGGAAAGGCGAAGGCCGGCCCCGGGGAGCCGGCCTTCGCCACGTGTATGGACGTGCGCAGGCGTCTAGATCGCGGCTTCGCCTCGCTCGCGGGTGCGGACGCGAATGGCGTCTTGCACTTCGCTGATGAATATCTTGCCATCGCCGATTTCGCCGGTTGCGGCGGCATCGAGGATGGCATCGATGACTGCCTCGGCCTGGGCGTCCTGGACGACGATGAGAAGCCAGACCTTGGAGAGGTAGTCGACCTTGTACTGGCGGCCCCGCCACTGCTCGGTCACTCCCTTTTGCTTCCCATGGCCCTTTACTTCAGCGACGGTGATGCCGCCGTGGCCGATGTCTTCGAGGGCCTGTTTCACGAACGGCAACTGGCCGGGCCGAATGATTGCTTCAATGCGCTTCACGGTTCTGTACTCCTGATGCTTGCATGCCGTGCCTAGGATTCCGAGGCCGACGCGGTGGTGGTGATGTTGGGGCGGGGTGTTGGGCCGGCGGCCCTGCCGCGGGGTCCGGCGGGAGCGAAGATGCCTTCGGCGGAGGGCCCGAAGTCGGGATAGGCGTCAATCCCGTGTTCGAGCAGGTCGAGGCCGCGATGTTCTTCATCCGCTTCCACTCGAAGCTGGCCCATGACTTTGAGGGCTCCGAAGAGGACCGCTGAGGTACCGGCAGTCCAGGCGACGATTGCGGCGACACCGAGAAGCTGAATGCCAAGCTGCTGAACGCCGCCACCGAGCAGGAGGCCGTACTGGCTGGAATCGAGGTAGCCGGCCGTGGCCACACCGTTTTCGCTGGAGAGGAGGCCGACGGCAAGGACGCCCCAGACGCCGGCGAAGCCATGCACAGAAACCGCACCGACGGGATCATCGATCTTGAAGGAATCGAGGAGTCGGACGCCTCCGATCACGATCGCCGCAGCGACGGCGCCAACGATAATCGAGGCCCAGGGATCGATGGTGGCGCAGCCGGCGGTGATGCCGACGAGGCCGCCGAGGATTCCGTTGACGGCGAGACCCATATCGTAGATGCCGGTCGTGAGCTTTGTGATGATGACGGCCGTGATGCCACCGGCGGCGGCAGCGAGCGTGGTGGTGACAGCCACACGAGCGGCGAGTTCGCTGGCCCCACCAGAAAGGGCGAGCGTTGAGCCCGGGTTGAACCCGTACCAGCCGAACCAGAGGATGAACATGCCGAGGGTGGCGATGGCGATATTGTGGCCGGGGATAGCGTTGACTTCGCCATTGGGGCCGTATTTGCCGAGACGGGGGCCGACCATGATGGCGCCGACCAGTCCTGCAAATCCACCGACCATGTGGACGACGCCGGAGCCGGCAAAGTCGATGTAACCATTGCCGCCGCCGATCGGCGTCTCGCCCTCGGGGACGAATGCGGTAAGCCAGCCGTTGGCGTCCCAGGCCCAGTGAACAACGACGGGGTAGATGATTCCGGAGATGAAGACGCTGTAGAAGAGGTAGGCACTGAACCGGGTGCGCTCAGCCATGGCCCCGGAAACGATGGTGGCGGCCGTAGCGGCGAAGGCGAACTGGAAGATCCAGCTGGCGTAGTCGTCGAAGCCGGTGAGGGCGAAGTTGCCGAGGCCAATAAACCCGTTGCTGGAATCGCTGCTGCCATAGGCGAAGGCCCAGCCGACGAAGAAGAAGGCGATGCCGCCGATGGAGGCATCCAGCGTGTTCTTCATCAGGATGTTCGTGGTGTTCTTGGCGCGGACGAAGCCCGCTTCGACCATTGCGAAGCCGGCCTGCATGAGGAACACCATGAAGGCGGCGAGCATCAGCCAGAGGCGGTCGAGATCGGCGCCGAGTCCAGCGACCGGATCAGCCTCCTGGGCGAACGCCGTGGATGCAAGGGCCAACGCCAGGAAGGCGCCGGCGAGGATAGCGGTGGGCCGGCGCAAGAGCCGGACAGATGCGGACATGAGAACTCCAGTTCAGGGGATCGAGGGCGGGCCCCGTGAAAAGCGATATTCCCTGCAACTGGTTTCCCGGAAGTTTCAAGAGCGTTTCGGCGAGATTTCGTAACACGCCGTTCACAGCCCGGCCTCGCCACAACCGGGCATGTCCGGCGGCCCTAGCTCGAGAAGCGGTAACTCCGCTCGACGTCTGCGAGCCGGCCGGCAAGTTCGGAGTGGGCGGCCACGCGGAAGATGTAGCGGGGGACCGGCCTGGCGGTGGAGTGCGACATGAAGGGTTCGCCCCAGAAGCTGAGGAGGGCATCGCCGGGACGGCCATTGTTGCCGCCGGAAAAGATGACGGAGACCGACTCGTCGATCTCGGTCCAGTGCGGTTCGAGCACCTTGGCAGCACCGCGGCAGGCACTCACCTTGGGGATGACATCGGCGGCCCAGGACTCCTGTTCCCGCCGGTCGAGGACGAACTGGATGGAGGTTACGTTGGGGTTTTCGATGGCCGGGCGGAGCATAGCGTCGAACAGCTGCTGGGGACGAAACATCGAAAGGCAGACGTGGAACCAGACCATCTCGCCCGACGCCTCGTGGGAGAACCGTTCGGTGGCAGTGCGGAGGTCACGAGGCCCGACGAGGACGGCGTCGATTGGCTGAAGGCGCTGCTCGATATCGCGCGTCCGTATCGCCGTCGCTTCGATCAACGAGGCCAGGCGTTCGTCGGACCGCTCAGTCCTCAGGTCGCGAACGAAGAGGAGGGCGAGAAGTACGAGGGCGATCGAGAGGAGTACATCTTCCTCAACGACGTGGAGGAGGTGGAGGACGATGGCGAGAACAGCGGCGACAATGCCGGCGATGGCGTCCCAGTCGAATGCGAGCAGTCGCGATCGACGTCCTGATGGCTTTTCCGTGGGGCACCTCCGGGGGCCGGCACCAGCCGTTTCCGGGGCCGGCGTCCGCGTTCCAGTCGAATTAGTACAGCTTTCGCGTTAGCCCGCAAGCAGCGCCTTCATCTGGGGCTCCCGGCGGATGGCCTGGGCCACAGCGATGGCAAAGAGCAGGAGTGCCAGCCAGGCCATGGTGCCGGCAAGGGCAATGGTGTGGTGCAAGAGATCCATGTCGGACGTCTCTCGCACGATGCCGGCACCGACACGCAGAACAACAGCACCGATCAGCAACCAGAATGGCAGACGTTCGGGGAGGGATGGGCCCCGGTCCTCGGCCCTGCTCATGGCGAAGACGGGGGCGATGAGCTGGGCCATACCGAGGATCAGCATGGTGACGAGGCCAACGCCAAACGCGTGGCGGGCGGCATCGCGCAGGTGGAAGGAAACGATGGAGCCTTCGGCAAAGGTATGGATGCCGGCGACCAGCAGCAGTACACCGCCGGTCATCCCCGCGATGTTGCCGGCGATTACGAACCTGGAGGCTGACCGGGCGCGGGGCCGCAACCGGTGTGCCTGGCCCCAGATGGAGCCACAAAGGGGTGCAAGCACGAGCGAGGCAAAGCCGGCAAGTGCCAATCCCGCGCCTTCCAGGCGGGCACTGGTGGCAGGCGCCCACTCGGCCAGGGAGAGCATCACGAGCACGATCCCGCTGTTGTAGAGGACAAGGGGAGCGATGATGACGCGGGCCTTTGGTGGCTTGCGACCGAAAAAGACGGGAACGCTGCGCGACTGGACGCCCCAGACGAAGTTGCCCACGGCGCCAAGGAGCACCATCCAGGTCATGGCATCGTCGAGGACGCCCGGCGTCAATCCAAAGTTGTCGGCGGCACGGATTGGTGCGACCGCGGTGAAGATGGCCCAGACAGCCCACCAGGCCGTGCCTGCCCAGGCGAAGAGTTCCCAGGGGTTACCGCGGCGACGGGTACGGGCGAGGGTCACAGCGAGCACCGCGGCGACGCCCAGCATACCCAGCCCTCCCACAGCGCCCGCCGCAACGAGGACCTCATCGCCCCAGCTACCTCGTGCCCAGGGTTGCACCACGGATCGGATGATGACCGAGCCCGCGAGGGCGGTGACGAGGGGGAGGGTGATCGAACGCCCAATTGGGCGTCGACCGGCGAAGCGGGGGATTATGCGGATGCCCATACCGGCGACGAACAGGCCGGCCCAGCCCTGGAGCTGTGCCCAGCCGTGCGCCTGGGTAAGCCACGGGACGCGGCTGGCACCCGGGATGGCATCGACTGCGGCCAGGGGGATAACAATCGCGAAAGCAAACCCCAGGCCGACGGCGATGACGAGGGCCGAGACCATGAAGGCCAGGTAGGTTCGATCCTCAACGGCGGGTACCGTCTCGGGCGACTTGACGGTGGGTGGGGCGAGGGCGATGTCGCCCTTGCGGCTCCTGTCCCCGGCTCCCGCCATCAGGCGGGCGGGGAGATTGTGAGGAGGACGGCGGCCTCGTCTATGGCACTGAGGCTATGGGCGACGGAGGGCCCAAAGGCGAGCAGTGTGCCAGGTTCGGCGTTGATGGTGCGGTCGTCTCCGGTGATGTCGACGCGGCCTTTCAACACCTGGATGGTGACGACGCCGGGAGTGCCGTGTTCTTCGATGAGGTTACCTTTGTCCATGGCCATCAGGACCACGGAGGTGCCGTGCTGCTTGAGCAAGGTGATTGCCTGCCGGCCTCCTGGTTCGACCTTGCCGGTTAGCGCCTCCATCTGGTCGGCCAGGGAGTAGGTGAGGGCGTCCCCAGCAATGGTGTGGGTTCGAAGGTACGCGGGAGTGTGGTCTGCCACGACGGCTTCCTTTCTGTGTGCCCGGGGATCGACGGACGGCCCGAGGTCTCAAGCTTGATTGGATGCGCCATGCACGAGCACGGATCTGTGGAATTCAGCCTGGGCGACACTACCGGAAAGCCTGTGTGACGGCCCGGGCCGGCCATGCCCTACGATCACGATGACATCAGCATCGATGGTATTAGCGTAGCTCACAAATGATGCCGGCGGGTTTGCGTTGCCATTCGACGGAGAAGATGGGCACGGTCGCGACCGGTACCGGCCGCGAATCTCCGCCTCGGTTGGGAGATAGAGCGCGTGCGACCACATTGGCCACACGCGCTCTGTCTGGTTGGGACTACTCGACGGTGATGGTGCCTACCATCTCCACCGGGTGGACGTCGCAGCGGAACTTGTACGTGCCCGTGGCGTCGGGAACTTCCCAGGTGAGTACGCCGGTTTGGCCACCACTCAGGAGTTCGGGATCGCTCACGGTGTCGCCGTCGTACGACCCTGCGAGGTCGGCGATGCGCATGTTATGCGGCAGGTTGCCGATGTTGTCGAGCTGGAAGTTGACGACACTACCAGCCTTGACGGTGAACGTGTCGGGGATGAAGACGTTGTCGTCCATCTCGACGGCGATATCCTCCGTGGTGGCCGGTTCGCCATTGCCTCCGTCGTCAGGCTCGGAGGTCGCGGCAGGCTCAGCTGTTGCCGTGGGCTCCTCAACATCGCTGCCGAGCGGGTGTTCCTGGAGGTCGCGGAAGACATCGAAATCGTTATCGCCGGTAGCAGTGATGATGCCCACGGCACCCTTGGTCAGCCGGCCGAGGGCGTGGTCGACGATCTTGTAGTCGCCGGGCACGTCGATCTTCATGTCTGTGATGGCGGCACCACCCGGTGGCACGGATATCGTCTGAATCCACTTCAGCGGCAGGTTGGCGAGTGACCCCCAGGCATACGCACGGTCGAAGATCTCGCCGATGACGTGGTAGCTCGAGGTGAAGTTCGGGCCGCCGTTGGTGACGTAGAGCCTTACGGTCTCGCCGGTCGTGGCGGTCAGGGCGTTGTCGCCGGTCAGGCCATCGGTGGCCCCGTTCCAGACGACGTATGTGGCATCCTCTGCCAGCATCTTGTCGACATCGAGCGCCGGCACGCCGTTCGGGCCGTTTGTGTCGGTGAGGTAGTACTCGTGCTGTCCGATGTAGTACTCACGGTCATAGCGGGCCTTGCCTCGCGGCTCTTCGACGAGGATTCCGCCGTACATCCCGTTGGAGATGTGGTCGGCCACGATGCCCTGGGCGCAGTGATAGGTGAACAGTCCCGGGGCGAGAGCCTTGAAGGAGAAGGCTTTCGTCTCGCCGGGGGCGACGTTGGTGGATTCCGCACCGCCGCCGGGTCCGTTGACCGAGTGAAGGTCGATGTTGTGTGTGACCTTGCTGTCCGAGGCGTTCTGTAGCCGGATCTCGACGGTATCACCAACCTGGACACGGATCATGGGGCCGGGTACGTAGTCGTTGAATGACCAGACCTCGTATTCGACGCCGGGCGAGATCTCGCGGATCTCTTCCTTGGCCACCAAGTCGACGACGACGTGGGCGTTTGCGCGGTTCTGCTTGGGGGGTACGTTCGGCGGCGCGACGAGGGCGGCCTGGATCGTATCCGGCTCGTCATCGCCGCAGCCAACGGCAAAAAGGCCGAATGCCGCGACGATGCCTAGCATCAAGAACGCCGCGAGCAGGCGCGCCCGTGGCCCCCCTCGCCATCGGCCCCGCCGAGTTGTTACCTGACTGCGTGTGAGATTCATGTCCCACTCCTCTCTAGAAATCACTAATGCTTACTCAGTAAACAGACAGATTCTCGTAGCGTCACGTTGAGTGGGATGTGACACATGTCGCAGGCCAGCGGTGTGACTTTGGTCGCATTCGACCGGCAAATAACTGGCAGAGACTACACCAGCATGAACACCATCGAACTCGATGTTCGAGGGCTGGAACCGCCTGAGCCGTTTCGGCTTGCCGTCGAGGCGCTCCAGAAACTGCCGGCTGGCGGCCAACTGCTCTTGCTTACAGACCGTGAGCCGATGCTACTCTTCCCGGAACTGGTGCGCAGGGGCTTCGCGTGGGCCTTCGACCGGGCGCCCGGGGGCGACCATTTCACGGTTCGCATTGCCCGGCAAACGGAGTGTGACGACTAGAGGCGTTCCCGCAGGCCGGGCAGGTCGAGAATCACGATCTCTTTGCGGCGAACCTGGAGGATGCCATCGGCTTCCATTGCCTTGAGGGTCCGGGAGACGACTTCGCGCACGGTGCCCACGATCGAGGCAAGATCCTGCTGGGTGACCTCACGCGGGACAACAACACCCTCTGGCGACTGCACACCCTCTTCGCGGGCGAGCTGGAACATGTACCTTGCGATGCGTGCCTCTACCGTCTGCAAACTGAGTTGTTCGATGAGTTCGGTGAAGCTGCGAAGGCGGCGGGCGAACATCCCGAGAATACTGAGCGCAACGTCCTCGTGGTCGGCCATCAAGGCCTTGACGATGCGGGTGGGGACGAGCACCACTTCGCAAGCGGTCAATGCCTCTACCGAGGCGGGGTTGGGTCCAAGGTCGAACACGGGTACTTCGCTGAAGGTGTCACCCTGGGCGACGATCCTTAGCGATTGTTCGCGCCCATCGGGCCCGGTACGGAAGATGCGAGCACGGCCGCTGCGGAGAAGGTAGAACCCGCGTGCTGGCTCGCCTTCGATGATGATGAGGCTACGTGGCTCGGCGCTGAAGACCGGCAGGTGGGCCGCAACGGCATCGACTTCAGCATCGTTCAACGACGTCAGGTGGCGGATCGCCCTGACATCCTCCCGCGTCGCATGCCCGCTCATCGTGGCCAGTATGGCTGACGGCCACGACCCGGTCAGCCGGGCGGGCCTGCCCGGCGGCGGAACAGATACTGTGCGGCGACCCTGGTGTACCGGGGAGGCCGGGTGCGGCGCTGCAGTTCGGACGGCTCTGGAGGCACGCCCGACTTCGGGAGAAAGAAAGCATCGAGGTCGTCTTCCGACAGCAGGTGCCGCCCTCCTGACCGGCGCTCGAGTACCGCCACCAGCCGGTAGTCCGGGTCTACCTGTGCGAGCGACGCATCGACGTGGCTGTCGTTGGCCAGCAGGATGCCCCCAGCTCGCAGCCATCGCTTGCAGACCTGCGAAACCGGCCCCGCCCACTGCGAAATGAGCAGGTCGAATGGGCCAACGTCGTCCGGAATTGTGGTGGCGTAGTCCCCGGCGATGAACCGAATATCCGGTTGCTCGGGGTATTCCCGGCGTTCCTCTACCATCGCCTGGATCGCCGGGTCCGCAAAGAACGACGGGCATCGCCGGTCGCTGTCTACGTAGGTGACGGAAGGAATCACGAGCGACGGACTCACATGAACGAAGCTCCCCGGGTATAGCGCCGTGCGCGTGCCGAACCGGTCGACGAGCAAGCGAAACATGTCGATCCGCTCGAAGTCCTTCTCCACGTAGTGCTGGTGGTACAACGCAATGGCGGATTCCGGCACATCGCCACTCTAGCGCAGGGCGGTGACACCTTATCCACATCCCTGTTGCCTGCTACGCTTGTCTCCGGCGTTGTACGCCTATCCGTGGAGGCGAGCCGGAGAGGCTCTCCGTTTGCACACAAACCCGAGGTTTTGAATGGCTAAGAAGGTTCGAGCCGTGCTCACGCTTCAGATTGAAGCGGGCAAGGCAAACCCGGCGCCGCCGATTGGTCCCGCGCTGGGCCAGCACGGCGTCAACATCATGGAGTTCTGCAAGGAATACAACGCTCGCACGCAACAGCAGGCGGGCAACATCATCCCGGTGCAGCTCACCGTTTACGAAGACCGCTCGTTCAGCTTCATCCTGAAGACGCCCCCGGCAGCGGACCTGATTCGGAAAGCGGCGGGTGTGCCCAAGGGCAGCGGCACGCCGAGAACGGACAAAGTGGGCAGCATCTCTCTTGCCGATCTTCGCAGGATTGCCGAGGCGAAGATGCCGGACCTGAACGCCAACGACGTGGAAAGTGCGATGAAGGTTGTCGAAGGGACTGCCCGGAGCATGGGTATTGAGGTACGTTCCTGATGGCAAAGCGTGGAAGGAAGTACAGCGACGCCTTCGCCAAGGTCGACCGGGAGCGTTTCTACGACCCGGAAGAAGCATTGGCCCTTGCCCGGGAGATTCACCCAGCACAGTTTGACGAGACCGTAGAGATCCACGTCAGAACGGGACTCGATCCGCGCCACGCCGAACAGCAGATTCGCGGAAGCACACTAATGCCGCATGGCCTGGGCAAGGAAATGCGTGTCCTCGTCTTCACCGAGGGCGAATCGGTGCGAGCGGCGCAGGATGCGGGTGCCGAATTCGTTGGCGCAGACGACCTGATCAAGCGCGTGGAAGACGGGTTTACCGACTTCGATGTGGCTATCGCCACCCGCGAGATGATGGGGAAGGTGGGC
>JAGQGZ010000112.1 GCA_020432105.1 Dehalococcoidia bacterium | reverse complement strand
CCTCGTGACACCCGCCGGCATGCGCAACCCCGCCCAGCTCGGGAAGGTCATCGCGACGATCGACAACATCGCCGGCGGCCGTATCATCCCCGGCTTCGGCGGCGGCTGGATGCCTCGCGAGTTCACCGACTTTGGCATGCCCTTCCTTTCAACCGGCCAGCGACTGACCCAGCTCCGCGAGACCGTCGAGCTTCTCAACAAGATGTGGGACCCCGACGAGGGTGAGGTGACCTACGAAGGCCGGCTCGTATCGGCCGAAAACGTCGTGACCCTGCCCAAGCCTCCCCGCAAGCCTCCGGTGCTCATCGGCGGCGGTGGCGAGAAGGTCACACTCCGGATCGTCGCCGAGCACGGAGATATCTGGAACAACTCCGCCGGCAATCAGGGCAAGCTCGAACAGAAAGCTGGGGTGCTGCGCCAGCATCTCGCAGATGTCGGCCGCGACCCGTCCGAGGTGCGCATCAGCCAGCAGTGCCTCGTCACCATCGCCCCCGATGTCGCCTCTGCCGGCCCCATGATCGACACAGCGAAGAAGATCTTCGGTGGCCATATGGGCGACCCGACCGGCCCCCTCGCCATCGCCGGCGACCCGATGCGCGTGCGTGAGCAGATCCAGCGTCACATCGACCTCGGCTGCACCATGTTCATGATCGAGTTCTTCGGCCGCGACACGAAAGAGCCGGCAAAGCTCTTCGCCGACCAGGTGCTGCCGCACTTCAAATAGCCGCGGGGCCGGAGAAAATGCGCAGTCGCTAGGCGCTCACGTCGAGGCGTTGTTCCCAGGCCCGCTCATAGAACTGCTCGCGCCGGAACCGGCGGATATCTGCAGGGCTGCGCAGCAGGCACCCCAGTGTCTCGTTCACGGCGTCGTAATCGAGGCTGCTGCGGCGCAGGGCCACCAGCGCCCTGGCCCAGTCGATGGTCTCGCCGATGCCCGGCTTGCGAATAAAGCGGCCAGCCCGGATCGCCGCTACCAGATTGCAGATCTCGCCCGATAGACCGGCGCCCACCCCCGGCACGTGCGCCTGCACGATGTCCACCTCGCGGCGGTAATCGGGGTAGTCGAGCCAGAGATACTGGGCGTCAGCGCTCAGTACCTCTGGTGCTGCCACCCGGCTCGCGATGACAATGCGCGGCTCGACTACCGCCCGGAACACCCCGGCTCCCGGGATCTCCAGGGTCAGCCGCTCAAGGAATTCGGCCAGGAACGTCTCGAATGCAGGCCCCGCGCGCTCGATATCGTCGACGAGCAGAACCGGCGGAGTCGATGTCGACGATATCGCTTTCAGCAGCGGCCCTTCGATAACGAACTCCCGGGCTCGCAGGTCGAACCGGCTGGCGGTGCGGCTCGGCGGCATGCTTGCCATCGCGGCCATCCGCGACATCTGCCCGGCGTAGTCCCACGAGTACGCCGCCCGTTCGGGGTCCATGCCCTCGAAGCAACGCAGACGTATCAGGGATGCTCCCAGCGCAGAGGCGAGAGCCGTCGCCAGGGCAGTCTTACCGGTGCCGTGCGCGCCTTCAACGAAGAGCGGCTTGCCCAGCTCGAGTGCAAGGAACATCGCCGTGGCCGTATCCCTGTCTGCGGCATATCGCTGCCGGGCCAGGCTCACCATCGCGGCGTCGACCGAGTGGAACATATCCAACAGTTCGACCGCCGCCAGGGCGACTGTCAGTCGTTGCCGGCCCAACCGGCGGCAAGAAAGCGACAGCCCGGTGGCAGTTTCGCTTTCCCGGGAGCATCGGGCCGGATGTAATGGAGAGGCCCTACCGGAGGCCTGACTTGGACAACTTCTTGCACATCGCCGCCGTTTGGCTCCACATCCTTGGGATCGCTCTCTTCGTTGGCCCGCAGTTCTTCCTCGCGTTTGCCTGGGTGCCTGCCTCCCGCCAGATCGAAGACCTGCCTGCCCGGGCTGCCGCTATGCGGACGATTACTCGCCGATTCGGATTCATCGGTGGCACTGGCCTCGTCCTCATCCTCATCGCCGGTACCTACCTCATCGCCACCTGGCGAGACTTCTACGCCGTCAGCGATGACCTCGATTTCACGGCTATCCGTTTCGGTGTCATCTTCATCATCAAGATGACCGTCCTCATCGTCATGCTCGTCGTCGTGGGTGTGCACATGTTCCTGGCCGGCCCCCGTCAACTTCGGCTCCTGGAAGCGCAAGCCGCCGGTGAGCCTGTGTCCGGCCGGGAATTGCGCAGCGTACGCATGTTCTCCATGGCCCTGAGTATCACCGGACTGCTCCTCACTCTCGCCCTCATGGTGATGGGAGCCATCCTCTCAACCAGCCAGTACTCGCTGCAGCTGGTCTGAGAACTACTGGGCCGCTGTTCCCACGTAAAACACCGCGCCAATCCCGTTGTGGTCGCTGGGGTAGAGCAGCTCTCCCTGTGGATTCGGAGCCGGTTCGTCACCGAGCAATGTCACCGACTGCGTACTCCATTGGCCCGCAAGAATGTAGTCCCACCGGGTCGAGATCGTCGAAGGCTGTTGAGGTTCCTCAGTGGCCGGCGGTGTACCGGTATCGGGCTCACTCGTAGCGGGCTCCGTGGTTTCGGTTGTGGTTGGTGTCGCATCTGCCGTGACCGAGGCCCGGCAGCACGTGAAGTGCCCGGGCCCGGCGATCTCGAACGCGTCCTCGAGGTGCAGCCCCGGGTCCTTGATGGTCGTAAGGACCGTCGACCCCGGATCGGATTCGAAGTCCCCCATTACGATCAGGCCGCGCTCCTCCTGGTGTGTGCCGGTAATGATTTGGAGCAGCGAGACCGCCTGGGCGTCCTTGAACGGCCCCGCGAAACGGGTAACGTAGACGTCCACCTCACCGGCCGGCTCGGGGAGCTTCACGACGGCGTGCAGCACCGCTCGTCCTTCTTCCACCGACTCTCGCGTGAGTGCGTAACGCGCCGAAGAAAGAATCGGGTAGCGGCTGAGGAGGTACTCCCCCTCTTCGTAGCCTTCGCGCAGTACCAGGGCGTCGCTTTCCTCCTGCGACGTGTTGAATGGCCACGGGTTTGCCCGCGCCAGGATCGACGGTTCCAGGGCGAGGCCGTTCTGCAGCCGCTTCCAGGCATTCTCCTCCAGGCCCTTCACCCAGGCAGCCTCGCTGAACCCCACCAGGTCGGCATCGAAGTTGTCGAGGTTGGCGATGGTCAGGTCGATGCGATCGCCGTAGGTCATCCAGGCCACGCTCCCCTCGCCGTCCGCGATGGGGCTCATCAGGTTGATGTAGGCAACCCGAACGTATTCGATCGGCGCCGACGGCGTTGCCGTGCCCGCCACAAATGCCGTTGGCGTTGCAGCCGGTTCCGGCGTTGCTGTGGGCCGGGCGTTGGTGTCGCTCCCGCATGCCGTGCCAAGCACCAGGCCGCCGAGAACCGCGCCGATCAGCAGTCCGGCGAAGCAGAGCAGGGCAACACGTATTGACATCGTCATAGCTGCGCTGATTCACTATCCAGCACAGGCAAAGACGGAGACACCGCGCCGGCGACACCCTGCTCAGCGAGCCCCGAACGGTGGAAGGGGGCGCAAAGGACGTCAGGCGACATCCCTCCCGAGCTTCCGGCCGAACCTCCTTCCCCCGAAGGAAAAGTAGACCCGGACGGCAAGTGCTCACCGTTACCAGGAGCCGGGGCGTGTTGGCGCCTCATGAGTGCCTGTCCTTCTCCCGAAGGATAGGAAACAGGGTGGTACCGCGGGCCGCTGCGCTCGTCCCTGGTAGAGGGACGGGCGTTTTCTTCTTCACGCTCTCTCCTTCGTCGTTGCAGCGTTACACGTCTGGTACGTGCGTATCCGGTCACCGGTTCGCTCTCCAGACTCACACAGTGGCAGGAGAGGGCGCAATGTTTACCCCCGTCGATCCGAAGGTCAGCTTTCCCGCGTTGGAGGAACGCATCCTCCAGACCTGGAAGGACGGTGACATCTTCCGCCGCAGTGTCGATGAGCGCCCTGAGGACCGGCTCTTCGTCTTCTACGAAGGACCGCCCACGGCGAACGGCCGCCCCGGCATCCACCACGTCCTCGCCCGTGCCTTCAAGGACCTCATCCCCCGCTTCAAAACCATGCAGGGCTACCGTGTCCCCCGGAAGGGTGGCTGGGACACCCACGGCCTCCCCGTTGAACTCGAAGTCGAGAGGGAACTTGGCCTGAAGTCAAAGCCCGATATCGAGGCCTATGGCATCGCCGCCTTCAACCGCAAGTGCAAAGAGTCCGTCTCCCGCTACGTCGACGAGTGGACGCGCCTCAGCGACCGCATCGCATTCTGGGCCGACATGGAAAACCCATATGTCACCTGGCACAACGACTACATCGAGACCGGCTGGTGGATCTTCAAGCAGATGTGGGACCACGGCAACGTCTACCAGGACTACCGCAGCACGCCCCACTGCCCCCGCTGCGGCACCAGCCTCAGCGACCACGAACTCTCCCTTGGCTACGAGGAGGACACGCCAGACCCCAGTGTCTACATCAAGTTCCGCGTCGATAGTGCCGACTTCGCCAAAGCCACCGGCTTCGACTCGTCCGGCAAGAACGTGTTTCTCGTGGCCTGGACGACCACTCCCTGGACGTTGCCCGGCAACACCGCCCTGGCGGCCAGTGCCTCCGCCACCTATGGCCTCTACGAGCACGAAGGCGAATACCTGGTTGTGGCCAGCACGTTAGGCAAGGCGCTGCTCGGCGAAGAAGCGATTGCCGCCGGGACCGTACAGGGAGAATCGCTGGCAGGCCTTGCCTACGTGCCCCTCTACACACCCGAAACCACCGGCGACGCCACCGTGCTTCGCTTCGACCACGCCGGTCACCTCAAACCGCTCGAAGGTTCTCCAGAAGGCCTCCGCCGTGTTATCAACGCCGACTATGTGTCACTGGACGATGGCTCCGGCATCGTCCACATCGCGCCCGCCTTCGGTACCGAGGACTTCAATGAGGGCAAGCTCTACCGGTTGCTCTTCGTCCAGCACGTCGACACCAAGGGATTGATGTCCACCGGCGTACCCGGTCCGGGACTGTTCGTGAAAGACGCCGACCCGGTCGTCACCGCCGACCTCAAGGAACGGGGACTGCTCCTCAGGGAGAGCACAATCAAGCACACCTATCCCTTCTGCTGGCGCTGCAAAACGCCACTGCTCTACTACGCCAAGCCGAGCTGGTACATCCGCACCACCAGCCAGAAGGAGAAGTTGCTGGAAGGCAACAGCCGGATCAACTGGCATCCGGCCCATCTCCAGGCCGGCCGCTATGGCAACTGGCTCGAGAACAACATCGACTGGGCCGTCAGCCGCGAGCGTTACTGGGGCACGCCGCTGCCGTTCTGGGTCTGCCAGGACTGCGGTAAGCAGGAATGCATCGGCTCGCGTGCCGAGCTCGCCGAACGCGCCACCGACGGCGCCAAAGCCCGGGCCATGGATGACTTCCACCGCCCCTACATCGACGAGATCACGTTCGCCTGCGAGTGCGGCGGCGAAATGCGGCGAGTACCCGAGGTCGCCGATGCCTGGTTCGACAGTGGCGCCATGCCCTACGCCCAGTGGCACTACCCGTTCGAGAACCAGGAAGAATTCTTGCGCTTCTTCCCTGCCGACTTCATCTGCGAAGCCATCGACCAAACACGCGGCTGGTTCTACACACTCCACGCCGAGGCGGCCATGCTCCACGCCAGCGAAGCCGTGCCCGACTCCATCAGCTACAAGAACGTCATCTGCCTCGGTCACATCCTCGACGAACATGGCAACAAGATGTCCAAGAGCCGGGGCAACATCGTCGAGCCCTGGGACGTGATCGAGTCCTACGGCGCCGACGCGACACGCTGGTACATGTACACCGCCAGCCCCGCCGGGTCGCCGCGCCGCTTTAGTGGAAGCCTCGTCGAGGAGGGCCTGCGCCGCTTCTTCCTCACGCTCTGGAACACCTACAGCTTCTTTGTCAGCTACGCCAACATCGACAACCTCGATCCGCGCACGAAACCTGCCGGCGAGCTCCCGGAGATCGATCGCTGGCTGCTGAGCGAGCTGAACGCCCTCATCCTGAAAGTGACCGATGAGCTCGAAGATTACGAGCCCACGAACGCCGCTCGCGCCATCGACACCTTTGTCGATGACCTCTCGAACTGGTACGTGCGCCGCTCCCGCCGTCGCTTCTGGCGTGGGGCCGGCGAAGACGACAACGACAAGCAGAGCGCCTATTACACGCTCTACACCGCCCTCGTCACGCTCTCGAAGCTCCTCGCACCCTTCACCCCATTCGTCGCCGATGAGCTCTATCGAAACCTCGTGCGCTCCGTCGACGCTCGTGCCCCTGAGAGCGTGCACCTGGCGGAGTGGCCGGTGGCGGATTCGGCGGCCATCGATTCAGCCCTGAACAGCGAGACGCAGCTGCTTAAGCGCGTCGCCTCACTCGGCCGCTCGGCACGTGCCCGCTCGCAGATCAAAGTGCGTCAACCTGTGGCCGAGGTCGCCGTCTCGCCCCGCACCCCCGAAGAAGGCCAGGTGCTGAAGCGCAACGCCGCGCTCATCCTCGAAGAGCTCAACGCCAAGGCACTGCGGGTCGTCGATGACGAATCCGATGTGGTGCGCTGGAACGTAAAGCCCAACCTCCCGGTCCTTGGCAAGAAGTACGGCAGCGCTCTCGCCGAGATCCGTAAGGCGCTCGCGGCGATGGACCCGCGTGAGGTCGCTGATACCGTCCGCCGCGGCCGCAACCTCACCGTCACGAGCTACGATCTCGAACCGGCCGACATTCTCCTTGAGCCGCTCGATGCCGAAGGCTTCGCCTCAGCGACAGAGTCGGGATACACCGTCGCCGTCGCAACCACGATCACACCCGAGCTTGCCGACGAGGGCCTTGCTCGCGAGATCGTCCGGCGCCTCCAGGACCTGCGCCGGGAGGCAGACTTCGACCTCAGCGACCGGATCACCGCCTGGTACGTTGCCGGCAGCGATGTCACCCGCGTAGTTCAGTCGTTCGGCGACTACATCCGGGGCGAAACGCTCTCGACCGAACTCGTCGCTGCCGGGCCGCCTTCCGACGCCCACGTCTCCGAACAGACGATTGAGGGGGAAAGGGTCACCCTCGCCGTGCGCCGAAACAGCTGATCAGCAGGCGGTGAAGTGCGATTGGGGCCCGGTCTCGGGCAAGAGCCGCAATCGCTCCTGCCGCAGGTCCGGTTCCAGGCCCAGGGTTTCCATGGGAACGACGCCGAGCAGTGGCTGCTCACCCACGGGAAGCCCGATGATGTCGACAGTCGTCGCTCTGCCTGCGATTTCGAGTTCGGCGGGCCCAACGAGCCTGGCAGCATATTCGCCGCCCGCGGTGACTAGCACGATCTCTCGTCGGGCCGGCAGTCCCAGGTCGTCGATCATCCTCGCGGGCAGGCAGAGGTGCGTGGCGCCCGTGTCGACAAGGACGCGGTCGAGCGTAATCGAACGCACATCTCCATCTGGCCGCAGGCCCTCGGCGGCGAGGACTACATCCACGCCATTCTTGATGGTGATCTCCACGTGGACCTGGCCCACGAGTCTCGGTGGCCCTCCCACGGCGGATTCGAATCTGGTTGGCATGACTCCATCGTACCGGCGCGTCATCGCCCGGGGGTTCGATTTGTGTGTACGCTGGAAGGAGCTATGAGTTCCTCACCACGCGCCGTATTCTTCGACCTCGATGACACCCTGCTCGATGGCGTCGGCGCCATGCAGGCTGCCTGGCCGCTCGTTCTCGCCCCTGTAAGTGAGCAGTTCGGTGTAGACGTCGATCGCCTCCGCGACTCGATCCGTCGTGAGAGCAGCGAGTTCTGGAAAGACGAAGCTGTCGTCGGTCACTGGCGCCTCGACCTTGAGGGCGCTCGCACCATCTGTGTCGAGAAAGCCTTCAGTGCTGAGGGTGTCGACCCTTCCCTGGCCCGCCAGGTCGCCGAACACTACCGGGATGCCTTCCGCGAGCACTCGCACCTCTTCCCCGACGCCATCGCCACGCTCGAGGCCATTCGTGCCTCCGGCCTGAAAACCGCCCTGCTCACCAACGGGGCGGGCGGGCCACAGCGCGACAAGATCGACCGGTTCGAATTGGCAGACTACTTCGACACGATTGTCATCGAAGGGGAGTTCGGGCGTGGCAAGCCGTCGCCCGACGTGTTTCGCCACGCCCTCGATGTCGTCGGCGCTACGCCGGATCAAGCCTGGCACATCGGCGACAACCTCTTCGCCGACGTGTGTGGCGCCCAGTCCGTCGGTCTTCACGCCGCCTGGATCCACCGCGAGCGACTCCAGATGCGCGAAGACCCACCAGCCGTCCCCGATCGCTCAGTCGCCCACCTCGATGAGATCACGGCTGCGCTGAAGCTCTAGTCGTCCGCCTCCTCGAATGTTACGTCCTGCCGCCCATGCCAGACCGCGACGATCCAGGCGGTGTCGCCTTCCACGTGATACTGGATTCGGTACGGTGGCACGATGAGTTCCCTCTCCGGACGGTGCGGAAACTCCGGAATCCTGCGTCCAGATTGTGGAAACTCCTCGAGTTGCCGAAGTGCCTCCAGTATTCGCTCCATAACGTGATGGGCTGCCGCAATATTGTCGGCGGCAACATAGTCGAAGTGCTCGAGGAGCTGAGCGAGCGCGCGCTCGAGAAATACGACTTTCACTCGTGCCGGGCGATGACAGCCTTGAGCCGTTCGTTGACCTCTTCGAGCGTGTAGCCCCGCATGCCCGATGCAATATCTGCCTGCCCGGAGTCGAGAGCTTCGAGCATCTCCACACGATCGATATCCTTCTCGTACTCCTCGATGCTAAGCAAGACCGCGGTTGCCCGACCGCGCTGAGTGATGAAGACAGGGCGCCGAGTCTCCCTCGTCTCCTTCACAAGCGACGCGGCGTCGGCACGAAGGTCGGATATTGGCACTATTCGTGGTACGCCCATTGGATCCCCCAAACGTACGGTTAAACGCACAGGCGCATCATAGCAGGGCCGGGCAATGCCACCACTTCGCTACACTCCGCCTGTGACTGCCAATCCACCTCGCAATCCACCGGCTCCACCGGTCCGATTCGTTCATGCCCCTGGCCGGGCGCCTCTCGCTTACACCTCCAGGGGGCGCGGATTGGCCATTGTCCTCGTTCCCAATGTCCAGATGAGCCATCTCGTCAGCGAGTGGGCTATCCCGGCCGTTCGCCAGTTCTCCCTGTCACTCGCTCGTAACCATCGCCTCATTCGGTACGACTCAACCGGCTCCGGTCTTTCCCCCTCCGCAAGTCCTCGCTTCGACCTTGAGTCGTTGGCTGCCGACATCCCCGCTCTCCTCGACGGCCTCGCCCTGGACCGGGCGGCGCTCTTTGGCAACATCACCGGCGGGCTCCCGGCCATGACTTTCGCCTCGGCATATCCCGGTCGGGTTTCCCACCTCGTCCTCTGGAACAGCTTCGCTCGCAATACCGACCACGGCGCCAATCCCAGGCTGACGTCTCTCTTCGCGATGGCCGCGACAGATTGGGAGCTCTTCACCGAGTCCATTTCGCAAGCTGCGCTTGGCTGGCGCGATTCCGAAGCCGCACGAGGTTGGGCTGCCACGCTGCGTGCCGCCACCGAACCCGTCAGCTTCCATC
>JAGQGZ010000111.1 GCA_020432105.1 Dehalococcoidia bacterium | reverse complement strand
TCGCCGCCGCTGCGATTCGCCGGGCCGGGCTGGCCGCAGGCCGCAACCCCGCTCGCCGCAGGCTCAGGGTCGCTGCCGCCCCCTTGAGTTCGGCCTCGAGTGCAAGGGTCCGGTCCGGTGTTGTTCGCCCCGCCGCCCGCTCGATCAGTGCCGCCAGGGGGAGGTTCCGGGCCAGCGTGGCAAAGCTCGCCCGGTTCGCCGGTCCCGCCAGCGTCTCCAGGAGCAGGGTATAGAGGGCCTGGTCCCGCCCGTCGCTCGCCAGCAGCGGTGCAATCCGCGACGCCTTCAGGCGCAGGCGCCGCCCGCCCATCCGCCGCAGGGCAGCACCCACGTCGTATCCTCGCTCGCTCGCGAAACAGCACGGTGGCGTGAACGGCGGCGGGAAGCTGCTTCCCGTCAGGCGGAGCACGAGGATCGGGATGGTTCGGCCGCTCCGGTGCCGGGTGACGGCGGCCGGGCCGTCGTTCTCTCCCACCACGTGCAGGACAACCCCGCGGTAGCCGTCGTCGCCATCATGACCGTGCGCCTCCCAGCCGCTCGCCCGGAGGTGGACCTCCACGTCGCCCCGCAGGTGGTCGCCACCCGCGTCCAGCATCGCCCCCTTGAAGTCCGGCCCGCTGCCACCGCCGGGTACGCCCGGGAAGATCACCCGCAACGCCCGCCCGTCCTCCAGCCGTAAGGCTCTACCCGCGCCCGCCCCCCAGGCTTCGGCGATCGTCGACTCCCGGGCGGGCAGCGGCGACCGTTCAGGCATCGTCGCCGCCGCTGTCGTAGGGCGCTGCTTCTTCCGCCAGGATCGCCAGCATCCGCGCACTCGCTCCCCGCGGGCGGTACTGCTCGGTCTCCCATTCGCTCACGGTCTGCTGGCGCACGCCCAGCCGGTCGGCGAATGCTGCCTGGCTCAGCCGCAGCCGCCGGCGCAGTGCCCGCACGTCGCCTCCAGCCCACTGCTGTGCGCCTTCCACGGTTACACGGTACCGTGTAACCCTCCCGAATACTAGTCCAGGGTCGACTTTGCGAGGCCCTGCCGGGCCAGCTCACGCCGAAGCTCGAGCAGCGCCGTGTAGGTCACGATTGCATGCAGGGTCAGGCCTTCGTCCATCGCCTCCAGCAGGGTTCGGAGTGCCTCTGCCGGTTGCGGCGGCAGCACCGGTTCCACGCCGAGCCCGGCGTAGTGCAGGCGCAGCGCCGCATCGGCGCCCCGGTCACCGCCCGCCCAGACCCGTCCTCCGCGCCCGGCCAGCAACTCGAAATCCACATCCCAGGTCCAGCTCACGTCCTGGCCGTCGGCGAAGCGGTCGTTCAGGAAGAAGGCGAAGCCATCGTCCTCATCAGTCCTGCCGAGCAGTTGCACCACCTGGTTCGCCCCCGCCGGGTTCTTGACCAGGTAGAGCCTCAGCGTCTTGCTGCCGATGGCGAACGATTCCTGCCTCCCGAACACCGGGCCGATGGTCGCCGGCCCCTTCCGAAGGGCGGCAGCGCTCGCCCCCAGCACCTCGCCCGCGGCAATCGCCGCCAGCGTGTTCCAGGCGTTGTACTGCCCTCGCAACCCGGTCTCCACGATCCCCAGTCCTTGCACCTCGACGCTGAGGCCGTCCTCACCGTCACTCACCCTCAGCGCGCTGGTGCCGGGCGTGGGGCGCTCGCGGCCGCAGCCCCGGCAGCGCCAGTGACCAATGTGCCCGAAGAAGCGGTGGTCGTAGCTGAAGTCCGTCCCACAGGCGCCGCACCAGCGGGCATCGAAGGCGCCACGTTCGCCGCCGCTCCGCAGGTCGTCGATGCCGAACCAGCGCACCGGCAGGTCCCGCACGGTGGCCAGCTCGGCCACCGATGGGTCGTCGGCGTTGAGGATCAGCACGCAATCGTCCGGCACCATGGCGATCGCCCGCCGCCAGAAACCCGCCACGGTATCCACCTCGCCGTAGCGGTCGAGCTGATCGCGGAAGAGATTGGTGAAGACGATCGCCGCCGGTTGTAGCGCCGCGGCCGCCGCCGGCAGTGACGCTTCGTCCGCCTCAAACACCCCGATCGTCGTCTCCGCCGCTGCGATTCGGCCCCGCCAGCCGGCCTCTGCGACGAGGGCGGAAACCATCCCCCGGGTGAGGTTCGAGCCTTCCCGGTTCGCAACGACCGCCTTGCCGTCGGCAGCCAGGATCGCCGCCAGGATGCGCGCCGTCGTCGTCTTTCCGTTCGTCCCCGTTACCAGGACCGTGCGTTCCAGCTGGCCGCCGAGGCCCGCCAACGCTCCCGGCGCAACCCGCTCGGCAACCAGCCCCGGCAAGGCCGTACCGCCGCGACCCAGCAGTCGCCTGCTCACAAATGTGGCCAGCCGCGCAGCATGCACGGCCGCGACCACCCTCAACTTCATCGGCTCAGCCTAGGCCGTCAGTACCAGACAAGCATGTTCGCCGCGCGTTCCTGGTCCGTCGGCGTCGCCGGCAGGGTCAGCGCCTCGCCGCGAACGATCCTCCGCGCACTCCAGGCCGCAATCGCGGCGTCGAGGAGGTCGTCCGCCGGGATGTCGTCGCCCTCGCAGATACCGAGGTGGATCCCCGCCTCCTCCAGGAGGTTCAGGCGCGCTCGCTGACCGTTCCAGCTCCGCTTCCGGGCCAGCACCACGCCTCCCAGCGCTCGAAACGACACCTCCGGGTGCACCTCGTAGAGAGGCAGCCCGGCCCGGGCAGCCTCACCCGCCTCGCGGATCTTCGGGAACAGCCCGTAGCACTGGGCCGATGGTGCCGGTCCCCCGTGCACGCGGGCGATCGTCACCGCCTCCGCATGGGAGCTGGCGGCGAGCGTCGGCTCCGGCGGCACCGAAAAGACCGAGCTCGTCCGCGGCCTCACAAACGAGCGGGCATGACGGTCCACCGCCCGCGGCCCAAATGCCGTCAGCGCGAACGGCATGTCGATACCGATCGCCGCCACGCCGGGGAATCGTCCTACCGCTTCCGTTATCGTCCTTGCACCGAAGGCCGCCCTCACCTCGCCGTCGATCAGGGCGACGCAGGCCCAGCCATTGGGATAGCCGTCGAGCCCGAGGACGAGTTCATTCACCAACGCTGCTACATGCCCTGGACGAGCCCGGCCTGCCTCAGGACACCGACAATCCGGTCTCTCGCGATGAGTCCCACCACGCGTCCCTCCCTCACCACCGGCATGTGCACCAGGTCGAGCTCTTCCATCGCCAGTAGGGCGTCGGTCAGGGAGGCGTCCAGCTCTGCCGG
Organism: Dehalococcoidia bacterium; assembly: GCA_020432105.1. GTDB lineage: Bacteria > Chloroflexota > Dehalococcoidia > Tepidiformales > Tepidiformaceae > JAGQGZ01. The sequence goes on along the minus strand of JAGQGZ010000111.1, from coordinate 6,402 downwards.
GCGCAGACGGTTGCGCGGCACCATCGTTTCCCCTGCCGTCTTCCGGTCCCAGAGTAGCTCCGGCACGGCCCGCAGCTGGTCGGCGCCTACGATCCCCGCGAAGGCACCGGCGTCCTCAACGCAGTACGCCACCCTCGGGTTCAGTTCCAGCACGCCCCGGGCCATCGTTGCCACGCTCACATCAAGCCCGACTACCGGCGGGTCGGCCACCATCAGGTCACTCACCCGGTGCCGTCCCAGTTCGTGTACCAGCTTCTGCTGCACCAGCGACTGCCGGGCGCCACTCTCCAGGAAGAGGCCGATGAAGATTAGCCAGAGCCCCCCGAAGGCGCCCGCCGCAATCTGGATGTCATAGCCAAGCGCTGCCAGCGCGCCCAAGCCGATGAGCGTCCAGGCGAAGCCCCTGCCCGTCCAGGCCGCAATCCGCGTGGCCCTGTCGTAGCTTCCGGTCACCAGCCAGATCAGCGACCGGAAGACTCGTCCCCCATCCATCGGAAACGCCGGGAGGAGGTTGAACAGGCCGAGGAGGATGTTCATCCAGGCCAGCCAGAAGAGTGTCGTATCCAGCGCCGAAGGCTGATTGAGGTCGGCCCCGGCAATCGCCCAGGCGCCGAGAAAGACAGCCCCCAGCACCAGGCTCGTTAGCGGCCCCGCGGCGGCCATCAGGATCTCTGCGGCCGGGCGAGACGCCTCCCGCGTGATATGGGCGACGCCGCCAAAGATGAACAGGGTGATGCTCCGCACCGGGATCTTGTAGGCCTTCGCCACCAGGCTGTGCGCCAGTTCGTGGAGGACGATCGAGGCGAAGAAGACCAGTGCGCTCACCAGTGCCATCGCCACGTGCGTGCGACGCGGCGCTCCGTCCACGATTTCGGGGAAGATCCGGAACGCCAGCAGCCACACGGTGAGGCCGAAGACAAGGAACCAGCTCGGGTTGATATAGAGCGGGATCCCGGCAAGCGTGCCGACGCGGACATTTCGCATCAATTCAGTCTACTCGGAGTCGCTCCCGGGAAGGGAAACAGCCCGTTACTGGTTGCCCTGGCCGCCGCGCGGTGGCGGCGTGGATTGGTCTTCCACCGTCGTCTGCCACGTGATGTAGAAGAAGAAGAGGCCCATGAGCACCGGCGCGAGGAAGTAGGGGCTGCCTGAGGCGATCAGGCCGATCATCCCGCCGCCCGTGATCAGCGTCAGGGCAAACAAATAGACGAAGAACGCAGGCCAGCTCCAGCCGATCATCGGCACACCTCCATCGGTGCCCCGATACTAGCCACCCCTTCGGCAGCTTTGCAGGGGCCTGAAGGGCACGGCGCATAAGAATTCTGTTGGAAAGCGCCCGATCCGGTGGCAAATCCGGGATCTGGCCGGTTGCTCGCCGGTTACCGGCGCCTCGATACCACGAGCGTCTTCGGCGCCGGGGCGAGACGGCACCCGCCGCCGAAGGCCTCTCAGCCCCCAAATCGGCACAACCCCTGCCCGGTGCGAAGTTACGCCGTTTGCGCTTCGCCTGCCGGCAGTGGGAGCGGTGGCACCATCCCGTTCATCACCCGCTCGATTGCCATGGTGTGACTGCAAACCTGCCAGGTCGCGAAAAAGCCACAGTTGCAGTGCCAGGTGTCATCACTGATCGACACCTCGTGCTCGGTATTGTCGCCACGGAACGTCACCTGGAGATTGTCGACGTGCATCCGGTGCGGCTCACTCGCGTACATACGCGCCTTTTCGATCTTCCCAATCAGGCTGGACTGCATCTGCGCTTGCTCCTCCCAGAAATACGAAACGGCGCCGAGAGCACACTCCCCGCGCCGTTCAGGTATGGACTGACGATTGCCCACCCATCTTGCCGTCAACCTACGTGTTTCGCGATCAGGATGTCAATCGGGATAGGCAAATATGCATATTGCCGCGCCCAGGCGGAACGTATCGCCTAAGGGCCCCCGAAGAGTTTGTGAAGCAAACTCCAAGACTTCCGCCCGCAGGCGGAACGTCCTACCACCAGATCTTGTGCTCTACATCGTCCGGCTGGTCGTCCCAGTCCGTCGTCCACAGGTTGCTCGAGAGGTACTTCCAGCCGCCGTCGGCCAGCAGGCAAACAATGTGCTGCTCCCCCTCCAGGCGGTCCGCCGCCTTGATCGCCGCCCGCACCACCGACCCCGCGCTGATCCCGACGAAAAGGCCCTCCTTCTCCGTCAGCTCGCGCGCCATCTTGAAGCTGCTCTGGCTGTCCACGACGATCTTCCCGTCCAGCACCGATTCGTCGAGGATCGGCGGGATGAAGCCATCCTCCAGGGCCCGCAGCCCCTGGACCATGTCACCGGGGTGCGGCGCCGCTGCGATGACCCGGATTCCCGGGTTCTGATCCTTCAGGTAGCGGCCCGTTCCCGTTAGCGTGCCCCCCGTCCCCAGCCCCGCCACGAACGCCGTCGTCTGCGGCAAGTCACGGAGGATCTCGGGTCCGGTGGTCTCGTAGTGCGCACGGGGATTCGCTTCGTTTCCGTACTGGTAGGGGAAGTAGTACTTCCCGGGGTTCTCCTCGACGATCTCCTTTGCGTGGGCGATCGCCCCGTTCGACCCCAGGTCTCCCGGGGTGTAGATGATCTCCGCGCCGAAGGCCTCGAGGAGCTGCGTCCGCTCCTGGCTCACATTCTCCGGCATCACGCAGACAACTTTGTAGCCCTTCAGGCTGCCCACCATCGCCAGCCCGATCCCCGTGTTCCCCGAAGTCGGCTCCAGGATCGTCGCTCCCGGCTTCAGTTCCCCCGACTTCTCCCCGGCCTCGATCATGTACTTCGCGATCCGGTCCTTCACGCTGCCCGTCGGGTTCTGCCCTTCAAGCTTTGCGTAGAGGTGTACCTCCGGGCGTGGGGCAAGGCTGCACATCTCGATAAGCGGCGTATTGCCCACCAGGTCGATGATCGAGCGGTACAGCGTCATCCGTCACGGCCCATTCGACTCGCCCTCTCCCACCGGGAGAGGGCGACAGGGGGCGAGGTTCTCCACCAGGGGTTCCCACTCACGTGCGGGAGCTACCGGCCACCGCCGGCAAGTGCCGGCAGGATGTCAATCACGTCGCCATCCTTGATCACCGTGTCCACGCCGCCCGTGTAGCGGATGTCCTCGTCGTTCAGGTAGACGTTCACAAAGCGGTGTAGCTGCCCATCTTCCGCAAACATCTGTTGGCGGAAACCGGGGTGGCGTGCTTCCAGGTCAGTCAATATCTCGTTAACGTTCGTACCCTTCGCTTCGACGGTTTTCTGGCCCCCCGTCAGCTTCTGGAGTACGGCGGTCACACGAACCTGGACAGTTGGTGCTGTGGTTGCAGTCATCGGCTATGAACTCCTTCGCACTCAGGCGGGCGTTGCTTGCGGCAGCGGGGCGCCGCAGAAGATTTCGTAGTCGATCAGCTCGGTCACCGTCGGGTTGTCACCGCAAAGCGGGCAGTCGGGATCCCGCCGCACCCGCACGGTGCGGAATTCCAGCGCGAGCGCATCGTAGAGCAGCAGGCGGTTCACCAGCGGTTCACCCACCCCCAGGATGAGCTTCAGAACCTCTGTAGCCTGGATGCTCCCGATCGTAGCGCACATCGCGCCGAGAACGCCCGCCTCTGCGCAGGAAGGCACCATCCCCGGCGGTGGTGGCGCCGGGTAGAGGCAGCGGTAGCAGCCCTGCCCGGGCAGGTATACCGTCGCCTGGCCGTCGAACATCAGGATCGAACCATCGATCAGCGGCTTTTTCAGCAAATACGCCGCGTCATTTACCAGGTAGCGGGTCGCAAAATTGTCTGCGCCATTCACCACCATGTCGTACTGGCCCAGGATCTCGAACGCGTTGTCCGACGTGATCGGCACCTCGTGCGTGACGACCTCGATGTTCGGGTTGTGCGCCAGCAGTTTCTCCTTCGCGGAGACAACCTTGCGCTTCCCGATGTCCGCGTCGGCGTGCAAAATCTGGCGTTGCAGGTTCGAACGGTCGACCACGTCAAAGTCGATGATCCCGATCTTCCCCACTCCCGCCAGCGCCAGGTAGAGCGCCACCGGTGAACCAAGGCCGCCCGCGCCGATGATCAGTACCGAAGCCTCGATGATTTTCCGCTGCCCGACGCTGCCCACCTGGGGCATGATCAGGTGACGGCTGTAGCGGTCTACCATCTCCGGCGTCAGCATCGTCGCGCCACCCGCCAGGGCCGGGATCACCGCCACTTCGTCGCCGTTCTTCACCAGCGTGGCCGATCCCTGGAGATGTTCGATCTCCACCTGGTTCACATAGACGTTGATGTGGTGGGCGAGATTCCCTTCTGGATCGAACAACTGATCCCGGAAGCCCGGGAACTGCTGGTCGAGGTCCCCGAGGATCTCGCTAACATTCGTGCCTTTTGCCTTCACGCTCGCCCGGTTACCCACCAGGTGGCGAAACGGGGTCGGGATATACACATTGATGCTCATAGCTTCTCCGTTTGTCTGGGGCATGATCCAGTCTCGGACCGCCCGTTTGCGTTACGTTCGCTCGGCCTCCCCCGCGGGGCGCCGCCACCTGAGGGACCACTACATTGGGACACTCAGATATCGTTCTCCCGTGTCACAGAGGATGGTGACCACCGACTTGCCGGGACCGAGTCCTTCGGCCACCTTCAGCGCGGCGTGCACATTGGCCCCCGAGGACGGACCCAGGAGCAGGCCCTCCTCCTTCGCCAGCCGCAGCGCCATCTGCTGTGCTTCCTTATCTTCCACCCGGATGATCTCGTCGTAAATCGTCCTGTCGAGCACACCCGGCACAAAGCTCGCCCCGATGCCCTGGATCGCGTGTAAGCCCGCCCGGCCCCCGCTCAGCACCGGCGAACGCGAAGGCTCCACGGCAACGATCTTCACCGCCGCTCCCAGTCGCTCTCGCAGTACCTGGCCCACACCGGTGATCGTCCCCCCCGTGCCCACGCCCGCCACGAATGCGTCGACCCGTCCCTCCAGCGCGTCCAGGATCTCGATCGCCGTCGTCTCGCGGTGCACCTTTGGATTGGCAGCATTCTCAAACTGTTGTGGCATGAAGTACCCGGGTTTCGACTCCACCAGCTGCCGGGCCGCGAAGACTGCGCCCGTCATGCCCTCAATCGCCGGCGTCAACTCCAGCTTCGCGCCAAGGCGCTCAAGCAGTCGCCGCCGCTCAACCGAATAGTCGTCCGGCATCGTCAGGATGAGTTGGTATCCCTTCACCGCGCAGACCAACGCCAGGCCAATGCCCGTGTTGCCGCTCGTCGGCTCCACGATCACGTCACCCGGCCGCAAGGCGCCCGTCCGCTCCGCCTCCTCGACCATCGAAAGCGCGATGCGGTCTTTCACGCTGCCCCCGGGATTCAGGCTCTCCATCTTCCCGTACACCGTCGCGCCGTTGGCGGGCCCCAGCTTCGCGATCCTCACCAGCGGCGTCCTGCCGATAAGGTCCAGCACCGACTCCGCGATCTCCGGCCGTCGAGTCGGGACGGTCATATCTGGTACCTCCCAACGACGGCAGTAGGCTCACGCTCCAAAAGGTCGCTCAGCGAGTAGGACTCCAGAATCTCGCCCGTCGCCTGCCGGATTCGCTCCCACACTTCACGCTGGCCGCACTGGTGGGGATGGTCCGTCGTCTCCGGTGGTTCATCCAGCCACGACACCGGTGCGATGCTTCCCTCCAGCGCCTCGATCACGTGGCGCACACAAACTTGGTCGGGTGGGCGTGCCAGCTCGTGGCCCCCGCCCGGCCCACGGACAGAGCGAAGAAACCCCGCCTTTCGCAGCGTGGGCAGGAGTTGGTCAAGGTACTGCTCCGGGATGTGCCGCCGCAAAGCGATCTCCGAAGACTGCAGCGGCCCCTGGCCGTAGTGGCTGGCCAACTCCACGAGGGCACGAAGCCCGTAGTCGCCGCGAGTAGAAACACGCATTGCTCAATCAAATCCCGGGTTGCCATTCGTATCGACAGAAAAAGTCGAGCAACTCTGTCAACAATTGTACGAGGCCGCTCCCAACTATGCCAGAAGCATCGCCCGAACCGCCTCCCTCCAACTCCCCAATCGCCCGGGGCACCCACCCACCCGCTCTGGCACCATGGACTCCGTGAGACACCTGCCCCCGGCGAAGCCGTCAGTCCCAACCTGGACGCTCCTCAAGCGCGTCGCCCGGCTCTTTGCACCCTTCCGGGGCCGCATGGCCGCGCTCGCCATCCTCATCATCGTCACCTCCACCCTCGACCTCCTCCCCGCGCTCTTCATGGCCGCAATCACCAACGAGGCGGCAAAGCAGGACCTCGGCGATGGTTCCCGCATCACCCTTCTCTTCGTCCTCGCCGTCAGCATCTATCTCGTCTCCGGCACCCTTGGTGTTGGTCGCAGCTACCTCAACCAGTGGATCGGCCAGGGGGTCATGGTCAACCTCC
>JAGQGZ010000110.1 GCA_020432105.1 Dehalococcoidia bacterium | reverse complement strand
TCCGCTCTTTGCGACGGCAGCACTCCGGGCCGCTCCCGGTGCCTCAGCTGCCGTGCGTGTCTCTCCCGTTCCCCGGCGTGTTTCGGGTTTTGCCGAGTCCTTTCCCTCGTCGGTTGAGTCGGGAATCGCTTCGCCCTCATCGCCCATCAAGGCGATCACGTCGCCCACCGGCACCACCTCGCCCTCGCCGACCACCAGCTTCAGCAACGTTCCCGATTCGAACGCCTCGAGCTCAACGTTGGCCTTGTCGGTTTCGATTTCCGCGAGGATTTCGCCACGCTCGACGGCGTCTCCGACCTGCTTGAACCACTGGACCACCGTCCCCTCGGTCATGTCGGCACCCATCTGGGGCATGGTGACTTCGATGGCCACGGGCTACTCCTAGAACATGGAGAGGACGGCGTCGACGACGTCCTCTTCCGACGGAAGGGCTGCGAACTCCAGGTTTCGATTGTAGGGCATGGGCACGTCCTTGCCGCTCACCCGGGCCACCGGGGCGTCCAGCCAGTCGAAGGCCTGTTCCATTATCTGGGCGCTCAATTCGCCGCCGAAGCCACCGAACTTCCAGTCGTCTTCCACTACCACCGCCCGGTTCGTCTTCTTCACGGAGGCGATCACGGTGTCCATATCCAGCGGCCGCAGCGTCCGGAGGTCGATGACTTCCGCGTCCACGTCCTCCTGTTCGGCGAGCATGGTCGCTGCCCGTGTTGCCTGGTGCACGCTGCCCGAATAGCCGATAAGCGTCACATCGGTGCCTTCGCGCACCACCGTCGCCTTGCCGAACTCCACCAGGTAGTCCTCATCGTCGGGTACCTCGCCTTTGAGGCTGTAGTTCGCCGTGTGCTCGATGAAGATGACTGTGTTGTCGTCCCGAAAAGCGCGCTTGAGGAGGCCCTTGCCGTCGGCAGGATTGGAAGGGCAGACGATCCGCAGCCCGGGGAAGTGGGCGTACATCCCTTCGAGGCTATGACTGTGCGTCGCTGCCAGCTGGCTGCCGCCCCCGCTCGCCATGCGAATAACGAGCGGTATGTTGATCTGTCCGTTCGACATGTAGTGCAGCTTGGCGGCGTTGTTCACGATCTGGTCCATCGCCAGGAAGCTGAAGTTGATCGTCATCAGTTCGACCATCGGCCGCATACCGGCCATGGCGGCGCCGATCCCCGCGCCGACGATCCCCGATTCCGCAATCGGCGTGTCGATCACGCGCTTCGCCCCAAACTCGTCCAGCAGGCCCTTGGTCACGGTATAGGAACCGCCGTACAGGCCGATGTCTTCACCCAGCAGAAAGACCCTCTCATCGCGCAGTAGCTCCTCGCGAAGGGCCTCACGGAGGGCGTCACGCATGCGCATTTCAACCACGGGCGTCCTCCGCCAGGATATTGTCGAACAGCGACTCCAGCGCTGGTTCCGGGCTTGCATCGGCGAAGGCGACGGCCTCGTCCACTTCCCGTTCAACCCTGTCCACCACTGCCTGGTAGCCGGCATCATCGAGCCAGCCGGCCTCAACCATCTCCGATCGCAGCCTCTGGATTGCATCGCGCTTCCGGTGCTCGTCGACCTCTTCCTTCAACCGGTACAGTTCGGGGTCGGCCATCGAATGGCCGCGGTAGCGATAGGTGAGCGCCTCAATGAAGTAAGGCCCACTGCCCGCCCGGCAATGCTCGACCGCACGTTTCGCCGCGTGGTAGACATCCACGACATCCATCCCATCGACGTTCTCGGTGGTGATGCCGTAGGCCTCTGCAAGCGTCGAAATCTCCGTCGAGAGCGACTGCTGAAAGGGAACGCCCATACCGTAGAGGTTGTTTTCGCAGAAGAAGATGACGGGTGTGTCCCAGAGGGCCGCAAGGTTCAGTGCCTCGTGGAATTCCCCCTCACCCACACTCCCATCACCGAAGATGCAAAGCGTCACGAAGTCCTCGTTCTGCAGGTTCGAAGCAAGGCCGAGACCGACGGCCAGCGGCAGGTGGGCGGTCACAATGGCGTAGCCGCCGAGGAACCCCTTCTCCACGTCGTAGAGGTGCATCGAACCACCACGGCCGCCGGAAACGCCGTCAACGCGACCGTAGAGCTCCGCCATGATCCTGTTCGGATCAAGTCCGCGGGCCAGGGCGTGGCCGTGGTCCCGATAGTGGGTAATCACCTTGTCTCGCTCTTCCAGTACATTCACCGCACCGACCGCGCAGGCCTCCTGGCCCGTGTACAGGTGGAGAAAACCCCGGATCTTGCCCTTCGTGTACATCTCGCCCGACTTCTCTTCGAAGCGGCGGATAAGGACCATTTGGTGAAGGAAGTGGTCAGCCTGCTCCCTCGTTAGACCGCGCAGCGTTGTTGGCGTTTGCGTTTCAGTGCTCACTCTGCCTCCTGTTTTGGGTCCGGCCTGGCGGTGCTATCGCGCCGCCCTCCTGCGGGCAATGTGGATAGCTTCACCATCGACGGCAAGAGCTGCCTCTTTGAGGGCTTCCGCCAGCGTGGGATGGGCGTGGACGGCAAATCCCATTTCCCGGGTCGTTGACTCAAGCAGGGCGGCCAATGAGGCCTCGCCCAGGAGATCGTTCACATCATGGCCGATCATGTGGATACCAAGCAGCTGTCCGGTCGACTTCTCGGCCACAACCTTCACGAATCCCTCTGTCTCGCCGACGGCAATCGCCTTGCCAAGCGCCGCGAAGGGGAACTTGCCGGTTTCCACCTCGAAGCCCGCCGCTTTCGCCGCCCCTTCGGTGTAGCCGATCGACCCCACCTGCGGTTGAGCGAACGTTGCTCGCGGCATCTGGATGTAGTCGAGTGTGGTCACTGCCTCGCCCGCAAGATGTTCCGCCGCGATCACACCCTGCTGCATCGCCACATGGGCGAGCATGAGCTTTCCGGTTACATCACCGATTGCGTAGATACCGTCCACGTTCGTGCGCATCTCGTCGTCGATGGCAATGAACCCGCGCTCGGTGGCGACACCCGCAGATTCGAGGTTCAGGCCCTCAGTGTGGGGAATGAACCCGACCGCCACCAGGACGGCGTCCGCTTCGATGGTGGAGGTGTCGTCACCCTTCGTCGTACTGACGGTCGCCGTTGTGCCGTTGACCGTCACGCTTTCCACTCGCGTACCCACGTTGCAATCGATGCCGCGATTCGCGAGTGAACGAGCCATCTGGCGGCTCACTTCCGGATCCTCAAGCGGGAGTACCGCATCCAACATCTCGACGACCGTGACCTCGGCGCCGTAGCTCGCCCAGATGTGGGCAAACTCGATTCCCACCGGTCCCGCGCCAATAATCACTGCCTTCTGGGGAACATCCTTGCGAGCCAGCGCCTCACGACTTGTGAGGATCACTGTCCCGTCAATCTCCACGCCGGGAAGCATTCGCGTCGTAGCACCCGTGCCGATGATGATCGCCTCAGCTTCGTAGGTCTCCTCATTGCAGGAGATCTGCCTGGCTCCGGAAAACGAAGCCTCGCCGGCAATCACCGTCACGCCGTTGTCTTTCAGCAGGCCCTCAACGCCGCCAACCAGCCGGTCGACGACCTGGCGGCTGCGGTCCACAGCAGCCCCAAAGTCGAAGGTGGTCTCTCCCGTTGAGATACCCCAAGTGGCACTGTCTCGCACGAGGTTCACGACGTCCGCGTTCCTCAGCAGCGCCTTGCTGGGAATACAACCCCAGTTCAGACACAGTCCGCCGACGCGCTCCTTCTCGAAAAGCACGACCTTCTTGCCTAGCTGGGCGGCCCGAATTGCGGCCACGTAGCCACCCGGTCCGCCGCCAATCACCGCGACGTCATAGCTATCCATAGGTTGCGTCTAGACTACCATAGTACAAACCGCTGTCTCATCACTTTTGTGAGTCTGCCGGCCGGTCTGGAGTAATAGCTGTTGTGCTGGGACGGCGCATCGTATGTAGCGAATGGGTGCGCGCCATCGGCACCCATGAGAGCGGCCGATAGAGCCATGGAGCCTTCGCCGAACCGCCCGCGCAATGATGGGGGTTCAGACAGCGAGGCCCGCGCGGCGCATGCAGTACCGGGGCAACACCCCCGGCCCCGCGAAGAGCGCGTTGTATTTCCTTCTACCTGCATCTCCTTCGATCGTAGGCGAGCCGTGTTCGCCGTGCTATCCGGTTTCCTCTGTATCATTGGCCGAAAAGCGGCAATACAGATGGGCATCGAAGCTACCTACATCGAGCGACACCCCGGCTCCGCAAGCCTCCATGCGCGGGCGAGCAGACGTCTGCCCAGCGGCGTAACTCACGACGCACGCTTTCAACGCCCTTTCCCTATCTACGCGGACCACGCCGCTGGGTCACAGAAGTGGGACGTCGATGGCCATCGGTTGATCGATTACGTGATGGGTCATGGCTCGCTGCTCCTCGGGCACAATCACCCGGATGTGCTGGAAGCTGCCGCACGGCAGCTGGCAAAAGGCACGCACTACGGTGCCAGCCACGAGCTCGAGATCGAGTGGGCGGAGAAGGTCTGCGAGCTCGTACCGTCGGCAGAGATGGTGCGTTTCACAAGCTCGGGCACCGAAGCAACGCTGATGGCCCTCCGCCTTGCCCGGGCCGCTACCGGCCGCCCTGCACTGCTGAAATTCGAACGCCACTTTCACGGCTGGCACGACTACGTGATCACCAACTCCACCTACGGTGCAGAGGCGCCCCCCGGCGTGCCGGAGTCGACCCTGGAGTCCGTTGTTGTCGTGGCACCCGAGATGCACACCGTGCGCGAGACCATCGCTTCCCGGTCGGATATCGGCACCATCATCGTCGAGGCCTCCGGCGCGGGCATGGGCACAATTCCCCTGCCTCCGGGGTTCCTCCGCGAGCTTCGCCGGTTCACCCAGGAGCAGGGCCTTCTGATGGTGATGGACGAGGTAGTGACTGGTTTTCGCTGGTCCCCCGGTGGCGTCCAACAGGTTGAAGGTGTCGTGCCGGACCTCACGGCCCTCGCCAAGATCCTCGCCGGAGGGTTCCCCGGCGGTGCCGTCGCCGGGCGCGCCGACATCATGGAGCGTCTGAGCTTCTCCGCAGACGGCAAAGCCCTCAAGGTTGGCCACCCCGGCACGTTCAACGCCAATCCCCTGAGTGCTGCCGCCGGTACAGCAGCCCTGGCGCGAATCGCCGATGGACATGCCCAGGAGGCAGCTATCGCGAATGCAAGAACGCTTCAGGCTGGGATGAACGGGATTCTCGCAGAGCGTGGAATCGCCGGTGCGGCCTACGGTGAAGCGAGCATATTCCGAATCATCCTCGGTGGAGACTCGGTGCCGGAGGCACGCCACTACAACCCCAACGAATTGCCGCTCGACCTCCTCAAGCGCGGTACGAGTCCCGAAACACAGCGCCTCCTGAATCTTGCGATGGTCAACCACGGTGTGCAGTACTTTGGCAATGGCGGCATCGTTAGCGCCGTCCACACCCGGGCAGACATCGACGAAACCCTGGCTGCATGGGATGCCTCCTTGGGCGAATTGCAGGCAGAAGGGGCCTGCTAGGAGAACCACATGGAGCACACTCGACTCGGCCGCACCGGCCTGAAAGTCTCGCGCCTCTGTCTCGGTACCATGACCTTTGGGTACCAGTGCGATGAGCCGGCTTCGTTTGCGATTATGGACCGGGCAGCCGATGCCGGTATCACCTTCCTCGATACAGCTGACGTCTATCCGCTCGGTGCGCCCCGCGAAGTGGTCGGGCGCACTGAAGAAATCGTCGGGCGCTGGCTCCAGGGCAGGCGTCAGGACTATATCCTCGCTACCAAGTGCTTCGGCCGTACGGGCCCGAACCAGTGGGACATGGGCGCCTCGCGCAAGCACATTCTCGATGCCGTCGACGCTTCCCTGCGGCGTCTGCAGACGGATTACATCGACCTCTATCAGCTCCATGGCTTCGACCCCGACACACCGATGGACGAAACACTTCGCGCGCTCGAAGATGTCGTGCGTTCCGGCAAGGTTCGCTACGTCGGCTGCTCCAACTGGCTCTCCTACCAGCTTGCCCGCGCGATAGGCCGCAGCGAAGCCATGGGCATCGTCCGCATGGATAGCGTGCAACCGCGCTACAACCTCCTCTTCCGTGAGATTGAACGCGAACTTCTGCCCCTGTGCGATGGCGACGGCGTCGGCGTCATCCCGTACAACCCCATTGCCGGTGGCCTGCTGAGTGGCAAGCACAACCGCGACGAGGGACCCGAGGAAGGCTCCCGCTTCACCCTGGGCTCAGCCGGACCCCGGTACCAGGACCGCTACTGGCACGAAGGGATGTTCGAGACGGTCGAACAGCTACGGCCACTGGCGGCCGGCGCAGGTATGTCGTTGGTCCAGATGAGCGTGGCCTGGGTCCTCGCCAATCCCACCATCACTGCCCCGATCATCGGGGCCAGCCGGCCCGAGCAGCTTGATGACTCGATTGCCGCCCTGGAAACTCCGCTGCCGCCCGATCTGAAGCAACAGCTCGATGACCTCACCGCCGCCTATCGCCGTGGCGATTCACCGCGGTAGCCGTGGACGACGACCTCACGGAGTTGCTGGCACTCGCTGAACGGGCAGCGCAGATCGCTGCCGATATCGTCATGCCGCTCTTTCACGGCGACTTCTCGGTTGACCTCAAGTCTGACGGCACGCCCGTAACGAATGCAGACAGGGGTGCTGAGGAGGCTATGCGGGCGTTTATTGAACGTGAGTGCCCGGGCCACGGGATTCTCGGCGAGGAGTTCGCTGAACTCGAGGGTTCAGGCCGCTACCGCTGGATCCTCGACCCCATCGACGGCACGAAGTCCTTCGTGCATCGGGTGCCATTGTTCGGGACACTCATTGCCATCGAACGCGATGGCGAGCCAGTGGTGGGACTGATCGCCTGTCATGCAGTCGGTGAGACGGTGAAGGCGGCCAGGGGTCTCGGCGCCAGCCTCAACGGCCGGCCAGTCCGCGTATCAACAACCGCGAAGCTGGACGAAGCATCGGTGATGCTGACCTCGGTCCAGGGGTTGAGCAAGTACCAGCCAGAGACAGGCTCCTACGAGAGGCTGATGCAATCGGCGAAGCTCCTCCGGACGTGGGGCGACTGCTACGGGTACCTGCTTGTAGCTTCAGGGCGTGCCGATGCCATGCTTGATCCAGTCATGAACCACTGGGATGTGGCGGCACTCTATCCGGTCATCACCGAAGCCGGCGGCCGCATAACGACATGGCAGGGCGACCCGGGACCCGGCACCTCCGCTGTCGCCAGCAACGGCGTCTTACACAGGGAGTTGTTGGAGACTTTGGGGAGCTAAACGAATGCCCCGGATGGATTTCCGGGGCATTCGCCGTGTTCCAGGGCTAAACCGTCGCCTTACCGATCTTGAACATCCGGGTTCCGCACTCGGGGCATGTGCCCTCTGTTGCGGGCTTGCCGTTCTTCATCGTAATCGGCTTCGGGGCCTTCATTTCGCGCTTGGTGCGGCACTTCAGGCAATACGCTTCCACGTGATCCTCCTCGCTATCTAGCGATGGGCCTCAAATTGTTCTAGCGCTTATGCAGTTTTGCATACACGCCCGAGGCTTCACAGATGATAGCTTTCGAGTGCAACCTGTCAAGCACAGATCGAATCTGGATAAGACATAACGCGTGTCAGCACAAATCTAACTCCTCTCGGGTGGCCAACACCTTCCTGCACTTGAGCCCATCGCCTTCGATCCGTCCGGCGACGCCCACCAGCAGATCGCTCCCGCAGTAGACCAGGATCGGTCCTGCAGCCTCCGGGAGATCAGCCACCTCAACGCTCAGTCCCCCGGCCAGCCTCACAGCGTTCTCTTTGCTCACATGCACCCGTGGGAGTGATTCAAGACCGGTGCCTGGCTTCTTCAGGAGTGCTCCCCGTTCGGCCGCCGAGACCGCCTCAACCGATGCCAGCGTCTGAGCCTCTGCGACGTTGAAGGGACCTGCAGAGGTCCGCCTCAGCGATGCGAGGTGGCCGCCGCAACCCAGGGCTTCGCCAATGTCGCGGGCAAGGCTGCGGATGTACGTTCCCGGGCCGCAGTGGACCCCGATATCAAGGCATTGTCCGGCATGGGAAACGGCGACCGTGAGGTCGTGTATGACGATCGGCCGTGCCTCGAGCTCGGCGCTGCCACCACGGCGGGCAACGGCGTACGCCCGTTCACCCTGCTTCTTGATTGCGCTGTACTGCGGAGGTACCTGGCAGATCCTGCCGGTGAACCTGGCGGTAAGCCGCTGCACGTCGGCTTCCGAGATGGGCGGAACCTCCCGGCGGCTGAGAACATTGCCCTCGGCGTCGTCGGTATCGGTGGTCGCTCCAAGCGCCACCGTCCCCTCGTAGGTCTTGTCATGGCCAACCATGTACTCGGCCAGCCGCGTCGCCCTGCCGAGGCACACGACGAGCAGGCCCGTCGCCATCGGGTCGAGCGTACCGGTGTGTCCAACTTTCTTCTGGCCGAATAGCCCGCGAACCTTCGCGACCACATCGTGGCTCGTCCAGCCGGGCTTCTTATCGACGAGGAGGACACCGTGGTGGGGCGTCCTTTGCGAACTCATGCCCCGCCGTCCGGGTGGTTCACTTCCCGGATGAGGTTGGAGAGGCGGTCGGCAGTCTCCATCGAACGGTCGATCTTGAACGTGAGCTTGGGAATCGAGCGCATGCGCAACCTTGCAACCAGCCGCTCGTGGAGAAACGAGGCCGAATGCTGGAGACCTTCCACCGCTTCCGGCGCCTCATCCGATGCCAGGCAAGATACGTAGACGTCTGCATGCTTCAAGTCTGGCGAGACCTGGACCTCCGTGATCGAAACGAACCGCCCTTCAACGCGAGGATCCTTCACGTGAAGCTGGACAAGCTCGCCCAGCTCCTCGCGAAGGAGTTCGTTTACACGGTCGGTTCGTCGGCTCATGGGGCGATTCCCGCGGCAGCGGGTGCTAGTTCACCCGCTCCTGGTGGAAGAACTCGATCACGTCGCCCTCCTCGAACTTGTCGAAGTTCGAGAGCACCACGCCGCATTCGAATCCGCTGGATACCTCGCGCACGTCGTCCTTCTCGCGGCGGAGCCCATCGGCACGTCCCTTTGCGATTTCTGTGCCGTTCCGCAGCACACGTACTTCACTTCCCCGGCGAATTACGCCATCAGTCACGAAGCAGCCCGCGATACCACCGAGGCGACTCGACTTGAACGTTGCCCGGACTTCGGCGTGGCCATCGATCCGCGCCTCATAGACCGGCTCATACATGCCGGCGAGCGCCTTCTCGATGTCCTCAATCATCTGGTAGATGATCGTGTACTCGCGGATCTCCACGCCGGACACTTCAGCCTGGCGGCGAGCAGAAGGTTCAGTCTTCGTGTTGAAGCCGAGCACGATGCCGTTCGAAGCCTGCGCCAGCATCACGTCAGAATCGCTGATGGGCCCCGTGGCGGTGTGGATCACCTTCACCTTGATCTCTTCGTTACTCAGCTGTTCCAGCGAACTGCGCACGGCCTCAGCGCTTCCCTGGACATCGGCTTTCACGATGAGGATGAGTTCCTTCAATTGCCCCGCGCTGATCTCATTGAACAACGTGTCCAGGTTGACGCGGGCATGGGCTGAGTCGTCCTGGCCCTCGCGTTCGCGCTTGCGCTCCTCGACGATCCGGCGTGCTTCTTTCTCGTCCGCGACCACACGGAACCGGCCGCCTGCAT
>JAGQGZ010000010.1 GCA_020432105.1 Dehalococcoidia bacterium | reverse complement strand
GGATTCGAGCGTCTATTCCGGTGATGAAGGGATCCGCAAGCCTCATCACGATATCTATCGCCGAGCCCTCGAACGGCTGGATGTCGATGCGGGAGAGGCGCTCTTTGTCGGCGACCGCGTGCGCGAAGATGTGATCGGCCCGATGACCGTGGGAATGCGAGCGGTCCTGACCCATGAGTATCGGGCCGAGGACCCGGGCGATGCGAGTCCGGCGGCAGTGATTGGCGAACTGGCCGAAATCCACGTGGTGGTGGAGCGGCTCAGCACTGCCAGTGGCGAATGATGTCGTTGTGGCCCGCACAGGCAAGCTCGAAGGTGACCAACTGGGCGGCGAACATCGTCACCAGGATCACCGCGAGAAAGAGGACCGCAATCGCAAACGCGCGCCTGGCCTGGACATAACCAAGGACACCTCCAAGAACGAGCGAGAGAGCCAGGATTGCCCCGTGGACCCCGAAGTACACGCGGTCGGCGTCGTTTGTGGGGTCACCCGCGTTTGACGTGTCGATGGCAAGCCGGAGCAGAGTGAGATAGGCCCCGGTGATGGTGAGTAAGGAAAGAATGATGGTGGCGGTGGCAAGCCATGAAAACGCTGTGGCGGACTCCGGCTCTCGCTCCACGTAGGGATAATAACGAAAGGATGGACCCCGTCGGGATCCATCCCTATTCGTTGTGGTTAGCTATGCCGGTTAGCTGAGTAGTTCGATCACTTCGTCAATCGTGGCGCCGCGCCAGCTGGCCCAGGTCTCGCCCTGCTGCCATTCGAGGTACTTTTCGCGGGACTTTGCGCGGAACTCGTTGACTTCATCCTCGGTCGGTTCGCGGCCGAGTTCCTTGGCGATTTCCTCGGGTCGGGTTGGGCCGAGAATCGCGCGCATATCAGGCATCTGCTCGTTGGCCACTACCGGACGTTCGATGAAATGTGCCAGCTCTTTGTGGTCCTTATCGAAGAAGACGAAGACCGGGATCGATTCAAACTCGCCGTTTTTCAGGTAGGACTGGATAAGGTCCTTGTTCTGGTCACGCTCGAATACGCGCATTTCGATGCCCATTGCTTCGGCGATGCGGGCGGCTACGGGCATGCCCCGGTACACGTCGGGGCACCAATCCTCACCGATGACGGCGAGCGTGATGGGGCCCTTCGGGCCGTTGGCGATGGCCTTCAGCCTGGCGGCCTGCTCCTCAGTCACCTTCGTGCCCGTGAAGTTGCGATCGAACAGTTCGCGATTGCGGATACCGCTATCGATGTACTGCTGGTAAGTCTTGCCGGTTTTGAAGCGCTCGACAGTGATGGGCGATTCGGATACCTGGGTCAAGAGTTTCTCCTAAAAGTTGTAGTATGTCGCAAGCGTAGCGACCGCAGGGGGCCACCACAACCTTAGACGTCGTTTGCACGGGCGAGCCTGGTCTTGGCCTCTTCCCAGAGCGCGTCAAGCGCAGGCAAGCCCATCTCTCGCATTTCCAGGCCCCGCTCGTCCGCCAGGTGTTCGACGATCCCGAAGCGGCTGCGGAATTTCCTGTTGGCGAGGCGTAAGGCCTGTTCCGCATCGATCCCGAGATGGTCGGCGATGTTGGCGATGACGAAGAGAATGTCGCCGAACTCCTCCTCCCGATCCCCGGTATTGTCTGCCCGGGCGAATTCTCCGAGCTCCTCCTGGAGCTTCGCGAGTGGCCCTTCAATGTCCGGCCAATCAAAACCCACGCGACGGGCCCTGCCCTGGAGCGATTGCGACGCGGCAAGCGAGGGCAGCGCAGCGGGGACGCCGTCGAGAATGCTGCCACCGGGCTTTTCCGACTTCTTGATCTGTTCCCAGTTCCGGGCCACTTCGTCTGCCGACGTTGCGTCGACCTCGCCAAATACGTGCGGATGGCGCCGGATGAGCTTGCTCCCGATGGACCCGGTGATGTCGCCAATGGTGAACGTGCCTTCTCGCCGTGCCACTTCGGCGTGCATGAATACCTGGAGCAGCACGTCGCCGAGCTCTTCGACGAGTGCTGCACGGTCACCCTCGTCGATGGCCTGGAGTGCCTCGTAGGTCTCCTCGACCAGGTAGGAGCGCAGGGTCTCATGAGTCTGCTCGCCATCCCATGGGCAGCCACCGGGGGCGTTGAGCCGCGCGACAATGGCGGCCAGCCCCTCGAGCGTGCGCAGGTTCTCGGTAGCTTCCGCCGCCGGCAGGTAGATAGCGTCGACGGTCTGCGAACTATTGATGGTCGCCACCGTAGCCTGCAGCGGACCGTCCTTTGTTAGCAGTGTGACCGGATGGTCCCCGGCGTAGACCTCGCGCAAGGCGGCAATGGCTCGCTCCCCCGGCTCCTGCCCGGAGGGAAAAGCAAGGAGTGCAGGCCGGCGGGGATCGATAGCCGCTCCTGGTGTGTCGATGAGCTGGATGTTGTCTCCCACACCCAGAGCATACCGGCGTTCGATTGTCCGGACAGAGGCGGCGTGCCACCATCGGCATCCGGGAGGTCGGAGGCGTGACAGAACAAGGGCGGACCTGGGGCGGGCGATTCGCGTCGGGCATGGACAACCTGACGGAGGACTACACGGCTGGCGCCGATCGCGACCTCTGGCCCTTCGACATTGCCGGTTCAATTGTCCATGCAACGATGCTTGGCCGGCAGGGAATCATCCCGGTCGATGCGGCGAACCAAATCGTCGCCGGGCTCGAAGATGTCCGGGGTGCATTCGAACGCGGCGAAATCGCGTGGAAGCCTGAGCTTGAGGATATTCACACCCACATCGAAGTAGCGTTGCGTGAGCGAATCGGGGCGGCCGCGGGAATGCTGCACACGGCGCGGTCACGCAACGACCAGGTTGCACTCATGAACCGCATGCTGGTGCGGGGGCTGTGCGACGACGCCCGTTCCGCCCTGGGAAACCTGATCGGCGTGCTCTGCGACCTTGCCGAACGCCACGCATCGGATCCGATGCCGGGCTATACACACCTCCAGCGAGCCCAGCCCGTAACGCTGGGACATCACCTGTTGGCCTACGGCGAGATGCTGTGGCGCGACCGGGAGCGGTTCGCCGATTGCCGTCGCCGGTTGAACGTCCTGCCGTTGGGCTCGGGCGCGCTGGCTGCCTCGCCCTATCCGCTGGATCGTGAATTCGTTTCTGGCGAGCTCGGCTTCGATGGCGTCACACGGAACAGCCTGGACGCCGTCTCTGACCGGGACTTCATCGCCGAGTTCCTTGCTGCCTGCTCGCTCACGCAGGTGCATTTCTCGCGCCTCGCAGAAGAGATCATTGTCTGGTCGACGGCGGAGTTCGGGTTCTTGCGGCTCCCGGACGGCTTCGCGACGGGGTCGAGCATGATGCCCCAGAAGAAGAACGCCGACGTCGCCGAGCTGGCACGGGGACGTACGGGACGGCTACTCGGAGAACTCATCGGCATTCTGACGACACTGAAGGGGCTCCCTCTCTCCTACAATCGCGACCTGCAAGAGGACAAGCTCGCGGTGAAGAACGCAGCGGACGTCGTCCTCCCCACGGTGGCCATCTTCGCCGCGATGTTGCCGGCCCTCGAGTTCAACCTCCCGCGAATGAGGGAGGCGGCAGGGGGCGGATTCAGCCTCGCAACGGATGTTGCCGACTACCTGGTTCTGAAGGGCATGCCCTTCCGCGAAGCGCACGGCGTCGTCGGGGGCCTGGTGCAGGAAGCGGAAGCCCGGAATTGCGAACTCGCAGATCTGCCAATCGACGTCTACCGGGCGGCGAGCGCCCTCTTCGAGGAGGACGTCCTGGCGGTTAGCGTTGACTCGGCACTGGCGGCACGCGATATCCCCGGAGGGCCTGCGCCGCAACGCGTTCTGCAGGCCAGCCGGGAACTTCGTGCGCTCCTCTAGTTCAGGAGTGCAACCTGGGCTCTCGTGGCCTCTGCGGCCGCAACCACCCGTGACTTCTCGTCATCGCTGAGCGGCAGCTCGAAGGTCCGTTGGATACCCCCTTCGCCCAGTTGACAGACCGTGCCGGAGAACACGCCGTTGATGCCGTACTCGCCCTGGTGGAGCACCGAGCAGGGCATGAGCCGGCGCTGGTCGAGCAGCACCGACTTCACCATCGCGATTGTTGCCGCCGAGGGTGCGTAATAGGCACTGCCGACTTTGAGGAGCTCTCCGATTTCGGCGCCACCGCGCATCGAACGGGCGACAAGGGCATCGATCTGGTCCTGTGGAAGCAGGTCGGTGAGGGGAACACCGCCCACGCGGGTCTGGGAAACAACCGGCACCATCGTGGTGTCCGTGTGGCCGCCGATCACATATCCGTGAACATCGAGCGGAGAAACGCCAACGGCGTCGGCGACAAAGTAACGGTACCGGGCGCTGTCGAGCATGCCGCCCTGGCCGATGACACGCTCACGCGGGAATCCACTGGCCTTCATGGCCACGTGACACATGGCGTCCATGGGATTGCTGAAAACAACCAGCACGGCATTGGGACTCACTTTGGCTGCCGCTTCGATCTTCACCCTGACGATCTCGGCGTTGCCGTTAAGGAGTTCTTCGCGGCTCATTCCCGGTTTTCGCGGCGCGCCGGCGGTGCAAATAACCACATCTGAATCGGCCGTGTCGTCCCAGCCATCGGTGGCCGAGATGCGGGTGCTGAAACCTCGCCAGACTGCTGCCTGTGATTCGTCCAGGGCCTTGCCGTGGTGCATGGTGCCTGCGAACTGCGGGTCGTCCTGGAGGACAACATCGCAGATGTCGAGTTCGATGAGACGTTCGGCCATCGCCCCGCCGGTCATGCCGGCGCCGATGATGGTGACCTTCTTGCGGGCCATGGTTCCTCCGCGTGTAATGTGCTGTTGGCTTCAGCCTACACGCGGAGGAACTAACGATTGAGCGCTACCCGCGCGGCAGCCCGAGGCCGCGGGTGGCGATGATGTTCCGCTGAATCTCGCTGGTGCCGGCGGCGATTGTTCCCGGCACGGTGCGCATGTAGCTGCGGCCGATATCGGCCTTCAACGGTGCGTTCGGATCGGCAGGATCTACGTTCTGACCGGGCAGTCCCAACAGCTTCAGTCCGAAATTGGCGATCCGCTGGCCCAGTTCGCTACCGAAGACTTTCGACATCGAGGCCTCGTAATTGGGGATCAGGTTCGCGCTCTGCATCCAGGCGACGCGGTAGCTCAGCAGGCGGGACGCTTCCACGCCGATTCTCAATTCGGCGAGTCCCTGGCGGATGCCGGCATCATCGATAAGCCGGCCCTTCGGGCCCGAGGTCTCCCGGGCATAGCCGGTCAGCCTCTCCACGGTCTTGCGGCCTTGCGCCGACCAGTTAACGCCGGAGCGTTCGAAGTCCAGCAGGGTCGCACCCACATACCAACCGCGGTTCTCCTCACCCATCATGTTTTGCGCGGGTACGCGAACGTCTTCGAAGAAAACCTCGTTGAATTCGTGGTCACCAAGCATGTTGATGAGGGGCCGAACCGTGACGCCCGGAGTGCGCATGTCGAGCAGGAAGTACGAGATGCCGCGGTGCTTCGGCGCATCGGGGTCTGTGCGCGTGAGGACATGGATCCAGTCGGCATCATGAGCCCCGGAGGTCCAGATCTTCTGGCCATTGATAACGAAATCATCGCCGTCGCGGATAGCCCGGGTTTGCAGCGAGGCGAGGTCCGACCCCGAGCCCGGTTCACTGAATCCCTGGGCCCAGTGGACTTCGCCCGAGGCGATCTTCGGAAGGTGCTCCTTTTTCTGCTCCTCGTTGCCGTGGACCATGAGACAGGGCCCGACCATGGAGATGCCCTGGCCGCCGGAACCCGGAGCACCGGCGTAGGCCGTCTCTTCGCGGAAGATCATCTGGTCCATATGGTTGGCGCCCAGTCCGCCGTACTCCCTGGGCCAGGCCATGGTGAGCCAGCCCTTCTCGGCGAGCCGCTGTTCGAATGCCCGGCCGGCAGCATTGGTTTCCTCGTCCCCCGCCCTTGCGGTGGGTGGCGGTGGTGACCAGTTGCGGGCGATGAACTGTTGAACTTCGCCGCGAAAATCTTCTTGCGCTTTGGTGAACTGAAATTCCACGGGGTGACTCCCTCGGTCCGATGGTGCGGAGAGTATGGCAAGTTCGCCGACGGATTGCAGCCACGAACGGCATGGCCTGTGTAACCTCTCGTTGATGAGCGACGAGCAATCCTCCCGCCGCCGTGTGCGCGTGGACGGTGACACCCGGCCGAAGACGCCCGACCCGGCGCCGTCCGAGCCCCTCTGCGAATGCCCGCACCTGGATGCCGAAGATTGGCACGAAGTCGAGAGTGACTGGAGCGACATCCAGTTCATCCGGGGTTCGCTCCCGGCTGTTGCCGGGGTTCCCGTCGGCTACCAGTCGATCAGGGGGAAGTTGCGCAAGAGGGCGGAGGCGGCAGGCGCCGTGATACCCGAGGATGCGATGTTGCTGCTTGGTGAGGGGCGTCTCCGGCGGCCGGTCCTGCTTGAGGTCGAAACAGATGGGGCACATCCAGGCATCGAGATGCCCGGGGGATTTGCCTGGACCCGCCTGCTACCGGCTCATTTCGGGGCGATGAAGGGGCTGATGAGGGAGACGAAGGAGCAGGCGAAGGAGAAATACGGCCGAGAGCCAGACGAAATGTGGGTCTGGTATCTCACCTGCTCTGAATGCAGCGAGCCTCGAGAGTGGGAAACCCTGTTCGTCGCACACTACCGTCCGGATTGACCGTTTCCCCGCATGTGATGGCATACTCTTCACATGCGGTGTGCTATCGACCCCCGAAATACCGCCTCGTGTAGCGTTCGGCGTCGCCAGATGGGCCGGGCCCAACGGCCTGTGCCCTACCTCGAACTCGCACTTATGCGGCCCCGCGGCTTCTAGGCTCGGCGGGGCTTTTCACATTCATCCCCAGGCCTATGCGCGCGGACTCGTGCCGCCGTACCGGCGTGTGTAGAAAGCGAGAGAAGCGAGATGAACGATCGCTACGACCCCGCAGTTATTGAAGAGAAGTGGCAGAAACGCTGGGAAGACGAGCAGATTTACCGGGCCGTCGATTTCGACGAGTCCCGGCCCAAGTGGTACGCCCTCACGATGTTTCCCTATCCGTCGGGTGATATCCATACCGGCCACTGGTATCCCATGGCGCCGAGCGATGCGGCCGCCCGCTACAGGCGCATGCAGGGCTACAACGTGCTCTTCCCCATGGGTTTCGATAGTTTTGGATTGCCCGCCGAAAACGCAGCCATCAAGCGGGGAATCGACCCGCGGGAGTGGACGTACAGCAATATCGACCGCATGCGTGGCCAATTGCGGCGCATGGGTACGAGTTTCGACTGGTCGCGCGAAGTCATCACCAGCGACCCGGAATTCTATCGCTGGACGCAATGGTGGTTCCTGAAGCTCTACGAGAAAGGGCTGGCCTACCGCGCCGAAGCAGCGGCCAATTGGTGCCCGGGTTGCAACACGGTCCTGGCAAACGAGCAGGTTGTCGATGGTAAGTGTGAGCGGAGCGATGACGTGGTTGAGCGGCGCTTCCTCACGCAGTGGTTCTTCCGAATTACGGAGTACGCAGAGGAATTGCTGCGATTCGACGGCATCGACTGGCCGGAGCGAATCAAGGTCATGCAGACGAACTGGATCGGGCGTTCGGAGGGCGCTCTCCTCCATTTCCCGGTGCCGTCTGAAGGTGGAGGTGAGGAGACTATCACCGTCTTCACGACACGGCCGGACACGGTATATGGAGCGACGTTTATGGTGCTGGCACCTGAGCACCCGCTCGTGGCCGGACTGACCACCGATGCCCAGCGCGCGGAAGTTGAGGCCTACATTGGCCGAACGGCGAAAGCGACGGAGATCGAGCGGCTTTCGACCGAACGGGAGAAGACGGGCGTATTCACGGGGGGTTATGCCACCAACCCGTTCACAGGGGAGCCCGTACCGGTGTGGATCGCCGACTACGTGCTTGTGACGTACGGGACCGGGGCGATCATGGCGGTCCCGGCACACGATGAGCGTGACTTCGAGTTCGCTCGGAAATACGGGCTCGCGGTCACTCCCGTTTTCACGGCCCCCGGAGTCGACCACGAGCGCGAGCTCGAAGCGGCGTACACCGCAGGCGACGTCTACATCCACTCGGGTGAGCTGGATGGCACACCGGTGGATGGAGGCGTCCAGCGGGCCATCGAAATCGCAGAGCGAACGGGAGCCGGCGAAGGCACCGTCAACTATCGACTTCGTGACTGGCTCATCTCGCGGCAGCGCTACTGGGGTGCACCAATACCCATGGTGCACTGCTCCGAGTGCGGCATTGTTCCGGTTCCCGAAGATCAGCTTCCCGTGGTTCTCCCCGAACACGTGACCTTCGAGCCCACCGGCAGGTCACCGTTGACGGAGGTGGAATCGTGGGTAAACGTGCCGTGTCCACAATGTGAGTCGCCGGCCCGCCGCGAGACGGACACGATGGATACCTTCGTGTGCTCGAGCTGGTACGAAATGCGGTATGCCGATCCGAACAACGCGATCGCCCCATTCAGTAAGGAGGCGGCGGACTACTGGTTCCCGGTGGACCTGTACACGGGCGGCGCCGAACACGCCGTAATGCACCTCCTCTACGTGCGGTTCTTCTGGAAGGCTGCCCGGGATATGGGACTGGTTGATCAGGATGAGCCGATGACCAGGCTTTTCAACCAGGGCGTGATCCTCGGGCCTGATGGAAACAGGATGTCCAAGAGCCGGGGAAACGTGGTCGCGCCGGACGAACAGGTCGACCGGTGGGGTGCCGATGCTCTGCGCTGCCAGATCATGTTCATCGGGCCCTGGGACCAGGGGGGCCCATATAACCCGACCGGTATGCAGGGAATCGTCCGCTGGCTCAACCGTGTGTGGTCGCTTGTGACCGAAGAGCCGCGCTACTCCGATGACGAAATGTCGCGGGCGGAACTACGCAAAACTACTCATACCGCTATCCATGCGGTTACGGGGGACATCGAAGCACTTCGCTGGAACACGCTAATCGCACGGTTGATGGAGTTCTCCACGGCAATCGCGAAACAGCGTGATGAAGGTGCGGTAGATCGAATGGGTTGGGAGGAATCGATCGAGGCGATGCTGCTGCTTATGGCGCCGCTTGCCCCGCATATCGCTGAGGAATTGTGGGAACGATCGGGGCGGCCCTTCAGCGTCCACACGCAGTCCTGGCCTGAGTTCGTGGAGGCATACGTTCAGGAAGAGGGTGTGGAGATTGCCGTACAGGTCAACGGAAAGGTGAGAGATCGCCTCTTTGTGGCAGCGGACGCGTCTGAGGCAGCGGTAACGGATCAGGTGCTTGCTCTCTCCCGCGTCAGCGAGTTCCTCGGTGGAAGGAGCCCCAAAAAGGTGATCTACGTGGCTGGAAAGCTGATCAACATCGTGGGGTAGTGGCCCAGCCATCACCCCCACGATGCCATCGCCCGGCTAGGAAACCGGTTCGAAGTAGACGACGCCCTTGTCGATCCAGGTCTTCACAGGACGGCTTACCCGGCGGGCTGCTCTACCGATGCGCAGGGCGAGGCCTCGGGCTGTTTCGTCGCGGTCAGGAACAAGCCTGCCGACTTCGCCGGCCGATACGCTCATGATGTGTTCTTCATAGAGCTTCATCCGGGCGGCCAGTCTGCCTGATTGGCGCACAGGCACCGGTGCCTGTGCTTTCGGAATCTTCGTGAACTTTGCCATAGTGTGAACCCCTTGTGCCCCCTTATCGATTTCGACTAACCACAAAGAGTCGCACTCTCGTTGTCATGGATAGCCGGAGTTCACGGACAGCGTACGCCCAAACTGCAACTGGTACTAGCGGTCTTGTTCCAGCCCTTCAACACTTGTATTGATCGAATCGAGAAAGGTGCGAAGTTGTGCATCCAGTCGCGTCAGCACTTCGAGTGCATAGCGGTCGGCATCGGCGAGCTGTCGGGAAGCCGCATCAGCTGCCTCACTCAGGTGTGCCGCAGCAGTAGCGTCAGCCTCGGTGATCGTCCTCCGCGCCCGGTCTTCCCCATCGACGATGAGTGCCTGGGCACGCTCCCGCGCTTCGGCCACGATGCTGTTGGAGTCAATGAGTCTTTCGCGTTCAGCGGCGGCGGCAGCAGCGGTCTGGTTCGCCTGTTCCCTTGCCTCGGAAAGTAGTTGATCCCGCGATTCGATAATCTGGGCCGCCCGGCGGACATCTTCTGGCACGGACAGACGAAGCTGATCGATGAGGTCGAGCATTCGTTTGCGGTCGACGACCAGGTTGCCGCCGACGGGCAGACGTCGCGACTGGACGATCAAGTCTTCCAGGTGGTCTATGAGTTCGAGGATCTCCACTGGCGGCTCCCGAAGTCGGTGAAGCCTAGCTGAATTTCGCCTGGAGCGCTTTGTAGACGTGCGCAGGCACCAGGTCCGAGACGTCGTAACCGAGCCTTGCCACTTCCCTGATCCGGCTGGCGCTGACGTAGAGGAAATCCTGGTTGGTCATCAGGTACACCGACTCCAGATGTGGCGCCATCTTGCGATTCATCAGCGCCATATCGAATTCGTTCTCGAAGTCGGTGACTGCGCGGATGCCGCGGACGATCGCCACTGCCCCCTTGCGGCGAGCAAAGTCGACCATCAGTTCATCGAACATCTCGACTTCGATGTTGGGGATGTCTTCGACGGCAGTCTTGAACATCTCGACGCGCTCTTCCCAGGTGAAGAGGGAGCCCTTATCGCGCCCTTTGACCACGGCGACGACGACGCGGTCGAAGAGGTGAGTCATCCGCTTCACCAGGTCCATGTGGCCGTTGGTTACGGGATCGAACCCGCCGGGAAAGACTGCGATTCTCATTCGCTCTCCGAGCCGCAATACAGCGCGATGGCGCTGTCGCCGTAAATTCGCCGCTGCTCCAGTTCCAGCCCCGGCGGACGCTGTGGCGGATTGTACCGACTGCTGTGCTCGTAGACGACTCGCCCACCGGGTGCAAGCAGGGGAAAGAGGGTGGCAAGGGTCGATTCAACATCCGGCAACGCGTAGGGAGGGTCGATGTAGACCAGGTCGAACCGGCCCCGAAGTTTCCGCAAAGCTCCTGGAAGTGAGCTGTGCACCACCGTCACCCGGTCGCCGATGCCGAACTCTCGTGCCGTCTTCGTGATCATTTCGGCAAGGCTCCTCGAAGACTCAACGAACGTGGCGATCGAAGCACCACGGCTCAGGGCCTCGAAACCAATCAGCCCACAGCCGGCGAAGAGATCAAGGACGCGAGCATCCTCGACCGAAGGTCCGAGGATATTGAAGAGTGCTTCCCGGAGCCGGCCGGAAGTGGGCCGGAACCCCTGGGGGAGTGCGCCCGTGGCGTGTACTACCCGGCCGGTGAACTCGCCACCGGTGATGCGGGCGGTGGCCACCACCTAGCCTCCGCCGGATTCTTCGCGTTCTTCCACGGCGAGCCTGATCCCACTCTCGAAGGTTACAACGCCATCGCTGAGTGAGAGGCGCACGGTGTACGCTCCCGGTTCCGCGGGGGCGGTCCAGCGAACGACACCTCGCTGGCCACCTTCCAGCAGCCCTTCCTCGGCCGACCACCGCGGCTGAAGGTCTGTGGCATTTGGCTGGAGTAGCAGCGGCTGCCCTGTTTCAACGTAGGGAGCTATCGCGGGCCAGATGTTGCCGAGGAACGGGTCGTTGCTCGCCTTTTCGATAGCGATTCCGCCGAGCCCCCATTCGGTAGCGAACTCGAGCTTGAAGCCAACGCTGAAGGCGTTTTCGATCCAGACCGTCCGGTTGCCTTCGAGCTTGTAGGTGAATGCGACGGTCGCCGTATTGGCACTCCAGATGAGACCCGTGAGGTCCTCATTCTGGTCGATGTTGAAGCCCACGATCTCAACGTTCTCGTTGGGTGCCAGGGCGGCACCGGCCACGCGAAGCTGGGTCGCTTTCGTCATCGCCTGAGTGAGGGTGAGGGGGACGACACCCTCGGCCGACTTCTCGGCTGCCAGCGGTGTCACCGTGAGGGCAAGGCGAGAGGCGGGCATGCGAGGCGCCAGGTAGTTCAGAATCGCCGTCATGTCGTCCCGGTACGTCGTCTGATCCCGGATCGGGCGCATCTGCACGACATCGGCCGCATTGCCGATAACCGTCCAGTCGTAGGCGCCTTCGGCGATGGTCTCGCCGTTGCGTGCCGGTGCCGGCAGCGTGACCGTGAGCAGCCGGGAGTCGGTGTGCAGCACATTGGCGAGTTCTTCGATAAAGAGGGCGAACGAATTGCGCTGGTCGGCACGGAGGTCCATGTACGAGATATCAATGCCCGGGAGCCCGGAGTTCTGGACAAGCGTGGCGATTGCCCGTACGTGGTTCGAGCGCGTGGTGGCGTCGCGAAGGATCTGGTCGAGGTTTGCGAGCGTCCCCGTCTCGCTGTTGCCCGCGGCAATGGAGGGGATGTGCGTCGCGTCTGTGGCAGCCGGAGCCGGTGAAATCGTACCCTCGACCGTGCCATCCGGCGCTGGCCGGAGGTCGCGCGTGTGGACGATGGTGACCAGCGCAGCGGCATCCGGATGGAGCGTTTCGCCGGGGTCAAGATAGGCGATGACGTTCCCTGCCGGTGAGAGCCGGCGCATAACGGCGATAATCGCCGGCGTGTCCGAAAAGCGGCCGGTGGCGAACCTGCCCTCTGCCCCAACCATTGCGGCTCCCAGCGGCTCCCAGCCCTGGCTCTCCTGGCGGTACTGGAAGAAGCTCAGGCCCGAGGAGACGTCGGCGTCATTTCGCAGCTCGACCGTGATATCGACCCCGGCCCCAGGGGGGATATCAATGGGCTCACCGGAGAACTCGTAAACGTCCGAGGCGAGCGTGAACCCCGTGGGCGGATCGGCACTGTTTGAGGTGGGGCAGTACGGGTCGTTACAGCTGGAGCCACCGAGCCAGTTCAGCGCGAACCAGCCGAAA
Source organism: Dehalococcoidia bacterium (assembly GCA_020432105.1). Classification (GTDB taxonomy): domain Bacteria; phylum Chloroflexota; class Dehalococcoidia; order Tepidiformales; family Tepidiformaceae; genus JAGQGZ01. The sequence continues at coordinate 21,292 of JAGQGZ010000010.1, read as the reverse complement.
ACCACCACAGCCATGGCCATCGCGCCGAACGCCGCGATCCGTGGCCAGTCAGGCCCTCCGCGTGCCCGTCGTGGGCGGCCGGTGTTCCAGGGGATTGGCGAATTGGTCATAGCGGGGCGCGAGCGACCGGTGCCGCTCCGGCGATTATCTCGGTGCAGCGACTAGAGAGAAACCGCCGGGTGAGATTTGGTGAAGATGCAGGCGTGCGTTATCCGGCATACCATATGGTCGCTGGCACCCTTGCCAGACCCTACCCTCCCGGCTGGATGTATGACTATGTCTGATAACACTGTATCCCTGACGCCTGAAGGCAAACAGCGGCTTACCAATGAACTGGAGGACCTCTTCAAGGAGCGCAGGGCTGTCGCTGAGCAAATTCGTCTGGCACGCGAGCAGGGCACCAGCCAAAACGATGCGGAATATGAAGACGCAAAGCAGGAACAGGGCCGTGTTGAGGGCAGAATACGTGAGCTGGAGGACGTGCTTAGCCGCGCGGTGCTCATTGATGAGAAGGAAGTCCAGAAGAGCCACCGCGTGGTTCTCGGCAGCCAGGTGGCAGTGGAACAGGACGGCCAGGATCGTACATATACGATCGTGGGCCACCCTGAGGCAGCACCCGCCGAGGGGAAGATCTCGAACGAATCCCCGATCGGCGCAGCATTGATGGGCAAGCGTGTGGGCGACAGGGTGGAAGTCAACGTTCCGCGGGGCATCATCAAGATCACGCTCAAGAAGATCGGCTGAACGAATTGCGAAGTACCGGCCTGGACAGGGTAGATTTTGCCAATGGATGAGCTCTGGGAGCAGCGGCTTCGGAAGCTCCAGCAGCTGAGGGCCAGTGGTCGCGATCCCTATCCGGCTCGCGCCTCGCGGACCCACACAGCGGCCGAAGCGGCGCAGCTGGCCGAGCTTCAGCCAGGAGCAGAGGACGGGACGCACGTGGTCGTGTCCGGGCGGCTGGTCGCCTTTCGGGATATGGGGAAAGCAGCGTTCGCCGATCTGCGCGATGGTTCCGGCAGCATCCAGGTGCTTCTTCGCAAGAACGTACTCGGCGATGAGTTCGATGCTCTTGGACTACTCGACCTCGGCGACTTCGTCGAGGTGACCGGGACGACGATGCGGACCCGAACCGGGCAGCCCACCGTCGCAGCTTCCGGTTGGACGATCCTCGCCAAGGCTATGCGAGCACCCCCCGAGAAGTACCACGGGCTGACCGATGTTGAAGCCCGGCAGCGCCGTCGCTACCTGGATTTGATGGCCAATGAGGAAACGCGCCGTGTATTTCAGACGCGCAGCCGGGCCGTGAGTGCCATTCGTCGTTTCCTGGATGAGCGTGGGTTCCTGGAGGTGGAGACACCAATCCTCCAGGAATCGGCAGGCGGGGCAGCTGCGCGACCCTTCACGACGCATTTCAATGCACTCGACGAGGACCGACATCTGCGGATCAGCCTGGAGCTGCACCTGAAGCGGATGGTCGTCGGTGGATTCGACCGGGTGTACGAACTGGGGCGCATTTTTCGGAACGAGGGGATCAGCACCCGGCACAACCCCGAGTTCACGATGCTCGAGACATACCAGGCGTACGCCGACTACCGGGATGTTGCCTCCATGGTCGAGTCGATGATCTCGACGGTGGCCGAAGAAGCGACCGGGAAGATGGCCTTTAATTTCCGGGACCATGAGATTGACCTGACCCCGCCCTGGGAACGGATCACATTGGCCGGTGCCCTGCGGGAGTACGGAGGCATCGATCTCGAACAACTGGAGACTGAGGAGTCCCTGCGGGCTGAGCTGGATTCGCGCGGCCTGAAGCCGGATCCGGGCGCGGGCTACGGCAAACTCGTTGACCACGCACTCTCCCACTATGTTGAGCCCCGGCTCATCCAGCCCACCTTCTTGATGGACTATCCGGTGGAGCTTTCGCCGCTTGCGAAGCGCAAGCCGGACGACCCTCGCTTCGTCGAGCGTTTCGAGCCATTTATCGGCGGGATCGAGTTGGGGAACGCCTACTCGGAACTCAACGACCCCATCGACCAGCGGGAACGCTTCGAAGAACAGCTACGGCTGCAAGCGGCGGGTGACGACGAAGCCGAACTCATGGACGAGGACTTTCTCTTCGCGCTGGAGCACGGCATGCCCCCGACCGGCGGATTCGGGATGGGTATCGACCGGTTGCTTATGGTCCTTACCGAACAGCCCTCTATCCGCGACGTCATCCTCTTTCCTCAGCACCGGCGTGAGCATGACTGAGCCCGGTAGCGGGTTCGAGCGGCATTTCACGGCAACGGCGTACATAGTCCACGCCCAGCGAACGCTGCTGCTATGGCACCGGGGACTCAGGATGTGGCTGCCGCCGGGGGGGCATTGCGAACCGAATGAAGACCCCGTTCAGGCAGTTATCCGTGAGGCGCGAGAGGAGTCCGGCCTTGCCGTCAGGGTGATTCCCCCGCCTGGTCTCCCGCAGTTCGAATCTCCCGCCGTACTCCCGCCGCCGGCGGTAATCCTGGTGGAGGACATCGTTCGCGATGATCAGCCTTTCCACCAACACATCGACCATGTGTACTTCACGGTTGCGGTCGCGCCTGTCGACTTCACGGCGGCCGTACCGCATGGACCGCACGAATGGGTGGATCGGCCAGTGCTTGAATCACGGTTCTCGCTGAAAGCGCCGGATGGTAGTCTCGTTTCCGTGGCCGAAGACGTGCGCCTGCTCGGCCTCCAGGCGCTCGATGCGGCCCTGGAGCTGTAATCCGTGCTCACCGCTCAGTTCATCAGAGAAAACCGCGACCGTGTAGCTCGTGACATGACGAACCGCGGCGCCGATGTCGACCTCGACCGGGTGATCTCCCTCGACGAACAGCGTCGGGCCGCGATCCAGGAGGTCGAAGCCCTGCGCGCGGATCGTAATGCTGCCAGCAAACTCATCGGTCAGACCAGGGATCCCGACGAGCGGAACCGGAGAATCGAGTCGCAACGCGAGGTCAATACGCTCCTCGAGACCTCCGAGGCGAGCCTCAAGGAGACTGAGAGCGCACTCCATGAGTTGCTCCTCACGATCCCCAATGTCCTGGACCCGGCCGTCCCTGTTGGTAAGGACGAGAGCGAGAATGTCGTCGTTGAGACGGTTGGGGAGCCGCGGTCGTTCGGATTCTCCCCCCGGCCCCACTGGGAACTCGGCGAACTCCTGGGGGGCATCGATTTCGAACGTGGTGTGAAGATGTCCGGGAGCCGCTTCTTTGTGCTTCGGGGAGGTGTTGCCCGCCTGCATCGCGCGCTGATCCAGTGGATGCTGAATTCGCACGTAGCGGAGGGATTTGAAGAGGCCTACGTGCCCTACATGCTGAACGAAGAATCCCTGATCGCGTCTGGTCAGCTTCCCAAGTTCCGCGACAATCTCTATCACGACGACGAAGAGGACTACTTCTTCATTCCGACGGCCGAGGTGGCCCTCGTGAACCTCTATCGGGATGAAATCATTGAGCCCGGCATGCTCCCCATGAGGCTGACCGCACACACACCCTGCTTTCGCCGCGAGAAGATGAGCGCTGGACGAGATGTCCGTGGAATCAAGCGAGTCCACCAGTTCGAGAAAGTAGAGATGTTCGTCTATTGCGAGCCCGGGGAGAGTGAAGCGGAACTCGACCGGCTGGTGAAACAGGCGCGGTCGCTACCAGAGGCACTGGAGATTCCCTACCGGGTGCTCGCCCTCTGCTCTGCCGACGTGGGGTTCAACGCGACCAGGACGTTCGATATTGAGATGCACGCACCCGGGGCCGACGAATGGCTGGAGGTGAGTTCAGCCTCGAATTGCCTCGATTTCCAGGCGCGGCGGGCGAACATTCGCTATCGCTCCGAAGCCGGCGGACCGACCCGGTTCCCGCACATGCTCAATGCCAGCGGATTGGGGCTTGTGCGGACCCTGGTCGCGGTAATGGAGAACTATCAGCAGGAAGACGGCAGCATCGAGGTACCGGCCGTCCTGCGGCCGTATGCAGGGACTGCCCGCATAGAGCCTGCTAACGCTTAGCTGACCCCGTTATCCGACGTGCCGACGTTCGCTACCGGTGCTCCCGGTTGCATGAGGATGTCGTCGATCAGGCCGTAGTCCTTGGCGGCCGGTGGATCGAGCCAGAAGTCGCGGTCCGTGTCACGTTCGATGCGCTCCATCGGCTGCTTCGTCGTGGTCTGGATGATCTCGCGGAGTACGCGCTGAAGACGCAGGGTTTCACGCGCCTGGATTTCAATGTCGGACGCCTGGCCCTGGGCGCCACCCAGCACCTGGTGGAGGTGGATGGTGGAGTGTGGGAGTGCGAGCCGCTTGCCGGGTTCGCCCGACGTGAGGAGAACCGTGCCCATGCTCGCTGCGAGCCCGATGCAAACGGTGCTCACAGCCGGCCTGATGAGTCTCATCGTGTCGTAGATCGCCAGCCCGGCGGTAACGCTCCCGCCGGGGCAGTTGATGTACATCATGATGTCCTTCTCATCGTCCTCGCGGGCGAGATAGAGGAGCTGGGCAACGATGTTGTTGGCGACCATGGCGTCGATCGGCGTCCCGAGGAAGACGATCCGTTCCTTCAGCAAGAGCGAATAGATGTCGTAGGCGCGCTCGCGGCGGCCGTCCGATTCAATCACGAACGGCATGATGTTCTGTACTTGCTCGATACTCACCAGCGGGCACCTCGGGGGGAATGTCTCTCCAGTGTGCATGGCAACCATCGCCTGAGGCAAAGAGCCGGGCCTGCCAGATCGGGCAGGCCGCCAGGGCTTAGAATCCTGCCATGCATATTGACGAACTGGATACACCCTGCCTGCTGCTCGACCTCGACCGGGTCGAATCGAACATTGCACGGATGGCGGAGTTCATGAAAGGGGCCTCTGCCTCCCTCCGTCCGCACTTCAAGACTCCGAAATGTCCGGAGGTGGCGCGCCGCCAGCTTGAGGCTGGTGCGATTGGAATCACGGTCGCGAAGCTGGGCGAGGCGGAGGTACTGGCGGATGCCGGGCTCGGACCGATCCTGATGGCAAACCAGGTTGTTGGCCCCGTGAAGATCGACCGATTGATGGCACTTCTGGCCCGCGGAGTGGACATAACCATTGCGGTAGAGTCGGAATTCAACGTGCAGGAGTTGGCTGCGGGGGCGGCACGCTCCGGCCAACGCCCCGCGGCCATCATTGAGGTCGATAGCGGCATGCACCGCTGTGGCACGACCGACCCGGCCGACACTGTGCGGCTCGCGCAAGCGTTAATTGATGCTGGTATCGACTACCGCGGGATCATGGGATACGAAGGCCACGCCGTGCTCATAGAGAACGCGGAAGAACGCAACGAGAAGGCTGTCGCGGCGCTGACCATCGTCGGGGAGCATGTCGAGGCGCTGGCCGAGGCCGGGCTTCCGCCGCAAATCGTGTCGGTCGGGGGGACCGGTACGCACGAACTCGCAGCGAACTTCGCACATGTCACCGAGGTGCAGGCGGGGACCTACGTATTCATGGATGGGCGCTACCAGGATGTCCTGCCGGGCAAGTTTGCGTCGGCCCTTTCGATGCTCACCACCGTGGTCGGCGTCAAAGACCGCTACGCAGTGTGTGACGCCGGGATGAAATCGCTGACGAACGAGTTTGGGCCACCGAGGTCGGAAGACGGGACGCTGAAGGTCGCGCGACTGAGCGAGGAACATGCTTTCCTGACCGGTGATCGAGTGGCGAACCTGAAGACCGGCGACCGGGTGACCATCATCCCCAGCCACGGCGATACCACCCTCAACCTCCACAGCACATACCACGTGGTTCGGGACGGCGAAGTGGTCGATGAGTGGCCGATTCTCGCCGCACGCAGGTTCAAATAGGGATGCCGGAACCCGAACACCTGCGGACGTGTCCGCGCTGTGGAACCAGGTTTCCCCAGGGTGAGCTATGCCCGCAGTGTTACGGGTGGGACAAACCAAAGCCCGGGAATTAAAGCCCCTGGTTGAAGTCGGCGAACCCGAACCAGCTATTAATCTGGGTGAGGCGCCCGGAGAAGAGCAAGATCCCAAGGCTTACGATCATGATTGCCGCCGCAACTTCGAACACGGGCATCAGCGGCCTGATCTTCTTGATCCCCCAGCTGACGTCCTCGATGGCAAGTGCGGTGATCAGGAACGGGATACTCAGGCCAAGTGAGTACGACAGCAACAGGTAGGAGCCGGTCCAGGCGGATGCGGAAGCCCCGGCAAGCGTGAGGATGGTGCCGAGGATGGGCCCCGTGCAGGGAATCCAGCCGATGCCGAATGCACTGCCAATTACGGCCGAGCGGCCAAAACTCGCGGACTTCTGTGCGGCGGGGTTGAACTGAACGGTCCGCATGAGTAGCGATGTTCCCGGCAGGTAGCCGGAGAACTTGGCCCAGACAGCGGTCATAGCGAGCAGGAGCAAGAGCGTGCGTACGGTGTCGCCCCGGACGTCTGCGACGTTGATGAGGACTACCGAGACAGCGGCGATGGCAACCAGCAGGATGAGGCTGCGTTCGAGTGAGCGCCGTCCGAACTCGGGCACAATGAGTACGCCGAGGACGAGGAGTACCAGCCCCGACCACTGCTCGAGATCCCGCTGATGGTCCAGCACCCAGAAGCCAACGAGACCAGCGCTCGCACCGAGAATGATGAAGGAAGTGGCGTGGCCGGCCATGAAGGCGATGCCGTGTTTGAACATGGTCCCGCGGCCGGCGGTGACGTTGCCGTCCCGGTCTACGGAAGCTCCGGCGAGATTCGTTACAAAGATCGGGACGATGGGCAGCACGCAGGGGGAAACGAATGACAACACACCGGCTGAAAACGCCACCATGGGGCCGGCCGCGCCCTTGAGATCGATCCCCGTGGCATCGGTGCCCGCAAGACCGAAGACGACGAGAGGAACCAGGATCAAGAGCGCCATGAGGACGTAGGCGGCGATGCGTCCGGCATCCCACGCCCGTTGGGGGGGATGTTCGCTGGACTTAGCTGCTTGCACGGCTACCTCCCCGGGTCACTGTCGAAACGCTCTCACACAGCCGTTCAGCGGCTCTGCGATCACCGTCACTGTCACAGTGTATTGAGCCGGGTTGTACTTGCTTCGTAACAAGACCTTACGAAATGGGAAGTTGATGGCAAAACAGGGGGCACATCGGCCGACGAGACGTAGCAGGCAATCGCCCAGGCACCGGCCGGGTATGGACTGGAAGAGGGTTGCCCTGTGGAGCGCAGCGATTGGTATCGTCGCGGTCTTAGGGTACTTCGCCATCCAACTCGCCAACCCGGAGTCGTCGGTCGATGCCGATACGTTGACCCTGGCCGAAGGGAATGCCGGGTCCAACGTTGAGGCGCTCACGGGATCAAAGCACACCGTCTATCACTCGTCGGCGCCCCTCCCGGACGCCAATTCGCCACAGCCCGATGGGAAGCCGACCCTCGTCTGGTTTTCCGGGACGTGGTGCGAGTTCTGTCACTCGATGGAGCCGTTCGCCCATTCGGTGATGAGCCAGTTCCGGGAGGAAGCCGTCCTCGTCGAGAAGTCGGTCGACGACGACCGCAGCGCCGCCGCACGGTACGGCGTCCGCGGTACTCCAACCTTTGTGCTCATCGACGCGAGTGGCCGACAGCTCACCCGTTTTGGGTACCAGCCGTCGGCAGACCAGTTTGCAGCCCGGATTGCGGAGGCCTTGAGCCTCGGAGGCTAAGAAGGATCGGCGAGGCGCTGCAGGAGTGTGGCCCTGTCGATGATTGCGATGGACCGCCGATCGATGTCGATGACCCCCTGGTTCTTGAGATCCACGAGAGCTCGGCTGACGGTCTCCCGTGAAGTGCCAACCATATCGGCAAGTTCCTGGTGGCTGAATCCGCGGATCTCGTCCTTTTCGCCGCTTAGCCCGATAAGAAGCCGTGCCAGGCGGACGGGCACCGCTTCGAAAGCCACAGCCTGGAGCAGATCTTCCGTTCGGCGGAGTCGGTCGGCCACGATTTCCGTGAGGTGGATGGCAACCTCGGGATGGCCGCGCATGATCTCCTCGACGTCGATCCGGGACATGACGCACACCGTGCAGTCTTCCATTGCCTCGGCAAAGGATCCGGTCATTGATTCTCCAAGCAACGACATCTCGCCGAAGGCCGTGCCGGGTTCCACGGTGGCCAGAACAATCTTTCGCCCATCGGCGGCGAGCCGGTAGATCCTGACGCGACCGGTTTTCAGTAGAAACAGCGCTTCGCCAGTCTGGCCCGGCGAGTAGATGAGCTGCCCCGTGCGCGCGGTGGCCATCGGCAGGCGCTCACCAATGCTTTCCATTTCGGGCCCCGTCAGGCCCCGGAAAAGGTCGTTCTCCCTGAGCAGGGCGTTCTTGAGCCGCGCAAGCTCTGTGCTCATCTGGCCAACTTCGCGGAGCCGGGATCGCGGGCGGAATTTGTCGACGATGCTCATTCCCGGTCCATGGCCGCGAGAAGGGCACCGACCGCGCAGCAGTCGGGTGTGCCCATCGCGATGATCTCGCCTTCGAGCATAACCGAAGGCACCCCCACCAGGGCGGCCGGTCGCTTGGTTGAGGGCTCGCTGAGCGAACGGACAACGAGCGTGCCGCGCGCCGCGATGGTTTTGCACGATTCGAGGCGAGCGCGGGCGCGCTGACACGTCTCGCACCCGTCGACGACGTAGAGGTAGAGCTCTCGCTGCGCCATGCTCCAATCCTCCTGGTGTCCGTCGGGTGGGACCGTGACGGCGATCACTGGCATTACCTGTCGGTGGCCCTACGGTGTGGTGATGGGACTACGCATTGTCTCTGCGGCTATCCTCACCATCTTGTTCGTGGCTGCCTGCGCAGGAGACGGTGATAGCCCGGCGCCGCCATCGCCCACTCCGGTCGAATCACCTGGGATAACGGTGACTGCCACCGCGAGTGGACCGTCGCCGACACCAGAGGACGACGCCAGCGTGGGACGGGCCCTCTTTCCGCAGTGGCCGAATACTGACTTCTCGAAGCGGACGGTAGCGTTCACCGAGCTCTTTAGCGGATGCCCGGGGCCGGATTGCATCCCGGCACTGGATGCCGAGGGGGAGGGTGTCGTGCGCATCACGTCACCCCGTGGTGGGCATGCGCGGTTCCTGCCGGTGTCCGAGGCTTCCTATCAACCCCAGGTGCCTGTGGCGGCCGTCACTATTGGGAACCAGGCCCGCGCCTACCCTCTACACATTCTGACCTGGCACGAAATCATCAACGATCACTTTGCCGGGCAGCCGATTGCGGTGACGTTCTGCCCGCTCTGCAATACGGCCATCTCGTTCGAACGCACGGTGTCCGGTGAGGTTCTCGATTTCGGGGTGTCGGGGCTGTTGCGCAACTCCGACCTCGTCATGTTCGACCGGCAGACGGAGTCCTGGTGGCAACAGGCGACGGGCGAGTCGCTGGTTGGCCACTATGCCGGTACCAGGCTCAAGGCCGTGTCCACGGCGATTGTCTCATGGGGCCAGTTCGCCGAGGAGTACCCGGACGCCACCGTTCTCTCCGAGGACACCGGCCATGGCCGTGACTACGGCGTCAACCCCTACCCGGGCTACGACACCTCAAGCTTCCCGTTCCTCTTCGACGGAACCATTGATGAGCGCCTCCCGGCTCTCGAACGGGTAGTCGGCGTTACCCTCGGCGAACAGTCCGTAGCTGTGGCGTTCTCGCACCTTGCGGATGAGGGTGTCGCGAACATCGAGGTGGGGGAGACACCGCTGGTGGTCCTCTGGGCGCCGGGTACCACGAGCGCGCTTGATGGCACGTCGATCGCTGGCTCGCGCGATGTCGGCACTGCCGTCGCCTACTACGCGTCGTTCGAGGGCCAGGTGCTCAGTTTCGAGCCGGACGGCAACGGGCGGTTCATCGACAGCTCGACCGGCAGCACCTGGGATGTCACCGGGCGGGCGGTGCAGGGTCCGCTGGCCGGCAGCAAGCTTGAGGTCGCGCCCCACGCCAACCACTTCTGGTTTGCTTTCGCCGCCTTCTACCCGGACCTGGTGCTGATCAGCTAGCTCGAATTCGTGCGCACGGTGCAGCACCCGTACGGTTCTACTGTGCTGGCCGTCATTGCCCACGTGTTTCGCGGATTTTGCATGGGCACTGCCGACATCGTCCCGGGTGTTTCCGGCGGTACCGTCGCCCTCGTCCTCGGGATCTACGAACGACTCGTGTCGAATGTCCGGCAGGGTGCATCGGTGCTGGGCTGGTTGGTGCGGATCAACGGCCCTCGTGCCAGGCGAGCGTTCAACCGTCTCGAACTGGGATTTCTTCTACCGCTGGTCACCGGCATTGGCCTTGCCATCCTCATCCTCTCAAGCGCGCTTGAACACCTGCTGGACGACTATCCCGTCGAGTTATCTGCCCTTTTCTTCGGGCTTGTGCTGGCGAGCGTCGGCGCAGTCTGGGAGCGCCTTGGCAATCGTGACGCGGTGCGACTGGCACTTGCCGACGTCGTCGCCATTGCGACGTTCTTGGCGCTCGGATACCGCGGTGACACGGTTGCCGACCCGGCGTGGTGGATCGTGGTTGTCTCCGGCGCCTGCGCTGTCTGCGCCATGATCCTTCCCGGGATTAGCGGTTCGTTCATCCTCGTCATCCTCGGGATGTACGACAACGTGCTCGATGCCGTGAACGACCGGGAGATCGGTACCCTTGGCCTCTTTGTCGTGGGAGCCGCGGGTGGGCTTGCGCTGTTTGCCCCGTTGCTGAACGCGGGGCTAAAACGGCATCACGACTCGGTGATGGCCATCCTGATCGGGCTGATGGTCGGATCCCTGCGAGTGCTGTGGCCGTGGCCCGAGGGGGTCGAGGAGTCAGGCCTCGCCTGGCCGCCCGGGGCGGGCGATGTCGTCATCCCGGTGCTGCTTGCCATGTGTGGAGCGATTCTCGTCTTTGGGTTGACGACCGTGGACCGGCGGCTGGCTCGCTAGCGCACCGCCCCGGACTCCCGCAGATTCGCGATGGTCTCTGGCGAGAGACCTGCCCGCTGGAGGATCTCGTCATTGTCAGCGCCAAGCACAGGGCTCGGGCCCTGGGGCTCCAGTGGCGATTCCGACATCTGGAAGGCCGGTCCAACCATCCGGAGAGGCCCGAGCAGCTCGTGGTCGATGTTTGCAACGAGGCCGTTTTCCAGCGTTTGAGGGTGGTCGAAGAGCTCCTCGACAAAGTAGACCGGACCGGAGGGAACCCCCGCGTCTTCGAAGAGCCTGCCCCATTCGGCGGTGGTCTTGGTGCGGTAGAGGGCCTCCGCTTCCTGTACGAGCTTTGGCCCCAACGTCTCCCAGCCTTCCGGCATGAGGACGAATGTTCCATCTTCGCGGAAGCGCGGATCGTTGAGCTTCGTCACGCCGAGGACCTTCTTCCGGAGGGCATGGCTGAGGGCCCCTATGGCGATGAACCCGTCGCTCGTCTGGAACACGCGGTAGTAGACGTTGCCGGGAGCACCCGGACGGTATTTTGCGCGGATGTCGAGCTGTTCCTGGAAGGTCTTTAGTTCCAGCCGTGCCTGGTTCACTTCAGCGTTCATCGCCGGGATGATCTCGCTGTCGAAGGCGTCGATGAACGTGAACTGGGAAGTCTGCATGGCCAGACCAGTGCCCATGAGGGTGGTGTCGATGCGCTGTCCCTTGCCGGTTTTCTCCCGGTAGTAGAGAGCGGCGGAGATGCTGTTCGCCATCTGAATGCCGGTGGCATAGTCGATCGGCGCCGGGTAGGCAGCAGTCGGCACATCCCCGTCCATCTTCGCTTCGCCGGCCATCAGCCCGGTCAGGGCCTGGACGATGATGTCGTATCCGCCTCGCTTCGAAAGCGGGCCGCGGCGGCCAAAGGCAGTGTTCTCGCAGTAGATGATCTGCGGGTTGATTTGCTTCAGCGTGTCGTAGTCGATTCCGAGGTTCTCCGCGACTCCCGGCCGGTAGTTGATGACCACGACGTCCGATTCCTTAACCAGGTTGTGGATGGCGCGGCGTGCTTCGGGCGTACGCATGTCGATCGCGACGCTGCGCTTGCCCCGGTTGAGGCTGGCAAATGTCCGCGATTCCTTGGGGACCAGTTCGACGAAGATACGCCAGGGTTCGCCTTCCACCGGCTCGAATTTGATCACGTCGGCGCCCATGTCGGCGAGGTGCATGCAGCAGAAAGGACCAGCGATGATCTGGGTGAATTCGAGGACCTTGACGCCATCGAGTGGGCCTGAAGCCATGGTGGAGAACTCCTGGGGATTGTCGTGTTCGACTGGATTCTACCGGTAGCAAGCGGTCTGCCAACATCCTCGAAAGGGCGCGCTCACCTTGATGGCCGCGCTACGATGACAGGAAAGGAGTAGCTATGTTTATTGCGATGAACCACTTCGAAGTAGAGGAAGGGCGGGAGCAGGAGTTCGAAGAGCTGTGGCGAACTCGCGAGACCTACCTCGACGGCCTCGCCGGATTCGTGCAGTTCGCCCTGCTTAAGGGCGACGAGGCGGGACAGTACATCTCCCACACCGTCTGGAGCGACCGCGACGCATTCCTTGCCTGGACACAGTCGGATGCATTCCGCAAGGCCCATGGTGGCCGAATGCCCGAGGGGATTGTGAAAGGGCATCCGCGGGCCCGGTTCTGGGACTCGGTGATTGTGGAAGAGGCCGGACTCACCGTTTGAGCCAACCCCGAGATAATCCCCTCCGGCCGGAGCACTTCGCTCGCGAGGACGAAACGGACGACTCCCGCTTCTACATCGAGCCGAAGCTGGTAACGCACATCGACGATGCAGCGATTGCCGCCGCCCGGGCTTTCTACGGCCAGATGCTGCCGCCGGGCGGAGAGGTGCTCGATCTCATGACGAGCTGGGTTTCCCATTTACCTGAAACCCACGGATTCAGGGCAGTCGCGGGGCTCGGGATGAACGTTCAGGAGTTGGAGAAGAACGGGCAACTCACCGAGCGGACGATCCAGGATTTGAACAAGGAGCCGACGCTTCCCTACGACGATGGGCGCTTTGACGGCGCCATCGTCACGGTCTCGGTCCAGTACTTGACCAGCCCGGTCGAAGTGTTCGCAGAAGTTGGCCGGGTCCTCAAGCCGGGCGCCCCGTTCGTTGTCACCTACTCAAACCGGTGTTTCCCAACGAAGGCCGTCGCAATCTGGCGCGTGCTCGACGACCGCGACCACGCAGACCTGGTGGCGCTGTATTTTCGCCTCTCCGGGCAATTCAGCCAGGCTCAGGCTGTCGACCTGTCTCCCAATCGAGGGAACAGCGACCCGCTGTACGCCGTTTTCGCTCACCGGCTGGGCTAGCTTGCGTTAGCTTCGGCGGCCATGACGTGGACGTCCTCGGGTGGCAGCTCGATGGTCCATACCGAGCCGGGCTTGATGCCAAGGACGCTGTGCGGGCGGGCGGCAATCTCGGCCCGGAGATCTGGACCCCGTCCGGTTGCTTCGAGCCGAATGGTGTGGACGGCGCCGTAGCTCAGGTCCTCGGCGACGCGGGCCTGGAGATGGTTGAACTCGTGGTCCTCGCCGTGGCGGGTGAAGTTGACAAGCTCGGCCCGTATAGCTGCGACCACGGCCTGTCCCGCCCTGAAGCATCCAGCATCTGGTTGGGGCCCGCACCAGAGGCGCATACCAGCACATTCCAGGAGCAGCCGGCCCTCGCGAGCCTCGAGGACCCTGCCCGGTATGAGGTTGGCGACACCGGTCAGGGTGGCAACCCGGGGTGATGCGGGCCGCCGGAATACGTCGTCGCGAAGGCCGAACTGCAGGAGCTTGCCTTCGTCAAAAATGGCAAGCCTGTCAGCCAGCAGGTGTGCCTCTCGCAGGTCGTGTGTCACGAAGAGCACGGGAAGGCCGAGCTCCCGTCGCAGGCGGAGCAGTTCTCCCCGAAGACCCTCGCGGAGCGATTCATCGAGGGCGCTGAACGGCTCGTCGAGCAGGAGGATTTCCGTCGCTGCGGCCAGGGCCCGGGCGAGAGCGACTCTCTGGCGTTGGCCACCGCTGAGCGAGCGTGGCATCCGCGCTCCGTAGCCTTCGAGGTCGAGCAGTTCGAGGAGGCCGTCGACGCGCTTCCTCGCGGCCGCACCACGCCGGTCATCCAGGGCAAAGGCAATGTTCTGGCGTACATCCATGTGGGGGAAGAGCGCCAGTTCTTGCACTACATAACCCACGTGTCGTTCTGGAGGCCGGACGTGAATTCGGGCGGTGGTGTCGGTGAGCACCCGCCCGTTGAGCTGGATGTGGCCGCGCTCGGGCCGCATTAGTCCTGCAAACAACTGCAGCGTCACGCTCTTGCCGGCCCCGGAGTGGCCGAAGAGCACGACCAGTTCGCTGTCCGCGGCAAACGCGGCTTCGTACCGGAAGTTGCCGAGGTGCATGGATGCGTCGAAGCTAAAGCTCATAGGCCGACCGATGGGTGACCAGGCGCAGGGCGACGAGAATGACCAGCGCCACGGTGATGAGCATCAGCGACAGGGCGATAGCTCCCGGCAAGCCGAGGTCGCGGCTTTCGAACGCCTGGAGAATGGCAAGCGGCATGGTCTGGGTCTCGCCGCGAAGGTTGCCGGCGAAGAGCAGGGTGGCGCCAAGTTCGCCCATCGCCCGCGTCCAGCAGAGCACTATCCCGGCGAGGAGATTCGACCTGGCCAGGGGAAGCAGCACTTCGCGGAAGGTGCGCCACTCGCCGGCGCCAAGCGTTGAGGCCACCCGTTCGTAATCCGGTGAGACACTCTCGAATCCGGCAATCGCCGCTCGCACATAGAATGGCCCCGCCACCAGGAGCTGGGCCATCACCACAGCCGTGGTGGTGAAACCAAAGGTGATTCCCAGCAGATCCTCGATAGGCTCGCCAACCAGCCCTCGTCGGCCGAAAGCGGTGAGAAGGGCGACGCCCGCGACCGTCGGGGGAAGAATGATGGGAAGGTCGATGAGGGCGTTCGCGAGCGACCTTCCCCGGAACTGGCGGCGGGCGATGATGTGAGCCACCGGAGTGCCGAGGAGTATTGCGAGCACCGTTGCCACGGTGGAGGTGATGAGCGAAAGGCGGAGCGCGTCCAGGGCTACGTCGCTTTTCATGAGCTCGAACGTCCGTCCATCTTCGGCTGCGCGTTCAACGAGGCCGGCAAAAGGCAGCACGTAAAACAGCGCGAAGGCGAAGACAAGAAGCGCGACCGTCGTGCGCCCGGCGATCCGTCCCGATATCAAGGTTGGGAGAACCCATAGGAAGTGAGAACCGCCTGGCCGGCCCCAGAGAGAACGAACGTGATGAACGCCGTCGCCCCCTCGGTGGGCTCGTCGCCGATTGCGACAATCGGGTAGGCACTGGAGAGCCGTGCTTCCGCGGGCATAAGGATACGCCGGACCGTATCGCCGGCGATGGCGAGGTCGGTCGCATAGATGAAGCCGGCATCCGCTTCCCCGAGTTCCACCCTGGTGAGGACCGCGCGGACGTTCGATTCCTCGCTGGCCAGGTTCGCGGTTACGGCATCGAGGAACGCCTGATCGCGGACGCCGCTCGTCAGCAAGGCATCCATGGCGCGGTGGAAGAGCTCCCCGACCGGCACGTCGGGCGCTGCAGCGACGATAATGGCGCCGGGTGCAGCAATGTCATCGAAGACGGTCACGACGTCGGAGTCAGCGGGTGCGGCGAGGGCGAGTTCATTGCGTGTGAAGACCGCGGGGGCCCCGGCATTCCCAGCGTCCAGCACGACTTGCATCTGGGCCTCGTTGGCGCTCGCGAAGACATCTGCCGGCGCGCGTTCATTGATCTGGACTGCGAGTTCGGACGAGGCAGCGAAGTTGAAGTGCACGCGATACTGCGGGTTGGTCTCCTCGAAAGCCTCACCAATCGCGACGAAGGCATCGGTGAGTGAGGAGGCGGCGTAGACGGTTACGTCTTCGTCGCTGCTGTTGGTCGCGCAGCCGCTGAGGGCGGCCGCCCAGAGCACTGCCGACAAGGCAGCGGCAATGAGCTTCAAGCGGGTGCCCCCACGGGAGGCTGGAGCTCCCTGAGATAGCTTTCGAGCCAGGCAATCGTCGCCAGGGCGGCGGAATGTCTCGACTGAGCAACGAGACGGGGAAGCCCGCTTGCTTCCGACATCGTGCTGGAGATGGAGTCCGCATAGCGTTCGCAGACGCTGAGCTGGCGTTGAATCAGCGGAGCGGTCGCGGCGGCGTCGATGCTGGCGAGGATGTGGAGCTTGGCGAGGAATTCGGTGCGGACCAGGCGCATCCGTGTCACAGGTGAAGCGAGCCAGCCATCGACGATGGCGGACCCGCGTGGCGTGAGACGGTAGAGCTTCCGGGGCGGACGGCGTCCCTGTCGCGATTCGGTCCAGGCAACCAACCCCATGGCTTCGAGGTTGTTGAGATAGCCGTAGAGCGCGCTCTGTTCGAGCGGGCAGACTTCGGTCAGGCCTTCCTCGCGCGCAGTACGGGCCATCTCGTATCCGTGCATACGGCTGCGTTTGAGCAAGCCAAGCGCGGCGTATTCACCGGCGGCAAGGGTCTTCGCATCCTCGGACATCGAGAAGAAACGATACTCAGGGTGTGAGTATTCGGCAATTGAAGGAGGCTGTTCGCGGCACTCCCTTAGCCGAGAGTCACGGGTGCACGGCTCGTGAACTCGTACAGGCGCGCGGGGCGGTGGGCGCCTGTCTTACGCCAGCCGCCACTCTCTTTCACCACTCCGAGGCCGACAACGCGTCGCCGGAAGTTTCGCTTGTCCATCGTCTCGCCGAGGATCGCCTCATAGACGCGTTGTAGCTCCGTGAGGGTGAACTCCGCTGGCAGCAGGGAGTAGGCGACATTGGTGTAGTCGAGCTTGTTCCGCAGCCGCTCCAGCGCCACGCCGACGATCAGTTCGTTGCCAAACGCCAGTTCGCCGAGGCCGCGAACCGGTCGCCAGGCGGGGCGCCACTCCAGGTCCGGGCGCAGGCGAGCACGATTGGCGTCAACAAGCGCGAAGTAGCTCACGATGACTCCCGCGCCGGTGTTCTCGATCGGATCGAAGGTGAAGAGCTGTTCGAGATACACATCGCGGACACCGGTTTCGCCCTCGAGCTTGCGGACGGCCGCCTCCTCCAGCGTCTCGCCGGGGTTGAGGATGCCGCCGGGAAGTGCCCACTGGCCGGTGCCGGGGTTAGCGGCACGCTCGATGAGCAACACGGAGAGGGCATCGTGCTGAATGGTGAAAATGACCACAACAACGGCGGGCGACATGCGGAGCAGTGTACTCAAGGCGGGCTAATGGCCGGGAGGTCCGGATGACGGTACTTCCGCTTCACTCCTACAATGGCGGTTCGGAGGGGTCGCATAGTGGCCTAGTGCGCCCGCCTGCTAAGCGGGTTCCGGAGCAATTCGGTCGAGGGTTCGAATCCCTCCCCCTCCGCCAGCGAGGCCCCATCGCATGATCGAGAAGTACTACCTCTGGACCGTCGGCTGCCAGATGAACCGGGCGGACAGCGAGAAGCTGGCTGCCGGCTTCACGCGCCTGGAGATGTCCGAAACGCAGGATATGCAGGAAGCCGACATTGTCGTCCTGAATACCTGCAGCGTTCGACAACACGCCGAGGATCGTGCCTATTCGCAGCTGGGGCGGGTACGCCAGCTCAAGGAAAAGCGCCCGGAACTGAAGGTTGCCGTGATGGGGTGCATGGTCGGACTCCGAACCGACGACCTGCGCAAGCGATTTCCGCAGGTGGACGTGTTCGCCCGTCCCCAGGAGTTCGGACCGATCATGGAACTTGTGGAAGGTCCGGCTGAAGATCTCGGCGGCGAGTTCTGGCCATCGACCTACGCGGTGCCCGACGGCCCAACCGCCTTCGTTCCGGTGGTGCACGGCTGCAACAAGTTCTGCACCTACTGCATCGTCCCCTATCGCCGGGGCCGGGAGAAAAGCCGGCCCCTCGCTGACGTCGTGCGGGAGTGTGCATATCTTGCGGCCCAGGGCGTGCGCGAAGTGACGCTCCTCGGCCAGACGGTTGAAGCGTACGGCCATGATCTTCCCGAACAGCCCGACCTCGGCGATCTCATGCGCGAACTCCAGGCGCTGGAAGGTATCGCCCGGATTCGCTTTCTCACTTCCTACCCCCGCGATATGACGGGAAGGATCCTGGAAGCGGTGGCCGGGTTGCCCCGTGTCATGGAGAGCTTCTCTCTGCCCGTGCAGTCGGGCAGTGACGCTGTGCTTGAATCGATGCGGCGAGGCTATTCGCGGCAGGAGTTCGTGGACAAGATCGCTGAGGTGCGGACGTTGATGCCGGCCGCCGGGATCACGACCGACGTCATCGTCGGTTACCCGGGTGAATCGGATGCTGACTTCCAGCAGAGTTTCGATCTGCTGGAGGAATTGCGATTCGACAAGGTCCACGTTGCGGCGTATTCGCCCCGCCCGGGCACGATCGCCTGGCGGACGATGGAGGACGACATCCCGGCGGAAACGAAGGCAGAGCGGCTCCATCGCGTGGAGGAACTCGAATCCAGGATTTCCCAGGAGATCAACAACAGCTATCTCGGATCGGTTCAGCCTGTGCTCATCGAGGGCATCAAGGGCGACCAGCCGTTCGGCCGGACGGAGACCGGCAAGCTCGTGCACCTCGAAAGTCCCGCCCGTGTGGGATCGATAGTCGACGTATCGATCGACCACGCTGGGCCATGGGCTCTGCGTGGGACTGCGGTCAACGCCCTCCAGCTGGCCTAGCGGATGACCAAGTCTGCCCTGCAGCCAGTCGCTGCAATCATCGCAATTCTCGTGGTCGCCGCCCTTGTCGCGGCCGCCGGGAGCCACCACGGTGAATCGCTTGGTGGGGTCCGCGTCTTCGCGCTCTGTGCCGGGCTTGCCTTTGTCATCCAGTGGATCGTCTTCATTCCTTCGTACGTGGCGCGTACCGAGCACTACTTCGACCTCACCGGCGGCTTCACCTATATCACGGTCTCGGTGCTCGCCGTGATTGCCGTTGCGAACTGGGAACCGCGGTCGCTGATCATCGGGGGATTGATCGTTGTTTGGGCAGCAAGGCTAAGCTCCTTTCTGTTCCTGCGGGTGCGCAGGCCGGGAGGAGACCGGCGATTTGATGACCTGAAGGCGAGCTTGCCGAACTTCCTCATGACCTGGACGTTGCAGGGACTCTGGGTGCTTCTGACCGCAGCGGCCGGTCTTGCGGCAATCACAACGCGTGAACCGAAGCCCCTGGAGTGGGTCGCATTCCTGGGGATAGCCGTCTGGGTCGCGGGTTTCGTGATTGAGGTGGTGGCCGATGCGCAGAAGTCGGCATTTCGGAGCGATCCGGAAAATGCCGACCGCTTCATCGCAACGGGACTCTGGTCGTGGTCGCGCCATCCCAATTACTTCGGCGAGATTGTGCTCTGGGTGGGCATCGCGATCATCGCCGCACCTGTGCTTTCTGGCTGGCAGTGGCTGACGCTGGTATCGCCGGTGTTCGTACTGCTCTTGCTCACCCGAATCAGTGGGATACCGATGCTCGAGCGGCGAGCCCACCGGAGATGGGGAGAGGACGCCGCCTACCAGGAGTATCGGCGGAAGACCCCCGTGCTCGTGCCGCGCCCTCCACGACAACCAGGCGGAACAGCACTTCCGGCCTTTGGCCGAGCGAAGATGCAGTGGCCATATCGGTGAGCCCGTAGAATCGGCCAGACCAGATGGAGGCGATTGCAACATGCCCGAATTCGAAAACGTCCTTTATGAGGTGGAAGGCCCCGTACTGACGATTACCCTCAACCGGCCGGAGGCGCTGAACGCGCTGAGCCCGGACCTTGAGCGCGAGCTGCACGAAGCACTGAACCATGCGAAGACCGACGACGCGGTTCGGTCGATCATCATCACCGGCGCCGGTCGCGCGTTCTCATCCGGCTACGACATCTCCGGCGATAGCAGCAGCCGATCACGGCTACCCACCAGCGGCCACCTGAAGCGGTGGTGGGACTCGGCAATGCGTAACCCCGACATGATCATGAACGTGATGGGCCATCCGAAGCCGATCATCGCTGCGATCAATGGATGGTGCATCGGTGGCGGGTTCTGGTATTCCCTCGCCTGTGACGTGACGATCGCGGCGGAGAATGCCACGTTCGGCCAGCCTGAGGTGCGGATGACATCAAACACGACGGTGTTGTTCGCCATCCTGTGCGGCTGGAAGAATGCCCATCGGTACGCCCTTACGGGCGATCACTTTGATGCGGCAGAGGCGCTCCGGATCGGCGCCGTCAACGAGGTTGTTCCCGCAGACCGGCTCATGGAGCGTGCGCGCCAGCTGGCCACGCGGCTCGCACAGGTCCCGGCAGAATCCGTGCGCCTCAACAAAGCGATAACGACGTATGGCCTCGATGCAATGGGTCTCCGGGCGGCGCTCAACATGAACGGTGTGCTGTCATCGATCGTCGAAGCCTCGAATGATGGCCCCGACGTGGACCACCTTGAAAAAGCCCGGGCTGAAGGTGGATTCGGCTCTTTTCTCAAGGCCCGCGACGATCCGTTTCGGCCAGAGCCCTTTGGCCCGCGCAGCTAGCTGAAGCGTCGGATCGGCAAGAGGAAATGGCACCGTGCGGTCCCGGGCTACGAGCCATGAGTTTCGGGGAAAGGGATAAGAGAAGACGGACTCAGATGAGCCCGTCCTGGAGGTGTGTGTTGGTGGAGCTGGAGGGATTCGAACCCTCTACCTTTTGACTGCCAGTCAAACGCTCTCCCAATTGAGCTACAGCCCCGGAACTAGACCTTTTGCAGCGTAGCAGCGGTGCCCGCCAAACGGCAATGGACGGGCTCTGCAAACTCGATTGGGTATCGCCAACAGCTATCGTGACTATAGATTCAGGTTGAAATTTCGGGCTCGCCGAGTATGATTCGGCCTTGGCGGTGAGGCTTGAACAGGTTGCCTGTCGCCCGAGGGGGAGTCCATCGTGCAGGCTGACACGTCAGACGTAGCATTCCGGCTTTTTATCGCCCTGGCGCAGCTCTGGGACGGGCTGGAAAGGGCGGGCATCGACGCCACGAAGAAAGGCCTGCACGTCACCGGTGAAGATCTCGGGGGTTACACGCGGTACAGCGGCGGCTCAGGGTCCCATCCCCGGCTTGTGGTGGAGTGGAACGAGTCATCCCGTCATCTGCGGGTGCTTCGTTGTGAGGAATGGCCGAGTTTCGAGACCACGATCAGTTCGACTGTGTCCTATGTGCGTGACGAAGCCCGAAGCCGCGGATTGATCGAGGTTGTCGACGCTGCCTTCGTTAAGGCCTGCCAGGAGCCGGCGCCTTCGCGCAAGACCATCGTGAATTTGAAGCCCGCTCCCACGCTCGCCCGGCGCG
>JAGQGZ010000109.1 GCA_020432105.1 Dehalococcoidia bacterium | reverse complement strand
CAACCCAAAACAGGTGGCCGATTGCAAGAAATCAACACTGAACCAGATCAGTATGACCCCCACCGGGATGCTGGCTATCCCGGCCTCTTCATCATTGGGGCGGTGTATAACGGCCTACTAAGAACACGTGTTCCGATTGGTGAGGACTTCGTTCTCGAGGGTGACCTGGCAGAGGACCTGCCAGAACAGCCGGATGACACAACGTATGTGTATCGCTTAAGAGACGGAATCAAGTGGCAGAACGTCGACCCGACCAATGGACGGGCGATGACCTCAGAAGATATTGCCAAGAACTTCGATCGGATGCAGACCGACAAGCCAGACTACGTGCTTCGGCCTATGTTCTCAATGATCGATAGCATCGACACGCCTGACGATCTTACTGTGCGAGTTAATCTCAAAGAGCCCTACGGTCAGTTCGCAGTGAATACCGCCGATATCTGGGCAAAGGTCATTCCACCGGAACTCTATGATGGCGATCAGTCAAAGGTCCATCCAGTTGGAAGTGGGCCTTTCATCTTCGAATCCGCTCAGCAGGGTGTCGGGCAAACCCTCAATAGGAATCCAGATTATTTCCGTGAGGGGCAACCGTATCTTGGCGGTATTGATTTTGGGATCGTTCAAGATGGAGCAGTTCGTGCGGCCTCATTCCAAGCTGGAGAATTGGATACTTTGAGGAGTACGGCAATACCTGTAATGGAACAATTACAGGCTGACTATTCAGATGCTAATTACGATAAGCGCCGATTAAGCGTATTGAATCCGTTCATGATCAATAATGCGGTGGCGCCGTTTGACAATCCACTGGTTCGGCGTGCGATATACCACGCGATCGATCCTGAACTTGTCATCAACCTGCAATACCAGGGTCTTGCGGTGCAGGGTCAGCCCCTCACTGCCTGGCTCACTCGCTACGCGCTCGCCGAAAACGAGATCCCGGCGTACGACCCGGCGGAGGCCAAGCGCCTTCTTGAGGCGGCTGGCCTTCCGGATGGATTCACGTTCACAAACAAGACGTTCCAGAACGGTACTGGCGCGTTTGGCACTCTTCAGGTTCAGCAGTCGCTTGCCGAAGTGGGCATCAAGATGGAAAACCAGGAATTGGAGTGGGCCGACTGGCGCGCGAACGTGTATGGCATCAAGGGTGATTTCGAAGTGACGATGGGCGGCGAGTTCGATTACATTAGCCCGGATCGCCAGCTTTACAACGCCTTCTATTCAGAGGGGTCCGCGAACAACCGGCACGTCGATGACCCGGACCTTGACAAGCTGTTGATTGATGCTCGGCAGGAACTCGACGAGACGGCTCAGGTCGAAAAGTACAAGGCAACGGCCAAGTATCTGGTCGACAACGCAGTGTCCGTCTGGCTCCCGCAAGGACAGGGCTATGTAGCCACGCAGCCCTGGGTCAAAGGTTGGTTCTGGCAGTACAGCGCGGGCGCTCTCTTCGAACGGAACTTCATGGACGAAGTCTGGCTCGACAGGGAGTAGCACGATTGCGTGGATGGGCGCCGTTCGGCTTCCATCCACGGCAGGTTCTTACGGAGGAGTGCCCGTGGGTGCGTATTTCTTGCGGCGTCTTGCGATTGCTGCTATTACCGTTTTCGGGGTGGCGTTCGTAGTCTTCTCCGCCGTCAGATTCCTTCCCGGTGATACGGTGGATGTGCTTCTCCAGTCAGCAGGTTACCGGGATATCGAAACGCGCCATGAGCTGGAGCAGGCACTAGGCATCGACCGTCCATTGCTCGTTCAATTCGGTTCGTGGGTGAGCGACGTCGTTCGCGGCGAGTTTGGGCAGTCGTTGATCACGCAGCGTTCTATCGGCGGCGACCTGGGCTCGGCCTTGCCGGTCACTTTGGAACTCGGCCTTCTATCCGTTGCTTTCGCGACCGTGATCGGTGTGCCCGTGGGAGTACTCTCCGCCGTTAAGCAACACTCGATGCTCGATTATGTAATGCGTTCGACATCAATCGTGTTTCTTTCTATTCCCAATTTCCTTCTTGCCACAATCATCATCGTCTTCGGGTCGGTATGGTTTAACTGGTCTCCGCCGCTTCGTTACACACCCATTCAGGACGATCCAATCGCGAATCTCGAGCAATTTCTGCTTCCTGCGTTTTTACTCGGCCTTACTGCGTCGGCTGGTCTCATGCGGTTTACGCGGACAGCTGTTCTCGAGGTGATTCGGCAAGATTTCGTGCGGACGGCTCGCGCCAAGGGTCTTGCAGAATACGTCACTGTCACACGCCACGTCCTTCGGAACGCCATGCTTCCGGTTCTTACGGTGATCGGTATCTACTTGGCGCTCATCGTCGGTGGCTCGATTATCTTCGAACAGATATTCCAGCTTCCTGGGATCGGTAGGTACTTCTTCAATGCCGTGGCTAAGCGTGACTATCCAGGAATTCAGGCTGTTGCGTTAATTTATGCATCGATCGTTGTCATCGTGAATCTTGGGACGGACATGCTTTATGCGTGGTCTGATCCGCGCATCCGGTATCGTTAGGTGCCTGCCAGCTTAGGAGTGAGAAGATGACCGCTGCGGCACAGTTCGAGACACAGCTTGTTAGGAAGCGCCAGTCGTTCTGGGGTGGTATCGGTCGCGCATTAGTCCGCAATCACCCTTTTGAGTTTTTTATCAGTGGAGTGGTCATCGTAGTAATCTTTGGCCTGGCTATTCTTGCTCCGTGGATCGAACCTGCGGCACCCGAATTCCAGGATGCTCGCGCGGTGCTGGAAAGCCCAAGCTTCGACCATCCGTTTGGTACGGATAACATCGGTCGTGACGTTTTCAGTCGCGTTGTCCATGGCGCTCGCATCTCGCTTCGTGTCGGATTCGCATCAGTTGCGATCGGCATCACCATCGCTACCGTCGTAGGTGCCATTTCTGGCTATTTCGGCGGATGGGTGGATATGCTGCTTCAACGCGTGGTCGATACGATGATGGCATTTCCGTCACTTGTGCTCATTTTGCTGGTCGTGGCGATGTTCGGAAATGAGGAGCGGTTCGTCATACTGGCGATTTCCATATTTATCATCGCTGCACCGTCACGTGTTGTGCGTGCGGAGGTGCTGTCGGTGAAGGAGCGGCAGTATATCGAGGCTGCGCAGTCGGTGGGCTGTAGTAACCTGCGCATTCTCGGCCAACACATCCTCCCAAACATTGTTCACGTCATCATCGTCATCGCGAGCATCAATATCGCAGGTGCCATCCTGGTTGAGGCGTCGCTGAGTTTCCTTGGACTGGGGATTCCTGCGCCGGCTCCGTCGTGGGGGAACATGATCTCGGGGCAGAATACATTCTGGCTGCGCCAGGCACCGTGGATGTTGTTGTTCCCGGGTCTCGCCCTGAGCCTGACGGTATACGCGTTCAACATGATGGGCGATGCGCTGCGTGACGTATTGGATCCGCGTCTTCGTGAGCGATAGAAGGAGAGTGCGGTGGTGAACAAGGTACTTGTGGCGGGAGCCTCTGGTCTGGTCGGCCATGCAGCCATTGAGGAGTTTTCGACCTCGGAGGACTGGGACGTCGTCGGTGTGTCTCGGCGCATCCCACCGGATCTCAGTGGTGCGGAGTTGTTGTCGATCGATCTCACGGATGCCACAGCTTGTGCGTCCGTGTTCGGGCGTATGGCAGATGTGACCCACCTCGTCTACGCGGCCCTTTCCGAGACGCCGGGATTGTTCGGTGGATGGTTGGATGAGGACAACATCAAACGCAATGACGCGATGCTCCGGAACCTGTTCGAACCGCTTTCGCGGGTAGCTCAAAACCTGCAACACGTTTCGTTGCTGCACGGCACCAAGGCATACGGCCTTCACCATCCTGATGTTCTGCCTGAGCGCATCCGCAATCCATTGCGCGAGCGCGAGCCACGCGTCGCACACCGAAACTTCTACTTCGCCCAGGAGGATTACCTGTCGGAGAAGCAGAAGGGTGCCAACTGGGCGATGACTGTCTTTCGGCCCACGGTCATCTATGGTGACGCCACTGGCAACAACATGAACCCAATCCCTGCGATCGGTGCGTACGCCGCGCTCCTGCGTGAGCGGGGAGAGCCCCTCTACTTCCCTGCCAGCGCGGGAGCCCAGCAGCTGCGTGAAGCTGTAGACGCCAGGCTCGTGGCGAGGGCGCTTGCATGGGCAGCAACGTCGCCCAAGGCCGTCGGCGGTACCTATAATCTCACGAACGGGGACGCCTTTACCTGGCAAGCGTTGTGGCCGGCCATCGCCACGTCACTTGGCATGGAACCGGGTGGAGTGCGCGAATTCTCCTTCGCCACGGAGCTTCCGGCGGCTGGCGAGGAGTGGAAGGCGATCGTTCGGAAGTATGAACTGGCTGCTCCTGAAGACATCACTGAGTTCGTTGGCTACAACTCAATGGTCTATGCCGATATGGTCGTTTCAGGGGGCCGACGACAGGGGAACACGATACTTAATAGCACGATCGCCGCCCGGCAGGCGGGCTTCCACGACTGTATCGACACCGAGGACATGTTCGTGAGCCTCTTTGCGCGAATGGTCGAGAAGCAACTGTTGCCACCGGCTCCCTAGCAGAAGCGACCTGCCTCCCGTAGCGCACGTTCGCCCTCTTCGACCTACCATCTGCCTTGTGACCAGCAGCAACGTTGGCCGCCGGGTCGTGTCCCGCCGCTCGGCTATCAAAGGCGCACTTCTGGGTACGGCTGCGCTGCCCTGCCTCGGGTGCAGTTCCCGTGCTCGCCAGCCCGGAGCGGGCACCAGCACACCCACGATCGGGTCATCGCCTTTCGCCAGTCCAACCCTGGATCCCGCCGATCGCGCCACCCTTGCCGAGAAGCTGGGACAGATGGTCCTTGTTGGCTTCCGTGGACTCACCGTCGAGCCCGACAGCCCCATCGCCCGTGACCTCGTCGATCGCAACCTCGGCGGCACCATCCTGTTCGATACTGACCTCCCGCTGGACGGTGCCACGCGCAACATCGCTTCGCCCCAACAGCTTCGCGAGCTCACCGTTCAATTGGCGAGCTTCGCAACGGCGCCGTTCATCGCTGTCGACCAGGAAGGTGGCTCCGTCGCTCGGCTCTCTCCAAAAGACGGTTTCCCCGCAACGTTCTCAGCCGCCCAATTGGGTGCCGTAGGCGACCCGGCCACCACCTACGCTGCGGCAGTCGGAATCGCTGCCACACTCGCAAACGCCGGCATCAACCTGAACTTCGCACCGGTCGTCG
Source organism: Dehalococcoidia bacterium (assembly GCA_020432105.1). Lineage (GTDB taxonomy): Bacteria > Chloroflexota > Dehalococcoidia > Tepidiformales > Tepidiformaceae > JAGQGZ01. The sequence continues at coordinate 4,686 of JAGQGZ010000109.1, read as the reverse complement.
ACGTCAATGTGAACCCTGGCAATCCAATCATCGGCGCCTTTGATCGCAGCTTCTCCGCCGATCCGGAAATCGTCGCGCTGCATGCCTCCGAGTTCGTCCGGGCCCATCACGAATTCGGGATTCTCTGCACACTCAAGCACTTCCCCGGCCACGGCAGTTCAGCGGGCGATTCTCACTTCGGATTCGTCGACGTCACCGGCACATGGTCCGAACGTGAGCTCCAGCCCTACTCGGAACTGATCGCCGGCGGTTTCGAAGACCTCGTTATGGCTGCCCACGTGTTTAATGCGACTCTCGACGCCGAGCACCCGGCGAGTCTCTCGTCACAGACAATCACCGGCCTTCTCAGGCGCGATCTTGGCTTCCAGGGCGCGGTAATCTCCGACGACATGGCCATGGCCGCGATCACCGAGAACTATGGATTCGAAGAAGCGATCGACCTCGCCATCCGGGCGGGAGTCGATATCCTTCTCTACGGGAACAATGGCCCCGGCTTTGATGAGGTGGTGGCCTTCAGGGCCATCGACCACCTCGCACAGTCTGTCAACGAAGGGAAGCTCAGCAAAGACAGGATCGACGAGTCCTACCGGCGAATCGCAGCGCTGAAGTCTCGCCTGCAATAGCGGGCTGCTACTCGCGCTGACAGAGGGATGGAGGATCCCTCCACCGAAGTCCGGATAGCGCCCAGCGCTCCGTGTCTACGACCCGAGAGCCCTTCGGCCTCAGGACGGGGCCATACCTATCAGCTCTGCGCCGGACACTGCACCAGGACCGGCCGCTTCGAGCGCCGGATCACAGCCTCCGCGACACTCCCGGCGAGCAGGTGCGAAAGCCCCGAACGGCCGTGCGTGGCCATCACGATCACGTCCACGTCCAGCTTGTCCGCACAGCTCACGATGGTCTTCGCCGGGTCCCGGGACCACTCAACGTGGTACTGAGGGGTTTCACCCGTAAACCATTCCCGCGCGATCGCTCCCATCGAAGCCGTCGTTTCGCGTTGCATCCGTTCTTCGGCCTCGCCGGGCGTCTCAACCACCCGTGGAGAGGGAATACGGATCGACATTGTGCCGGCCGCGGCACCCTTCGGGTCATCGACCGGCTCCGAACGGGTCCCGTGGACCGACTTCGGGTCGAGCACAGTGAGCATGTGCAATTCCAGGTCCGGGATCAGCTCGCAAAGCCGTCTGGCAGTTGGGAGGATCGACTCACTATTCTGGCTGCCGTCGAGGGTGAGGAGTGCTTTCACTGGATTTACCTCATTTCAGCACTGGTATTGGCGCGGCCGTGACAGCGTCGTTCGGTCGTGGTCGGCGCGATTCTACAGCGGAAGCGAACCGTCCGTGCGCCAGTGGCTCCTCGATACTTGCGATCAGCAGCAAGGCGCTCACCAGGAGCCCCGTTTGGTACGTGTTTTGGAGTGTCGTCCCGCTGCAGATGAACAGCAGCAGCACCGCCGCCTGGACGCCACGTCCGGAGCGGGACAACGCCGTTACCGTGGCGCCCAGGCCGCCAATTGCGACGGCATACACCGTTCCCGGCAATACGCCGCCAAGTCCACCACTCCAGAGCAGGAGTATGCCCGAAGTGGATGGGTTCCCGGAGAAGTAGCCGATGACGGCGAGCGTTACCAGCACTCCGACCGCCAGCGACACCCTGTCGAACTGGGCACGGAAGGCGAAGGGGACGGCGGCTGCGAACGCGATGGTCGCAAGTTCTGCCGCGAGGCCAAACCATGTCCCATCCGTCGGCGCCATCGTCTGGGCGAAGTTCCAGAGGCTCGTCGCGCCAAATGCCAGGACTACCAGTCCTGCGATGGCAGCGAAGCGTACGTCTCGCAGGACGGTGCCCACCGCTACGAGAAACACCGCGCCGAAGCTGAATGCAATGGCTATGCCATCCGGGACTACGTGTAAGGGCGTCAGGATAACCGCCGCCAGGTAGGCGACCACCCCAACCGCCAGGAGTGCACGTACTGGATCACGCCTTGACCAGGTCAACCAGAGTGCCATGCCTGGTGCCAGTACCAGGGCGGCAATCGCAACGAAGTACGCGAAGCGCCCAAGATCGGTTCCGGCCGAGTAGACGAACTGCAGAGATTCCACGTCCGGGATGTGCATCGCCGTCCGCGAAAAGGTGCGGAGCAGCAAGAGCTCTGCTACGGCGGCGGCCGCAAGCACCCACACGGCCGGGCGCAGGAGCCCGCCATCACGGACAACGCCAGGAGACGTGTGGGTGGCGGCCATCTCAACTGCTCCTTCTGGAGTCCGCATAACCGTAGAGCGCGAGCCCGATGCCAAGAGCGGTGACGCCGAAGAAGACGGCAAGCCCGAGAGCGATGATGACGCCGTCATTGTCGCCACCTCCGCCTGCCAGCGCCGAACCCAGCCGCAGCGTGACGAAGGTCGATGTGCTCTTCTGGCCGTTTCGGTCGCCTTCCGAGCCGTTCCAGATCGCGACAGCCATGTCCGTCGTCGTCCCGCTGGCAAACTCTGCCTGGTCCTCAGCGGCGGCAGCGAACGGGCGGCTGAATACGACCGCCCATTTGCCGCCTTCGTAGCTGCCCTGCCCGGCGACATCCTGGGCACCGGCCGGTGAGAGCGTCCCGAATGCCTGGGCTATCAGCGTCTGGATTGGGCCGTTCGCCGTCGTCGCGACAGGATTGCCCACGTAGCGGGCGGGGTACCAGAGGTCATCCCGCGACGGATACTCGTCGACCTGGGCGTTTGGATAGACCACGTCCGGATCGAACGAGGCCTGCTGGGTGTCTGCCCGCCAGTGCCAGATGTTGACCCCGGAGTCGGCCTGGCCCATGCAGACGGACGGTACCGTGCTGGCACTCTTGGCCGGGAACTCCAGGGCAACCGCATCTGTGAAGTCCTCAACCCGGGTGGTCACGTCATCCATGGTTGGGTCGTCCCACTCCACTCGCAGGTACACCGCACCCTCGAAATGGACGGCCGCCGCCCGCGCGGACGTGATGCTTCCACCACCGGCCGAGTACAGCCCAATCTGCCCGGATAGCTGGAGATCGATAGGCTGAGCCTTCGCCCAGACCGCCGCATTGGGGTCGAGGCCCGGGTCCTCGGAGACCTCTCGCGCTATGAGTTCCGCCGTCTGAGAGGCCGCCGGATTTGCGTTCAGCAGTTGGAGCACAGCGCCGGCGAGGAGGATCCCCAGGACCAGCAATGCCGATGTTGCTCTTGGATGGGTTGCGAACAGGGTGTTCATTTCTTCGCTACCTCCTGGATGTCATCGAACCCGATGAAGGCTGTTGACTCTGCCGGCCCCCCGCAGACCGCGTCATCCTGTTCGGGGAGTGGGACCGCCGGATCGTCCAGGTAATCGATGGGGCCCGTGTCGAGGCGCTTGCACTCCTCGTCGATCCACGACTCCAGTAGCTCGCCGACGGCTCGATAGAGCGGCTGCCCCTGGGCCGTCGAAGCGGTTCGTTGCCCCAGCGAACCGCCCCACCGACCAAGGTGGTCCCGAAGGAAGGTCCGCTGCGTATCGAGAGCAATCTCGACCTGCTCCGGCCCCATGTATTCAATTGCGTAGGCCAGCTTGAGCGCCATGAACGACATGAACTCAAGCTCTGCCGTAATGTGGTCGGCCCGTTCACGCTCGCGACCGCCAACTTTGAGACCGAAAGCTGAGTAGAACCCTGCGACGTCGGCCATCGTCTGTGCTTGTTGAAAGATGTCTCGCGCGCTGAACGCGGACTCATAGGTGGGGCAGTCTGGCGAAACCGTGTGGGTGAACACCAACGCGTAGTCTCGCTGCAGTGTCTCGATGGGCAGTGCCAGGTGTTCCAGCACCGGTCCCACGATTTCAGGGGTGACTACACCCTTGCCGAGCTCACCGACGTCCTCGGCCACATCTTCGCGGAGACGTTGGAGCCGCTCGGCCGTTGGGTAGGCGTACGCCAGGGCCAAAAGGCTGTACACCGAACTGCGGCCAAGATGAATGTCCACCGTGCCGGTATCCATTACCGCTTCCATGTGCATCTCCTCTAGATCGAATTGATCGGCTGCGACCGCTCATAGAACGGTTGCTCGACCGAAACCCGGACAATCTCGTTGCCCTCGCTGTCGAAGCCGATAGCCGTGTCGTTGAACAGCTCCCGGATTTCGCCGTTCACGTTCAACTCGCCGACCTTCGGCCCTTCTTCGATTTCGTAACGGAAAATGATTGCCTGTGCCGCGCGGAAGAGCTGGAGCACAGCGGTGAGCTCGCGGCTCGGGTTCGAGTACCGCTCGATTGCCTCTTCCACACCGGGGCCGAACATCTGATGCAGGTAGTTTCGGTCGACCCACCGGGGCGGAATGTAGTAGATATTCGGCTGTGTCCCGAACTGCGGATAAAGCGGCAGTGCAACCTTCTCAACATGGACCAGGAAGTAGAGAGGATTCTGCCGATCCTCCGACCATTGCCCATCGGGCTCCACGTTGACCAGGCCCTGCAACCGGATCTTGCCGACGCAGGCACTCATGCAGCGCGTTTCCATGGGAAGGCCGTTAGTAAGCGGATCGCTGCCCTCGACGCGGGGGTAGCAACCGATGCACTTCTCCGAAGTTCGCGTGCTCGGCCGGTACATCGACTTCTTGTAAGGACAGGCCTCGACGCACTTGCGGTACCCGCGGCAGCGGGACTGATCGATCAGCACGACGCCGTCTTCCGGGCGCTTGT
>JAGQGZ010000108.1 GCA_020432105.1 Dehalococcoidia bacterium | reverse complement strand
AGGGAGAGGGGGAAGGTGGTCCCGCCGATACTCACCTGGCGTTCCTGCATGGCCTCGAGAAGCGCCGACTGCACCTTGGCGGGTGCACGGTTTATCTCATCGGCGAGGACGATGTTGGCGAAGATCGGTCCCTTGCGGACGGTGAACTGGCCACTGCGAGCATCGAAGACTTCCGACCCGATGAGGTCGGCGGGGAGGAGGTCGGGGGTGAACTGCACCCGCACGTTATCGAGGTTGAGAGCGGCAGCGAGGGTTGAGAGGGTGAGGGTCTTGGCAAGGCCGGGAACGCCCTCGACGAGGACGTGTCCATCACAGAGGAGCCCGATCAGGAGCCGGTCGATCAAGGTGTCCTGCCCGACGATCACGCGGTGGACCTCGGTCCTGACGAGAGAGACGAGCGTTGCCGCTTCAGAGGCGGGTCCAGAGAGCGCGTGGGGGCGAGAGGTCATGAGGTACCAACTCTGAGGTTCGCGACCCGACCAAACGCCGGGCCACAGGCTGGCCATTGTAACGAGCCGGGAAAGGTCACCACGGAAAGGAGGTGTTTACTCAGATACCGAGTGCTTTCGCCGCGTGGTCGAGGGTGAGACCAACGCGGGCCCGCTCCATGTCTTCCTGGTTGCCGATCACGGTGAGGACGTCACCAAGCTGAAGATTGGTGCGGCCCGTTGGAACGACCGCGGTGCCTCCTCTTCGGACGATGATGACGACCGTCCCCCGGAGGGCGCCGAGGGACATGATCGCCCGTTGGGCCTGGGGATTCGTGACGACGATCCGCTCGACGTGGAGGTCGGCATCAACGGGCAGCATGATGTCCGAAAGGGGCGAGGCACCGGCAAGCTGGGCAAGTTCTGTAGCGATCGCGTCGGCGGTGCTGACGACCGTGACGCCAAGATCCTGGAAGGCCTTGAGGTTTTCGGGATCGTTAACCCGGGCTAGGACCTTTTCCACACCAAGTGTGGAGCGAGCAAGCTGAGCGGCGAGCAGGGCCCGATCGTCTACGGCCGTGCAGAGGAGGAACGTGTCGGCCTCGGCAACGCCCGCCTTGCGGAGGACGTCGACCTTACCGATGTCACCGAGGAAGACTTCGAAGCCCTGCTCACGAGCCCTGACGGCGGCGTCCTCGTCGGACTCTATCAAGGTCACCGGACGACCGGCATCGCGCAGCCTGGTGGCCACGCGAAGGCCCACGCCCCCCGCTCCCGCGATGACCGTTTTCACCGGCTGGACCTTGAGGGCCCGGGCGAGGGGACGCGCATAAACAGATTGTACCCCGATGGTAAGGAGAATCACGACGAAGACGATGGCGATGAACTGTTCGGTGTCGCCACCGAGGCCGCCACCGACATCGACAGCGACAAAGCTGGCGAGTGAGGCGGCAACGACGCCGCGCGGGGCGACGGCCGAAAGAAACACCCGTTCGCGGATGGGGATGTCCGACCGCCAGGTTGCGAGGAAGATCAGCAGCGGCCGCCCGATCAGGGTAAGGGCGAGGACGACGAACACGCCCCGGGGCCAGAGATCGAGAATGCTATCGAAACTGACGCTTGCGGCGAGGAGGACGTAAACGGCCGCCACCAGGAAAGCGACGATTGACTCCTGAAACTCGTCGAACTCCTCACGATGAGGGATGGCGAGGCTGCCGAGGGCGATGCCCATTACCACCATCGCTGTCAGGCCAGACTCATGGGCAATCGACTCGGCGACAGCGAATGCCGTGACGGCAGCGCCGATGATGAGGAGCGAAATCTCGCGGCTGGAGAGTCGCCGGACGAGCTTGGGGAGCACCCAGACCAGGGCTGCACCGACTGCACCGACGGCAACGCCGGTGGTGACCCTGACGATGACCCAGTTCGTCGGGCCGGCCGGATCGAACGAGTCCGCTGTAGCGATCTGGAGGAGGACGAGGGTGAGGAGGGCGCCAAAGGGGTCGATGATCACGCCCTCACCCATCAGGATGGCCCGCAGACGATCGCTTACACGCACGGAGCGAAGCAGCGGCGTGATGACGCTGGGGCCGGTGACGGAGACGAGAGCGCCGAAGAGGGCAGCAACGCGCCAGGGGAAATCGAGGAAGACCGCTACCGCAATCATCCCGACGAGCGGTGTGATAACGAGACCGAGGAGCACGATATTCCTGACGGCCGGGGCGAGGACGCGCAGGGTTTGCACGCTGAGGAGCGTCCCGCCTTCGAAGACGATCAGGGCGACAGCGATGGCAAGGGTGATACCTATGAAGTCGCTGAGTTCATCGGTACGGACGACTCCGAGGCCATCGTTGCCGAGCAAGAGCCCGGTGGCGAGGAGGAACACGGGCAGGGGGATTGGGAAACGACGGGTAACCACCTGGCCGAGGGCGGTAGCGGCGGCGATCGCCGCCGTGGCCTGCAGACCAGATTCGAGGTCCATGCGCAGAAAAGTGTACTGTAGGCGCCATCACGCGGGAGTGCCCGCCGCCGATAACAGGGAGAAGAATATGCCGGTCAGCGACCTGAAAGCAGGAGATTCACGCCAGGAATCGGTGGTGGTGGCAAAGGAGCACTTCGCCAGCGGTATCGTGCCGGGGACGCCAGATGTCTTCAGCACGCCGGCGCTTGGGGCACTGGTCGAACGAGCGGCGGCACTCTGGCTGCAGGAGCACCTCGAGCCCGGCCAGATGACCGTTGGGGCCCAGATCGTGATCAATCACACGGCGGCCACCCCGGCAGGCCTGACCGTGACGGCAACCGTCTCGATTGAGGCTGTGGAGGGCCGCAAGGTCGACTTCCTCTGGGTCGCCACGGACGGCGTCGATGCGGTTGGCAACGGCACGCACCGGCGTTTCGTTGTCGACGAGGTGCGGTTCGAGCAGGGGGTCGCAGGAAAGCGGAAGTAGCTCAGTCCTCAATGCCCGGCGTGCCCGGGCGGTAGCTCATCCGCGTAAAGGCAACCGCAATCACCTCTGCGGCGCCGTAATCCTTCAAGACCGCCGCACATTCGTCGGCGGTGGCTCCGGTGGTGATGACATCGTCGATGAGCGCGACGCGGAGGCCGTCGAGTTCGGCGCCCTCGTAGGCGAAGGCACCCGCGACATTGCGGCGGCGCTGTTCAAGGCTCATACCGACCTGAGACCGCGTCTTGCGCCTCCGCAGGAGCTGACCCGGCAGCGGCGCCAGGCTCAGATGCGGGATCAGCCTGTCTGCCTGGTTGAATCCGCGTCGCTTTCGCCGGGAGGGATGAAGCGGAATGGCAACACCGGCATCGAAACCCGTGAGATCGAACCTATCCCGCATTGCTGCAGCCATGACCGGGGCGATGATGGTCTGGCGGCCGTACTTCAGGGCGTGGACAGACCTCCGGGCAACGCCTGCATGTTCGAACGCGGCGAGTGCCCCATCGAGGCGAGTCCAGCCCAGGCAGCGCGGACAATAGCCGCCGGGCTCGAGCCACTCGGCTGCACAGTTTGCGCAGCGGCCTTCGCCGGAGGCGGGAACGGCAGAAGCGATGCAGGTGTCGCAGAGCGGTGTTCCATGGCGATGGCAGCCCACACAACGCGATGGGTAAAGGGCATCGAGGGTGAGGCTGATGCCACGCCGGAATACACGCTCGAGCTCCACCCTGGTGACGGCCACGGGCGGAGTTTCCGCTGGATGAATGGTCAAGACAAGCGGCAAAGGGCCGTGGCCATCCCGTACACTCGAGGGGTGATAACTGTGCTGTTCTTTGCGTCGATCGCGCAGGCCCTGGGATTGCGACGGACGACGATGGCTGTGCAACCCGGCGATACCGTGGCGACCGTACGCGACCGCCTTGTCGATGAGTACCCGGTCCTGAAGCCCTTCGTGGAAAACCTGATGTACGCGCTGGATGAGGAGTATGCCGGTGCCTCGACACCGGTGAGCGAAGGCACGACGCTGGCACTGATTCCACCGGTCTCGGGAGGATAGCGATGGTCAGCCGCGTACAGAGCGAACAGCTTTCGACGGATGAAGCGATAGCTGCCGTCGCCGACCCGGCAGCGGGTGCGATCGATGTTTTCCTTGGAGTGGTACGCAACAATAACAAGGGTCGCGATGTGGCCTACCTTGAATATGATGCCTACCCCGAGATGGCCGAAAAGGTGATGGCGAACCTGGGGCAGGAGGCCGTCGAACAATTTGGGTTGCAGAAGGTGGCCCTGTATCACCGCACGGGCAGGCTGGAGATCGGTGAAACGAGCCTGCTGATTGCGATCAGTGCGGGCCACCGCGCAGAGACCTTCGCCGCCGGCAAGTGGCTTGTGGACGAGGTGAAGAAGCGCGTTCCGGTGTGGAAGAAGGAAGTGTGGACGGACGGCGAGGAATGGATCGAGGGGCCGGAGTCGCTGGCCCTGCAACGCCCCGGCGCGACTGGGGATTGACGTGACCCAGCATCCGCATTCGTTCAGCCGGTACTGCATGCACTGTGGTCAGCGTCTGACCACCGCCGTGCCGGAAGGTGACCGGTTGCGACGGTTCGTCTGCATGGACTGCGGGTTTGTCCACTACCTCAACCCGCGGCCGGTTGCGGGTGTCATTCCCGTGGATGCGCGGGGCGACCTGCTGCTGGTACGCCGGGCGATCGAGCCGCGCATTGGCACGTGGGTGTTTCCCGGCGGTTACATGGATGTGGGCGAGACGGCTGAGGAGGCGGCTGCGCGAGAGACGATGGAAGAGGCGAACCTCCCGGTGAGTGAACTCTCGCTACTTGGCGTCTACACACGCACGGGCCCGGGTGTGGTCGTCGTTGTGTACGAAGGGATCGCGAACGGCCGTGGGTCGGTCGGCGAGGAATCACTGGAAATCGGCTGGTTCAGGCCGCAAGAAATCCCGTGGCCGGAACTGGCATTCGATACCACGAACTGGGCGCTGAGGGACTGGATGAACCGGCGCGGCCACGCGTTGCCACCGGAAGCGCACGTGGAGCCGGGAACCGGCCGCTAAGAATTGCCCCGGCCAAGGCGGTAGTGGGGGGCGAGGATGAGGCAGACGCTACCTACGGCAGGGTCGGCAATGCGTGCGAACACTCGTGGATGAGCAGCCTGGAGTTCGTCGAGGGCACGGTCGGTGGTAACCACCGTGGGTAGCCCGGCGACAGTACGGTAGTTCACCACCTGGTAAAGCTTCTCGTGGGCCCAGGGCGAGGTATTCTGCGCGCCGAGATCGTCGAGGATGAGGAGGTCGGCCTCGCGAACTTCGTCGAAGATATCGTCGGCGCCATCACGGCCGGGGGCGTAGGTCTTGCGCAAATGGTCGAGAAAGTCGGGGACGACGGCGAAGAACACCGCGCGACCATCACGAAGTGCCCGGTTGGCGATGGCGGCGGCGAGGTGCGTCTTCCCGCAGCCGTTGGTGCCCTGGAGGATGAACCAGCCTTCCGGATTCTCGGCGTAGTCGTTCGCGGCACGGAGAGCGGATTCGAGCGACGCCCGCTCTTCGGCATTCAGGCCGGTGCCGCGGGGATCAAAGGTACGGAACTGGAGACGCCCGAGACGCTCGAGTGACATTCCGCCAACGCTTCTGAACGGCTGTTCCGTGGCCATGGGGATTGCCAGCACTCGTGCAGAGCGAACGTCGGCGAGCCGCGTTCGGAGGCGATCGTCGAGGCTCGCGAGCGAGGCGGCGGTGAACACGGTCGGAAGATTGTCGGTGTGACGTCCGTTTACCAGCTGGAAGAGCTTCTCACGGGCCCAGGGGGTGCCCGCTGCGGCATCGATGTCATCAAGGATGAGCAGCGGTGCATTGCGCACCTGTTCAAAGATGTTGGCGTAGCTGAGGTCGGCATCTTCGTTGTCGTAGCCAGCACGGAGGTGGTCGAGGAGGTCGGGGACGACCATGAAGCTTGCAGGTTCACCGAGTTCGATTCGCCGATTGGCGATGGCGGCGGCGATGTGGGTCTTGCCGGACCCGCTGGGGCCGGTGATAGTGAGGAAGCCAGCGGGTTCGGCGGCCCAGCTCCTGGCGGTTTCGATGACGCCGTAGAGCTGCTCGCTATCGTGGGTGAGGGCTTCGAAGGAATAGCGAGCCATGGCCGTAAGGTTGCCGATGCGCTCAAGGCGTGCACGCCGGACATCAGCCTCTTCCTGAAGGACGCACTCGCAGGGTTCGGCCCTCCCGAAGGCCGGATCATCGACCGGCCGTTCACGCCGTACGAAGCCGGCACCGCCGCAGATCTTGCAGCCGGTGTCGGTATCAGGAAGACCTGGCGATGTGGCCATAGCGGCCGCCGAGAAACCGCTGTTTTTGCTCCTCGAGAGTATTTCGTCCAGGCGTTTCATAGGTCCTCCCTTCCCGCGTCCAGCGATCAAGGACACGTTCTACGTAGCGCCAATTCTTGGCGCGGGCAAGTGCTGCTTCGCGCACAGCCTCTTCCACCCAGGCCTCCGGGTAGGTTGCGGCCACCTCCAGGAGGCGGTCGCCGACGAACGGCGTTAGCGTGCCGAAGTGTTCTTCGTAGAGCTTGAAAATGGCGGGTGCCGACGGCGCCACTTCCCGCTCGACCGGGATAGTTGACGGGCGAAGTTGAATCTCACCGGCCTTGATCCGGGCAATAGTGCGGCGAGATTCGGGGGTGTTGACGAAGAAATAGCGCGTGGGTCCCCCGGGGCCAGCCAGGTCAAGGGCAAGGGTTGCCTTCTTCTCGACGCATTCCTTGAGGCCGGCATCAAGGCCGTCGCGACCGGAACCGAGTGCCTCAAAGGCTCCTGCTGCGCCGTCGTCAAGCCAGATGTCTTCGGCGGTTGCCGCACGGACGGTACCCCGGACAGCCTGGCTGACTTTCGCCAGCCAGAGGAAGGCGAGCAAAGCATCCGGCCCGCTCAGCGTGGGGGCAATGCGGCTGAAGAAGAGGTTTGGGATGGCAGTTCCCGTGGAAGCCGATGCAAAGCCTTCGAAACGGTCGCCGGGCATTACTGGAAGTCCTCGAAGTCATCCTCTGGGGCGGGGCCGCCCGGTGTGTGCAGCACCCAGTCTTCGAAGCGGGCAAGCCGATGGCGGAAGCGGAGCTCAACATCGCCCGTGGGGCCGTTGCGGTGCTTGGCGACATGGACGGTGGCCACGCCACGGGGGTAGGCGCTCTCTGGCATGTCGGGGTGTTGCTGGGCCCACTGTTCGGGCGTCACGTACATCTCTTCGCGGCTGAGGAACATGACGACGTCGGCATCCTGTTCGATGGAACCGGAATCGCGGAGGTCGGAGAGCATCGGCGTGCGAGGGTGGCGATTTTCGATGGCGCGGGAAAGCTGGGCGAGGGCGATAACGGGGATATCAAGCTCACGGGCGATGCCTTTGAGCATCCGCGAGATGAAGCTGATTTCCTGCACCCGGTTCTCACGGCTGCTGCTCACCGAATCGGCCTGCATGAGCTGGAGGTAATCGATGACGATGAGGTCGAGGCTGCGCTCGCCGGCAAGCCGGCGAGCCTTGGCCCGTAGCTCCGCGACGCTGAGAACCGGTGAATCGTCGAACCAGATGTTGGCCTCAGAGAGCTCGCCGGTGGCACGGATGATCCGGCGCTCTTCGAGTTCGGTCTGCTGGCCGAGGCGCAGGCGCGTGCCATCAACGCCGGATTCGGAAGCTAGCAGCCGGATGGCGAGCTGCTCGGCCGACATCTCGAGGGAGAAGAAGCCAACGCTGGCGTTCTGAACGATGGCGGCATTGCGGGCGATACCGAGGGCGAAGCTGGACTTACCAACGCTGGGCCGGGCGCCGATGATGACAAGGTCGTTGCGCTTGAGGCCGCCGAGGAGCACATCGAGGTCGTGGAAGCCGGTATTGATGGCGCCCAGCGCCTGCCGCTGGATGGCCTCGGCATCCTCCTCCAGGTAGGCCTGGAGGAGCTGGCTGATGTGGACGAAGTCGCGGAAGTTCTCGCCGTCGCGAAGGCGGTGGAGCATCTCCTCGGAGCGGCGGATGACCGCGTCGAGGTCCGGTGGCGCCTGGTAGGCGAGCTGAATCATCCCGGTCGCCGAATGGATGAGGCCCCGGTAGGTCGCGTCGCGCTTGACGAGGTTGGCATAGAACTCGACGCCTTCGCTGGTCGGGAGCGAGCGGATGATGTCGGTCAGGTAGACCTGTCCGCCTGACTCCTCGAGACGATCCTTGCGGGCGAGTTCGTGGGCGACAGTGATCTGGTTGATCGCTTCGTCGCGATTCCAGAGGTCGACGCAAGCCTCGTAGATCCAGCCGTTCTTCTCGCGGAAGAAGTCGACAGGCTTGAGGATGGGCGTGACATGGAAGATGGCCTCCTGGTTGACCAGGAGGGCACCAAGGACGGCTTCCTCAGCCTCGATGTCGTGCGGGGGTAGTCCTTCGAGGGCAGGTAAAGTCATGCGGTGGAGGAGGACCCGCTACCGGTGGTAAGACCGGCGCTGCGGCGAGTAGCAGGCCCGGGTTACCTCCTTCGGCAAGGATTATTCTTCGGAGTCTTCGTCCTCGGATGGCACGTCGTCATCGCTGACTGCGACAGCAGCCTGGGCTGCTTCGGCAGCTTCAGCGGCGGCGACGATCGAGGCAGGAGCCTGTTCACGAGCAGCGAAGGCAGCTTCGGCAGCACGCCTGGCCTCTTCCTCTTCCTTCGCCGCCTGTTCGGCCAGGAGCCGTTCCACAACGGGTTTCGACTCTTCGTCGGGGACAACGTCGACGTTGACGTCGATGCTGACGTTGCGGGTGAACTTGACGGTCACAGGACGGGGGCCAAGGTCGCGAATTGGCTCGGGCAGCAAGACGTTGACCGAATCGATTTCGACACCGGACTTTGCGGTCAGTTCCTCGGCGATGTCACGGTTGGTGATGGAGCCGAAGAGGCGGCCCGTCTCGCCCACGCGCGCTTCGAGCGTGATGGTGTAACCCTCAAGGCGGTCGACGTGGACCTTTGCATCGGCATCCAGCTTCTCCTGGCGGCGAGCTTCTTTCTGGGCCAGAGCATTGGCGTGCTGGAGGTTGGTGGGCGTGGTCGGGCCTGCGAGTCCGCGAGGCAAGAGGAAGTTGCGGGCGAACCCGTTCTTCACTTCCTTCACATCGCCGACGAGCGCTGTGCCCTCGACGTCCTCGAAAAAGACGACTTTCATGGTATTCCTCGGGTTATCGAAGGTGGCCCGTCCACCAACGCGGAGGGGCAACGTATATCGCCCATCCTAGACGCTCAACGGATTATGGTCGCGTAGCAGGAAGCTTGACGAAGTGTTCATGGTGCCGGTGGTTATGACTCCACCGGCCCCCATCATCGTCTGCCGCCGCGACAGATAGTGTCGCGAGGTATTCGCTACGGGTGATCCACCTGGGCCGCCAGGTTCGGCAGGAAGAGGTCCCCCGCCGGCACGAACGGCACTTCTTCGACTTCCACGGCGCCGATGTCGCACCCGGCGTTCGTGGGCCGGGGCTCTCCCCGCTGGTCGTCGCTGAGACAGGTGCCGAGGTTGCCGGCGTCGATCACCGGGCTTCCAGTCGCAGGCAGATGCGTGAACGTCGGACCGCCGTTGTTGGCCAATGGTCCCAGGAGGAGGGCCTCAACTTTCACAAAGGCGGGAACGTCGCACGAGCCATCGTCAGAAAGGTTCGAGCCCGGCGGACCGTTGACGGTGCCATTGAGTTCGCAGTTGACGCCGAACTCACCGGTCGCGATCGCCGTGTTGGCGATGCTCAGCGAAGCTGAGGGAGTATTCAGAATCCCGGCGACGCCAACACTGGCATTGTCGGCGAACGTCGCATGGCGCACGGTAGCGTCGCCCTCGTTCAACAGGCCACCACCTTCATTGCCCGAGATGGTGGAGTTGAGGACCTCGATGGTGCCCGTGTTGTAGATGGCGCCACCGGTGATGGCCGAGTTCTCCGAAAAGGTTGACTCGAGGAGGTGCACTGAGCCCTGGACCGCATACACGGCACCGCCGTTTTTGGCCTTGTTCTCGCTG
>JAGQGZ010000107.1 GCA_020432105.1 Dehalococcoidia bacterium | reverse complement strand
CAGTCGCGGCGACACACGGAAGTACATCCAGGATCTGCCGGGGATGACCGATCGCCGGAACCTGCTGCCCACAGGCGGTGTTCGCCACGTCGCTGAATCACGCGGGCAGACCGTCACGGAGGGTGGCCCGGCATACAAGCCGCTGGTGCTGGATTCGGCCACCAGGCATGTCGATGTCGACGAAAACTATCGCGAACTGCTGGAGGCGCAGTCGATCATCTCGGGGACGCCAAAACAGGTGATCCCGAAGATCCGCCAGGTGATGGAGTACCTGCGCCCCGGCAGCATGTTCCTCTGGGACGGCGACGGCTCGATGACCCACGACGATGCCATGCGCAGCCTCCGCCTCATGGGCGAAGAGGTTGTCCCCGCCATGCGTGAGATTGCGAAGGAACTCGACCTGAAGAGTCCCTTCGACTTCGAGCCGGGCGAGACGACTACCGCCGCGAGCGGCGTGGCCGGGCCGTGACAATCGGAGGTTGAGCCGGATGACCCCCAAAGAAGTAGTCCTGGAAGCTAGCGCGTGCTTCGACGGCACAATCCCGGGCATCGACCGGTACCTGGAGTACTTCGCCGAGGAAGCGGTGTGGGAGTTCTCGCCATCGGCGGAGTCTCCGTCATGGCTCCGCATCGAGGGTAAAGAGGAGGCGCGGAAGCTCTATCGCGCGGTGTATGCGACGCGTGCCCAGGGCGAGTCAGCAACGCGTTCGGTGGTGGCTGAGGGCAACACCGTCGTCGTGGAGGCGTCCTGGACCAGTACGCTCACGGATGCCGCGAACGGGCTGCCGGCTGGGACTCGACGACGGTTCGATTTCGTCGCGATCTACGGTGTGGCCGACGGATTGATCGATTCGTTTCGGCAACACACCGGAGTTGGCATCGTTATTGACAACACCGGATGAGCTGGGAGCGAGCCTGGTGACAGCTCAGACAGAGCCGGCCCCCTGATGGGGGCGAAGAGGCTGTCCCCGCCCCGTAAGAGATCGCGAACGAACTGGACCTCGTGAGCCCCTTCGACTTCGAGCCGGACGAGACGGGATAGGGCCTTCGTGCTGCGAGGCGTCTCCGAGAACCGCGGCTAGAGGTTCACGCGCCCCGACATTCGGCCGCGGGTAGAGAAGCGGCACGGGCGGATCCCGGCGGACGTCGAACCGGGATTGCGGTCATACCGGTTGTCATCTTTACCGTGGCGGCGTACAAAGAGCGCGTCGCGACAACGACTCTCTGCGAGGAGGCCGCCATGGCGGCAAGTGCCCTCAGGGACAGCGTCCTGCGCGTCTTCGAGAGCTTCGACGGTTCTCGAGGTGCGCTCGATAGGCTCCTTG
Organism: Dehalococcoidia bacterium; assembly: GCA_020432105.1. GTDB lineage: Bacteria > Chloroflexota > Dehalococcoidia > Tepidiformales > Tepidiformaceae > JAGQGZ01. The sequence continues at coordinate 8,633 of JAGQGZ010000107.1, read as the reverse complement.
ATGTCTGCGCGGAGTCAGTTGTGTTCGAGGTCGCGCCGACACACGAGACGCTACGGTGGTTGCGCTGGGACGGGAAGGGAGCACTACGGGCATTCCTGGGGCCTGCATATGGCCATGCCCGCGACCTGCGGTTCGCCACCAACACCGTGGTCGCCGAAGGGCACACCGTTTGCTACCAGGCGACGGAGTTCGCCACCCTGAACGAGGCGCTTCACGGCCTGCCCGCGGACTCACGCACACGGCAGGAACAGGTCCACATTTTCGAATTCCACGATAGCCTGATCGTGTCGTGGAGGATGTTCCCCGGCATGCACGTCCTGGACGGAGAGCCGCCACGACAGACGGGATGACAAACGGTCACGGCTATCAGCGGAAGGAGAAACACAGGAGGTCTATCCCATGAAGACGGCAACACATCGAGGACAGTGCATCGCGTACGACGTGACGGGGAGCGGCCCGGCCGTCGTCTTGCAGCATGGGCTGCTCAGCAACCGGCTGACCTGGCACCAGGCCGGGTATGTCGAGCGGCTGGCGGACGCGTACACGGTCGTGTGCGTGGATTCGCTCGGACACGGGGACAGCGACAAGCCGACCGACGCATCCTTGTACCAACGGGAGGCCCGGGCCGGTGACGTGGTGGCAGTCCTCGATGCGGAAGGCATCGAGCGAGCGCACTACGTGGGCTATTCGATGGGGGGCTGGATTGGGACGGGGATGCTGCTCTTCCAGAAGCCGAGGCTGCTGTCGCTGACTATCGGGGGCTGGGACCCGGTCGGAGGGATGGCCCGCCAGCCACCCATGGACTTCAACCAAGTGGTCAAAATGGCAAGGGAAGCGGCGCCGCAGTTGGCGGCCTGGATCACCGACGAGGTTCGCCCCGGCCTGACCGCCGCCTGGGAAGCGCTCGCAGACGTCAGCGGTGTCCGGCCTGCCATGGAGGGAGCCGGGATACCGATGCTGCTCTGGGCTGGACACGATGACGGCTGCTTCGAGGCGATGCGAACCCTAGCGGCTTCCATTCCCGGCGTTGAGTTCCTCGGAGCGCCTGGAGACCACATAACCGCCCGGATGGTGCACGTGCAGGAGAGTGTGGGCGGGCTGCGCCGGTTCCTGGATAGGGTGAAGTGATGGCCATTACGGCTGCCGAGGAGACCCTCGCCGTCGTCCATGCCTGGTACGGGCAGCGCGGCGACTGGAGGCGAGTGACAGAGCTCGCCGGACCGGAATACATCCGCCACGAGCCATCGGCGACGCGCGTCGTCACCGGTGAGGAGATCCGTGACGAGTTGAATGCCCGTGGCTTTGTAATCCAGTGGGAGTATGAAGCCTTTGCCGAGGGCGACACCGCCTTCGTTGTCTGGGTGGCGCCCGGCGCGCCGGGCGGAACATTGAGTGGCGTTCAGGTCTACCGGGTTGCAGGAGGCAGGCTGGTTGAGACGTGGCTCAGCGCTGTCGCACCGGCGGTTTGGCCGATCCGGGCTGCGGCCGGTGAGGGCGACCCCGAAGCCAACAAGGAGCTCCTTCGCCGCTGGTACGCGGAGATGTACGGGCAGCGGAGGTTTGCCGAACTGGCGCCGCAGTTGTGCGGACCGGTGTTCATACGCCATGAGGCCACCGGGACGTTCGAACTCACGGCCGAAGAGCATGGGGCAAGGCTGCAGCGCTACTACGATTCCCATCCTGAGGGTATTTCGTCCTGGCCGTACCGGGCCTTCGCCAGCGGCGACATGGTCGGAGTGATAGTGAGTGGTGAGGGAGTCCCCGGCTCAGTGCAGGTGTGGCGAGTTGAAGACGGACGCTTCGTCGAGTCCTGGTGGGCTGGCGTCGCGGACGTAGCCTGGTAAACGCGAGCACGCAGAAAGGAACAGCAATGACGGCAGCAGAATCTATCCAGCGGGTCCGGGAGGCAATGGAGGCGTTCAACCGCGGAGACATCGCGGCCATGGGTAGAGTCGCGCATCCCGAATTCACCTACACGGTTCGCGGCAGGGCGTCCGTGAGCGGCGAATACCGGGGCTGGGAGGCGATGGCGGCGGTACTCGCTCGCATCATGGAGCTGACCGGCGGCACGCTGAAGGCAACGCCTGAAATCGTGCTGGCCGACGATGAGCACGTCCTGATGTACCAGAAGGTCACAGGCTCCCGTCCCGACGGGCGAACGTACGACAGTCACCAGGCCTATCGCTACCGCATCAAAGACGGGCTTGTCATCGAGGGGGAGACAATTCCAGTAGACCAGCAGGCATTCGCGGAGTTCCTGGCGTGAATGCGCGGAGGGACCCGGCAGACACGGATTTCAGGTGAAGAAAGGAGCGACCCGTGGACATCGAGGAAGCCAGCCAGATGGCAAGACGCCACGAGGAAGCCTACAACGGCGACTTCGAGCACTACATCGACCTGTATGCAGACAACTTCGAGGCGTACCGGCCTGTTCAGGGGATCACGCATGACCGCGCCGCGATGTACGAGCTCGAGCAGCGAGCGACCGCTGCCTGCCCCGACCGCAGGACAACGGTCTTGAAGGTGATGGCTGCTGAGGGAGACTGGTTCGGGATCGAGGAACTGTGGACGGGCACGAATGTCGGGGGCGATGAACGCTTCGGCCCGAAGGACACAAAGGTCGCGGTATATGCATTCACGATGTACGAGGTTACTGGCGGCAAATTCTCGCAGGGGGTGGCCTGGACTGGGCGGCCCAACCCGGCGGGGTCCCGCCAACCGTGACCGCCGCCGACTGAGCCATCCAGCTCGTCCGCGAAATGGTGGCCTCGGAAAACCGGCATGACCTTGAGGGAACGTTTGCGCCCTGGGCCGAGGACATGAAGACGTACTGGAACGGTGTACTCATCTCGAATTCCAGGGCGCAGGACCTGGCGGGGTTCGCACCAATGCACAGGGCATTACCGGACTATGACCGGGAGATCCAGTGGATTGGGGCGGCGAATGATCGCGTGGTGTTCCAGTGGGTCACGAGGGCAACACACGGAGGGCGTTGGCTGGGTCGTGATGGCACAGGGAAGCACATCGAGCTACGAGGCTGCCTCGCGCGACAGTTTGCCGCAAAGTGACGAAACCGCCATAGACGTTCGATGGTGTATAGAGAGAGCAATGATTGAGGCCGAACGCGCCGGGCCAGCTTTGAGCGAGCTGTATCGCAGCGACCACTCAGTACGGCCGCAGAGTACTCCAATCTGGAACGAGCTGTGGTCCGGCGTCGACTGGCTGGCACTGCATGCTTCCCCGGTGTACTACGGCCTTGGCGTACCCCGAGGGAAGGGCGAGCCGGTCATTGTGGTCCCGGGCTTTTTCGGCCATGACATGTCCTTGTCGGAGCTGTTTTTCTGGTTGGCGCGGATTGGATACCAGCCGTACTACTCAGAGCTCGGCTTGAATACCGACTGCCCGGACGTTTCCGCCGTTGAATTGCTCCGTGTGGCGCGAAGGGCGGCGCGAGAGACGGGCCGGCCAGTTCGCTTGGTCGGACACAGCCTTGGCGCATTGATTGCCCGTAGTGTGGCACTCGAAGAGCCGGACCTGGTCGACGCGGTGATCTCGCTTGCGGGCCCGTTCAATGACATCGCGTACGTGCACCCGATGCTAATGGACGCCATGGCGGCGGTCCGAAGCCGTGCAGGGACGACGCTTACGCCGAACGTGGGCCCGGCCTGTTACACGGGTCATTGTACTTGCAGTTTCACCCGGAACATGCTGAGCCCTGGGCCTGCCCAATTCCGCCGCTACGCGCTCTACGCGGAATTCGATGGCCTCGTGGATCCGACGAGCTGTGTGGAAAGCGAACCGGAGTTGAACACGGGTATTGCAACGACCCACTACGGGATCGTAGCGAGTGCTTGTGCCTACCGTGTGATTGCCGAACGACTTCGGGAGCCAGCCTAGCAGCGCACTATAATGGCCAGACTTGGCACGGGAGGTGGACTCGCAATGGCCGACAGCACATCCGGAAGTCTCGGCGACTCCTGGCGAGACTGGCAGAGCCAGTGGGACCGCCAGTGGAACGAGTATATCAACTCGGTAATGGGTACGGACGGGTTCAGCGAGGGGCTCGGCCGGAATCTTGACGTCTTCCTCCACTTCCAGAAAACAATGAGCGAGGCCATGGGCTCGTACTTCATGGCGATGAACGTCCCTTCTCGGACGGACGTGCTCGAGTTAGGCGAACGGCTGATCTCGATGGAGAACAGGCTTGCCAGCATTGAGGCCGCGTTGCTTCGGGCCGCTGCCCCGCGCGACACTGCCGAGGCTTCGAAGCCGAGCCGGACGAAGAGACCGCAGAACCAGGCTGAATCTTAACGAAGGCGTAACTGGCGATATTGCAGAGCGTGGCACGATTCGGATTGAACCGGTATAACGGGGACGGGATAGGCGATGAGCAAGACGGACAGTGCACCGAGCCCTGAGGCTGGCGCGAGGATTCGGGAGACCGTCGAACATGCGCTTCGCCGCGGACTCGTCGGCCTTGAGTACTTCTCTATTGATGACGCTGACGTCGGTGCCACGCCGAAGGACACTATTTTCGCCCGCGGAACCCTGAAGCTCTATCACTACCGTCCGATGACGGACGAGATCTACAGGGCGCCCTTGCTGATCGTCACTTCGTTAGTGAGCAAGCCCTATATCCTCGACCTCACGCCCGGGCAGAGCATGGTTGAGTTTCTCGTGAAGCAGGGGTACGACGTCTACCTCATTGATTGGGGCGTTCCGCGCCGGGAAGACTCGCGGCTCCGATTAGAGGACTACGTGTTTGAATTGATACCGGCCTGCATCGATGCCGTGCTTGAGGAAAGCGGTGTAGATGTCCTGACGATGCTCGGGTATTGCCTTGGCGGTACTTTAGCGCTGCTTCATGCGGCGACGCATCCAGAGCAACCGCTGCGAGCGCTCGCTTGCCTAACGACGCCTGTGAACTTCAAAGAGATGGGCCTCTTCGCAGCGTGGACCGACGAGCGCTACTTCGACGTTGACCGGGTGGTCGACACACTTGGAAACGTACCGCCTGAATTACTCCTCTCGGCCTTCGACATGCTGCGCCCGACTGGACGAATCTCAAGTCCCCTTCAGATCTTCGATCGCATGCGCGACGACCGGCACGTTAAGTCGTTCATGATGTTCGATCGCTGGGCGGCTGATCAGATCCCATTTCCTGGCGAATGCTTTCGGCAGTTGGTGCGGGACCTGTTCTGGGACAACGGGCTAGTCAACGGCACGTTGAGATTGCGGAAGGAGCCTGTCCTTCTGGCGGACGTTACGGTGCCGATCTTCCATGCGACGGCAGAGCACGACCATATCGTCCCCGCGGCTTCGAGCCGCCAGCTCATCGAAATGGTGGGTTCGCAGGATAAGGCGGAATTCATGCTGCGGGGAGGACACGCCAGTCTCGTCGCCGGCGGAAATGCGCTGTATCGTTTGTGGCCAAAGCTCGATCAATGGCTCTCGATTCGTTCAGTTTGACGTTCCACAGCGGCGAGGAGCGCTACCCGGCGACCGGCGTACTCGACGGCGCAGCTATTCGAATGCGCCTGATGGACTCCTCCGACCAAGAGAGGGTGCTGCGTTTCGCACGATCACTGCCACCTCACGATCTCGTGTTCTTACGTCGGGATATTACCCGGGGCGACCAAGTTGCAGAGTGGATTCGAACGATCCAGGCAGGGGATGTGACCACGTTGTTGTTGGTCGATGCGGATGAACACGTCGTCGGCTATGGAACCGTTGATCGAGGAAGACTGCCTTGGTCCCGACATGTGGCGGAGCTCCGGGTTCTAGTCGCTCCGATGGCGCGGGGGAAAGGAGTCGGGCGTCGTCTCACAGAGGAGGCACTACGAATTGCCTGGGCGGCTGGTATCGAAAAGGTCGTAGCTCAAATGACGCCGGATCAGAAGCAGGCCATCGGTGTCTTTCGCACGCTTGGGTTTCAGCCTGAAGCGCTGTTTCGCGCACACGTTCGGGGTCGCGACGGGGAACGCCACGACCTTGTGATGCTTTCCCAGAACGTTGCGCGTTTCTCGGCAACACTCCGTGCCTATGGCGTCCGAGAAGCGCTAGACGGCTAGCTGTACTGAACCGGGAGGTTGTTGACACGGCTGATGGGAGGGAGACCTCCAAGAGCAGTGTGTCGGCGATGGTGATTGTACGTGTGGAGCCAGTGTTGGAGGGCAGCGGTGCGGGAAGCGTCCGAGCGGTAGAGGCGGACATAGGCCCACTCCTCCAGCAAGGTGCGGTTGAAACGTTCCACTTTGCCGTTCGTCTGAGGTCGATAGGGGCGGGTGCGACGGTGTCGTGTCCCGAGTTCGACGCAAGCGCGGGCGAAGAGACCACTGCAGTAGGCAGGACCGTTGTCGGTGAGGACCGCCTGGACGGCAATCGCCCGCTCCGCAAACCACGCCTGGGCGCGGGCCCAGAAAGCAACGACAGTCTCGGCTCGCTCGTCGTCCAGGACCTCGCTGTAGGCAAGACGGGTGTAGTCATCGACAGCAGAGTGGATGTAGGCAAAGCCCGCCTTGCCGGGCCGTGGGGCGTTGCCTCGGCCGTGGATCCGCCAGCCGCCGCCCGGGCGAATGCGACCGAGCTTCTTGATGTCCATATGCACCAGGTCGCCAGGTCGTGCGTGCTCGTAACGGCGGATGGTGCGCCCCGTGGGCCGGTCAAGCCAGCTGAGCCGCTGGAGGCCCAGGCGGCAGAGCACCCGGTAGACCGTCGAAGGAGCCATCCCCAAGCGATAGGCGATACGGACAGGTCCCAGCTTCCACTGCCGGCGGAGTTGCTCAATCTTCCGCATCGCTGGTGCTGAGGTGCGTTTGGGACTGTGCAGCGGGCGGCTCGGTCGGTCTTCGAGACCAGCCTCACCTTCTGCCCGGAAGCGTCGCCACCAGCGATACGCTGTCTGGCGCGATACCCCCATCTCAGCGGCGACGTGGGCGACCGGACGGCCTGCGGTGATCCGTTCAACCAGTACCCGTCGTCCCACAGGAGTCAGTCTCGCGTTACGGTGCATGAGGACCTCCCTGGACCTGTGTGATTGTTTGCTCACCACACGTTCCTGCGGAGGTCCCTTCCGTTCACCTCTTCCTGTCAACAACCTCTGTGCTTAGTACACCTAGCAAGGACCGCCTGAGACCGCTGCCCTCCAAACACTGGCTCCACACGTACAATCACCATCGCCAACACACTGCTCTTGGAGGTCTCCCTCCCATCAGCCGGGTCAACAACCTCCCGGTTCAGTACACCTAGGGAGCAGCCACGTCCAAACGCGTTATGTAGGTCCCGTTCCTCAAGCGCGACACAACCTCCTGCGATGACGCCGTTTCGAAGAAGAGTTCCAGTGCCTCCTGGAGATTGGCGCGTGCTTGCGGGACCGTGTCACCCTGGCTGGCGATGTCAAGCTCGGGACAGACGCGACATATCCATCGCCTTCGCGTTCGATGATAGCTGTGAGCTGACGAGTCACATCGGCTCCGGCCAGCTAAGAGGCTGCACTTCTAGCATAGCCGAGGGACCGCTCTCCGATTCCATTCCCCGATGCGGTCAGGAAGCGGTTAGCAGGCCACCGGTTCACCGCCTAAGCACGGAAAAGTTCGGCCGGCGCCACAACAGGACCGCAGACTGTGCCGCGCGGCCAAACGAGCGCCGCATGGAGGGGCCCGACGACTCTCTGGCCGATGGGGTCGTTCATGGCGGGCCGTAAGCAGGTGACCTCAACCGCCCTGTAGGCTCGACCTGTGGAACGCATCGTCTCTCTGGTGCCCAGTCTCACCGAACTCGTGGCCTGGCTCGGCGCCGGCGATCAGCTCGTAGGGCGAACCCGGTTCTGCACCCATCCTGAAGATCTCGTGGCCACCGTTCCTGCTATCGGCGGCACGAAGGATCCGGACGTTGCCGCCATCATCGCCCTGCAACCGACGCTGGTGGTCGCCAACAAGGAAGAGAACCGCCGCGAGGACGTCGAGGCCCTCGAGGCTGCCGGCCTGCGTGTCATCGTCACCGACCCCAACACGGTTGCCGAGGCCGCCGCCATGGTCGGAATGCTCGGCGCGATCCTCAACCGCACGGGCCCGGCAGACGAACTGGCAAGCGCAATCGAAGCCGAGCTCTCGTCTGATCCCCCGGTGGTTCGGGTGTTCGTCGCTACCTGGTGGCGCCCACTGATGGCCATGGCGGGCAACACCTTCGGCGACGATCTCCTGCGCTGCGCGGGCGGCCTGAATGTCTTCGGCCATCTCTCACGCTATCCCGAGGTCTCCCTCGAAGCCGTCGCCGCACAGCGCCCCGACCACATCCTCCTGCCCGACGAACCGTTCCACTTCCAGGAGCGGCACATCCCGGCGTTTTCCGCGATAGCACCCACGCAGATCATCGATGGCAAGATCATCTGGTGGTACGGCCCGCGCCTCCCGGAATCAATCCGGACGCTGAGGTCGCTGCTGCACGGTCAGGCGGAGTGGCGGCGCTCGTCTCCCGGCCGCAGGTAGGCGACGCGACCGGCACACACCGTCGCAACAACCTCGAATCGCTCATCGAGCAACACCAGGTCGGCAAACTTGCCGGGCTCGATGCTGCCCCGTTCCGCTTCGCCGATTACCGCGGCTGCATTGGTGGCGCAGAGCCGGGCCGCGACT
>JAGQGZ010000106.1 GCA_020432105.1 Dehalococcoidia bacterium | reverse complement strand
CGGATAAACCTGAACGACAATACTGTCGAAGGCCTCTCGATGCGGTCGGAGCCGTTACTGACCATCCAGTATCATTCTGAGGCCAGCCCGGGGCCACTCGACAGCACGGGCATTTTCGACGAATTCGTGACCATGATGCATGAAACCGGAGGCAGAAAACGATGACCCGCACAACAGAATTTCGCCAGGCAACGATGGAAGATTGCGACGCCATCGCCGATATTGTGCGTTCACTCGGCGCCCAGAACGTCGGACTTGCCGCCGACTTCGACTCGGAAGCGGCAAAGACCTGGATCCATCGACTGGGCAGCGACGGCATCATCGAACTCGCCTTCGATGGCAGCATTCCCATTGCCTTCGGCGCGATTGACTTCGATACGACCGAGCCCGAGACCGCAACACTCGGCGTCTGGGTAGCACCTGCCTACCGGCGACGCGGCCTGGCGACGGACCTCGCCGAGAGGCTTATCGCGTTCGCTCGTGATAAAGGCTACCGGCGCATTCGGGGCCGTCTGCCGGACAATAATGAACCGGCTCTCAGCTTCCTCTCGGCCATCGGCGCCATGGTGCCGCTACGGAACCCGGACATGACGTTCGAGCTGCCGCTCTGATGCAGGAGTGATCGCCGCCCAAATGGCCGCCCACGAACCAGGTATCCGCCGCAGACGAACCAATGCTGTGGTTAGTGTTCGGCGCCCACCGTCGACGTTGCCCGACATACTGATCGCGTTCGCAGCCGTTGGCTGGGCGATGGCGGTGAGCTTTCTCCTCGCCTCATTCCTTGACCCCGACCTGCGTGGACAGGATGCCGGCCCGGTGCTTGCCCGCACCTTTGCGGCAGCACTCGCAACCTGTGGCTCCTTCGTCTTTGTCATTGCCCTTGCCCTCCTTCGCGACGACCGCGGCGACACTTCCCACTACCTGACGCCTATGGTCATCGGATTCCTCGTGGGCCTCGCCGTGACTTCGCTCTTCCTCTCGGCCGCCGGCTTCTGGGTCTTTTCGCCATTCCTCCTGCTCATCTTCAGCGCCCGGCCCCTTCGCCGAGCCGTAGCAAGGATGCTGGGGCGAGCACCGACGGCGGTGGTGCCATCGTGAACCCCCCGAAGAGCGTGCTCGTCATCGGGTCTGGCCCGATCGTGATCGGCCAGGCGGCCGAATTCGACTACGCCGGTACGCAGGCGTGTAAGTCACTACGCGAAGAAGGCATCCGCAGCATCCTCGTCAACTCAAACCCGGCGACGATCATGACGGACCTCGACATTGCCGACGCTGTCTACATCGAGCCACTCACTGTCGAAGTGGTCGAACGCATCATCGCCCGCGAGCGGCCGGATGGGCTGCTGCCCACGCTCGGTGGCCAGACGGGGCTCAACCTCGCTGTCGACCTCGCCGATGCCGGGGTCCTCGATAAGTACAACGTTCGCCTGCTCGGGACGCAGCTTGAAGCGATTCAACGCGCCGAGGACCGGGAGCTCTTCCGTGAGATGCTCCGCAATCTCGGAGAACCAGTCCTCGAGAGCGAGATCTGCGAGACGGTCGCTGAATGCCTGGATGCGGCCGAACAGATCGGCCTCCCGGTGGTCATTCGACCCGCCTATACGCTCGGTGGCACCGGTGGCGGCATGGCCTTCACGATGGAGCAATGCCGGGCCGTGGCGACCAGCGGCCTCGCCGCCAGCCCAATCCGCCAGGTTCTCGTCGAGAAGAACCTCCTGGGATGGAAAGAGCTCGAGTACGAGGTGATGCGCGATGGTGCAGGAAACTGCATCACCATCTGCAACATGGAAAACCTCGATCCGATGGGTGTCCATACGGGCGACTCAATCGTTGTCGCGCCATCGCAGACCCTGTCCGACAAGGACTACCAGATGCTGCGGTCGGCGGCACTGCGGATTATCGACGACCTCAAGATCGAAGGCGGTTGCAACGTCCAGTTCGCACTCGCCCCCCGCAAGGATGTCCGCGACTGGGACGGCGACCCCTCGGAAGCACTCCCATATCACGTGATCGAGGTGAATCCGCGCGTGTCCCGGTCGTCGGCGCTGGCTTCCAAGGCAACCGGCTATCCGATCGCCCGGGTCGCGGCCAAGATTGCCATCGGTAAGCGACTCGACGAAATTGCCAACGCGGTAACGAAGAAGACCACGGCCGCATTCGAGCCGGCACTCGACTACTGCGTCGTGAAAATACCCCGCTGGCCCTTCGACAAGTTCGGCCGCGGCGACCGGGCCCTGGGGACCCAGATGAAGGCCACGGGCGAGGTGATGGCGATCGACCGCACCTTCGAAGCCGCCCTCAACAAGGCTGTTCGCTCACTTGAGGTTGGCGGCCGTAGCCTCCTCTGGCAGAAGCCCGAGTGGCGCGACACGACCGTACCGTTGGATGCAACCGACGAGCGCCTCTGGGCACTCATGACCGAACTCCGGCGGGGTACTCCAATGCTGGATGTTGCTGCCAGGACCGGCGTCGACCCCTGGTTCCTTCAGCGCATGGAGCGAATCATCGCGATGGAACGGAGACTGCTCAACGAAACCCTGGGGGAGGAACTGCTCCGCGAAGCCAAGCGGATGGGGTTCAGCGATGAAATGGTGGGCCAGCTTGCCGACTACCTGCCCGAACAGGTCAGAGAAATGCGCCACGAGCTGGGGATCCTGCCCGTCTACAAGATGGTGGACACCTGCGCCGCCGAGTTCGAGGCGGTCACTCCCTACTACTACAGCACCTATGAGCAGGAAAACGAGGCAATTCCCCGTCCCGACAAAGCAGCCATCGTGATCGGCAGCGGGCCCATCCGCATCGGCCAGGGGATCGAGTTCGACTATGCCAGCGTGCACGCCGCCTGGGCCCTTCAGCGGTCGGGCTACCGGGCGATCATGGTGAACTCCAACCCCGAGACTGTTTCCACCGACTTCGACACCAGCGATCGTCTCTATTTCGAGCCCCTCGATGACGAAGCGGTACGCGACCTGATTGAGAATGAGCAAGGCGAAGGCGGCGAAGCCCCGGCCAGCATCGTCCAGTTCGGCGGACAAACGGCCATCAACCTTGCCGACCCGCTGCGTCGAGCAGCACTGCCCATCATCGGGTCGAGTGCCGACGCCATCGATACCGCAGAGGATCGCAAGCTGTTTGAGCGTTTCCTCCAGGACGCCGGCATCCCCCAGCCACCAGGCGCGGCCGTCCTCAATCTTGAAGATGGGCTGAAGACCGCCCAGCAGATCGGCTACCCGGTCGTTGTCCGGCCTTCGTTTGTGCTCGGCGGCAGGGCGATGGAAGTGGTCCAGAATGCGACTGAGCTGGTCACCTTCCTGGGCGAGGCGGCCAAGATCGCCGAAGGCAAGCCAGTCCTGATCGACAAGTACCTCGAAGGCGCGGAGGTCGAAGTCGACGCCATCTGTGACGGCACCGAGGTCCTCATCCCGGGGATCATGGAGCACATCGAACGTGCTGGGGTCCACTCCGGTGACTCCATGGCGGTCTATCCCCCACGTAACCTCGATGACGACGAAATCGCCACCATCTGCGACTACACCGAACGCATCGTCCTCGGCCTGAATGCGATCGGCCTCACCAACATCCAGTTCGTCGTACTGCCGAAGCAAGACGGCAGGCCGCAGATCTTCGTTCTCGAGGTTAATCCCCGTGCCAGCCGGACGGTCCCGTTCATTTCCAAGGTGACGGGAGTGCCAATGGTCCAGATCGCCGTCCGGACCATGCTCGGGCAGTCCATCCGCGAGCAAGGCTTTCCTCCAGGGCTCTGGCCGGCGACCCCGCTCGTCGCCATCAAGGCGCCGGTGTTCTCGATGTCGAAACTCACGGCAGTCGACACACATCTCGGCCCCGAGATGAAGAGCACGGGCGAGGTGATGGGAGTGGACCGGACGTTCGAAGGCGCCCTCCGCAAAGCCCTCATCGCCTCAGGCCAGGCTATCCCGCGGGGTGCCTCCATCCTCCTGAGCCTCAGCGATCAGACGAAGACCGAGGGTTTGCGGCTGGTTCATACCCTCGCGAGTTCCGGGTACACCCTCTACGCGACAGAGGGGACCAGTGCCCTCATTCGCGCCATGGGGCTGGAGGTTCACACCGTCACCAAGGTCTTGAGTGGCGAGCGCCCCAATGTCGTGGATGTCATCCAGGACGGCACGGTGCAGTGCGTGATCAACACTCCCGAGGGCCGGATCACTCACTCGCTCCGCGACGGTTTCCACATTCGCCGAGCGGCCGCCGAGCAACGCATCCCCTGCTTCACCTCGATCGATACCGCCCGCGTCGCCGTCGAAGCGATGAGCGACGAAGCGCCGTACGAAGTCGCAACCCTGAAAGAGTACGCCGGACTTTGAAGCTCGAATCGGCTGTGGTCATCTCGAATACGAAGGTCTACGAGAACACCTACGTGACCTGGTTCCACGCTCCGGAGCTCGCCTCCGGCGTCTCCCCTGGCCAGTTCCTGATGATGCACTGTAGCAACGACCGCCGCGATCCCTATTTCGCCCGGGCTTTCAGCTACCACCGCATCGATGGCGAGCGCTTTGCCATTCTCTACGCCGTTGTTGGCCGGGGCACCGCATTCCTCGCCAGCCTCACCGGCGGCGATATCGTCCAGGCATACGGGCCCCTCGGCAAGGGCTTTCGCCTCCCCGGCGAGCGCGGGAACCTGCTGCTGCTGGCGGGTGGCGTCGGTGTGGCCCCGATGGTCGATACCGCCGAACGCGCAGTCGCGGCAGGGCATGCAGTGGTGGCGATGATGGGCGCCCGGTCGGCCGCCGGACTGCTGCCCGCCGGGCACTGGCCCGCCGACGTCGAGTACATCACGGTCACCGAAGACGGCTCGTCGGGCCTGGCCGGTCGCGTCACCGAAGCTCTCGGTGAGTACCAGCCGTGGGCCAGCCGCATCTACGCTTGCGGGCCGAACGCCATGTTCCGCTCACTGGCTGAGGTGCTACGCCACAACGGCCGGCACCAGCGACCTGAAATCCTCATGGAAGAAAACATGCCGTGCGGCTGGGGCATGTGCTACGGGTGCGCCGTGTTCACCAGGCGCGGTGTCCGTCTCTGTTGCAAGGACGGACCGCGTTTCAACCTCTTTGACGTCTTCCCTTAGACGGTGGCGGGCGTCGCCAGTTCGTCTCGCAGCATTTCGAGGGCCGCCTCTGCTATGCACGCCATCACCTCAAGCCGGGAGCCATCGAACAGGAACTCCCTGCCCACAACGCCGGAAGGCGTCGCCACCGCGATCACGCTGGTACCGGCAGGCTTTGCACTCCGGCGTCCCGTCTGGGGGCCGGCCATTCCGCTCTCCGCAATGCAATAGGCCACACCGGAGCGTTCGCGGAACGTCGTTGCCATAGCTTCGACGGCGGGGATACTCACCGACCCTTGCTCACGAAGTGTCTCCGTCTCTATTCCCACCAGGTCCTGTTTCGAAGTCCCGGTGTAGGCGACCACGCCACGGTCATACCAGCGGGAAGCACCCGCCACACTGAGCAGCCTTGCACTGATCAATCCGCCCGCTGTGGTCTCGACCACGGCCACCTTCGCCTCCCGGGCGAGGAGAGAGCCGGCGATCGACTGAGCAAGCGCGTCATCTTCTGATGGAAGGTTCATGGCCGCTATCCTACGCGGTCAGGCCATGCGATCGGAGCCCCCGGGCTCTGCTAAGCTCAGCCTGTGGAGAGTTCGACCGACTTCGCCCGGGCCGAACAGCTGCTCCTCGACGCCGATTTCCAGGACTCGAGGCCCCTCTGGTACTCCTCGAACTACGTCTACCTCGCCCGGATGTGTGTTGGCGACCAGCAGTTTGCCGCCGTTTACAAACCCGAGGCCGGGGAATCGCCGCTCTGGGACTTCCCCACCATGGAGCTGTACCGGCGGGAAGTTGCTGCCTACCGGCTGAGTCGCCTGCTCGACTGGAACTTTGTCCCGCCCACGGTCGCGCGTGAAGGCCCGCACGGCATCGGCTCAGTCCAGCTTTATGTCGAGCACGATCCATCAGCCCACTTCTTCGAGCTCCGGGAGCAATCCACCTTCATCCCGCAATTGCAGCGGATGGCGGTCTTCGACTACCTGGCGAACAACGCTGATCGCAAGGGCGGCCACTGCCTCCTCGATGGCGAGGGCCGGATCTGGGGCATCGACCACGGACTCTGCTTTCATACCCAGTACAAAATGCGTACCGTGATCTGGGATTGGGCTGAAGAGTCCATACCCGGCGCCTGGCTGGACGAGGTAGAGCAGGCGATGGTTGCACTCACCGGCAAGGCCGACGTGAGTGCCCCGCTCAGGGAAGTGCTTGAACCTGATGAGCTCGGCGCGATGGTCTCACGCGCTCATCAACTCCTTACGACCCGGCGATTCCCGCTTCCAGGACCCCACCGAAGTTATCCATGGCCCCTCGTCTAACCGCGTGGAATACTCGCCAGATGGCTCTCATTTGGAAGCTTTCTGCTGCCCTCGGATGCGTCCTCGCAGTACTTGCCGGTGGTGCCGGCAGCCGAATCGTGCAACCGGTGCGCGCCGCAGACGCCGTCATTACGGTGACCAGCACTCTCGATGACACCGGTGATGACGTTCCCGAGTGTCCTTCGGACACACTTTGCACCCTTCGTCAGGCAATCGAGACAGCCAATGCCGATGGCTCGGACGATCTGCTCCACATTGTCTTCGATCCGGCCATATTCCCCCTGGTTGAACCAGCCACCATCGAAATCACCGGCCAGGCACTCCCGGCTCTGAGTCGCAGCAATGCGGCCATCGACGGTTCGGGCGCCGGCGTCATCCTCACCGGCCCGACGCTTACGGGTCCGGAAGCGAACGGTGTAGCAATCACCGGTACGGCAAGCGGGGTCGCCGGGCTGCAGTTTGTTGACTTCGCGGCCGCCTGCATCTTCCTCGAGGGCGTGGACACCTTCGCCGGTGTCCATGCAGAAGGCAGCCGGAATCGTCTTGACGACTGCGCCATAGGAATCCTCGCAACCGGAGCCGGCGCGAAGATCCGCGGAAACGTCATCGGCATGAAGCCGGCGGACCCCGCTACACCTGCCATGCAGACCGGAGTGGTCGCCGCTGCCGCCGACGTGGTGATCGGGGGCGTTGTACCCCCGATACCGGCGTACAACGCTATAGGAAACGTGCCGTCTGCGATCGTGGTTGGGCGGGGTGCCGGCGACGCCTTCAGCGGGGTCGTGGTCCGCCACAATCTTATCGGGGAGAGCTACGAACGAATGGCGGCACCGGTCGACACCGCCGTGCTCATCGACCACCCGTCGAACGCCACGCTCGTCGCCGACAACGCCATTCACAATGCTGGCACAGGCATAGCGATTGTTGCCGATGTGAACGGCATGACCACGGCCGGAAATACCCTCACTGGCAACACCTACGAAGGGCTTCGGGGACTGGCTATCGACCTCGGATTCGACGGACTGCGCAACCCCAACGACGACGGCGATGCCGACAACGGCCCGAACACCTTTCTCAACTTCCCGGTACTGACCACCTCTTCTCAATCGCTGCTCGCCGGCACGGCCTGCGCAAACTGCCGGGTAACGCTGTACGGAGCGAGCCATGTGCCGGGCACGAACAGCGATTTTCCCCTGAGCCCGATAATTGGGGGCGACGTATTCGCCGACGACACGGGGCAATTCAGTATCGCCAGCCCGCTGGTTTCACCGGGCGACTGGCTCATGGGGATTGCCACCGATGCTGCTGGAAACACCAGCGAATTCTCGCCGAGCGTATACGTCGGTGCCGGCACGGTGCAGTGCGGCAACATCGCCCTCCAGCCCGGGTGGAACCTCGTGGGCTACTTCGGCAGCACGACATCACTGGAGTCGAGTGCCCTACCGCAAGCAATCACAGCGGCCCATAGCCTCGTTGGCGGCTCATACGCCAGCTGGTTCCCCGGCGGCCCTTCCACCCTGAGCTTTCTCCAGACGGGAGAGCCTTACTGGTTCTACAGCGACACCTTGGCCGCCCTCGATGGCGGGATCTCGCTATCCACCGCTCTTCCAGTCGAGCTCTCAGAGGGTTGGAACGACTTTGTCTACATTGGTGCCGCTGTAGATGTCGCGGACGCCCTGGCGCCGCTCGGTGACAGCTGGTCGGCGCTCTATCGCTTCGACAACGACGGAAACGCCCCGGGCCGCTGGCAGTCATATGGCGGCCCCGACACACCGGGATTTGCCCACGCCTTCAAGGCAATGCAACCATGCACGGCGTTCCGCATTCTCATGCTCAGCGACCAGACCTTCGTTCCACTCGCTCCCTGAGCGGGACGAACGGCGACCACCACCCAGGACTCTTGCGACAGGAGCAGACTATGGACCTCACGATTCGGCCATGTACAGCCGACGAGATGGAACGGTACGGCGAAATCCTTGCCTACGTGTTCGCCGAGAACGATACGGATGCCATACAGCGGGAACTCCAGGCCACCCGGCCGGAATGGACACACTGTGCCTTCGACAACGACCGGATGGTCGGGACCATGGGAGTCATCCCGTTCACCATGCAGCTCAACGGGCGTCCGGTGGATGTTGGCGGTGTGACCGGGGTCGGCACACTCCCTGAACATCGACGTAAGGGGGTGCTGCGGCAAATCATGACCACAGGTCTCGAAGCGATGCGCGAGAGGGGCCAGAGCATGGCTATTCTCTGGGCCAGCATGGGCGCCATCTACCAGCGCTTCGGCTATGGGCTCTCCGCAGCCTATGTGCGCTACGAATTCGATCCCCGGTCCGCAAGGCTGGAGCGTGGACCGGTCCCTGGTGGGGCTTGTACGCTCCTCTCCCGGCCTGATGCCGAACCCATACTGCATGACGTCCATCAGCGGTTCGTCGAGCCGCGAAACCTCCCCCTGCATCGCAGCGACTATTTCTGGGACAGCCTCTTGCGCGAGCGCGAGAATAAGCGTCGCTACATCGTCGTCTATCGAAACCAGGCTGGAGTCGCCACCGGGCACGCCGTCTATACCACGGAGGAAAGCGGTTCCGGCCCCGGTCCATCACAGGTACTCTCGGTGAAGGACTTCATCGCCTGTGATGTCGACGCCTTCGCCGGCCTCTGGCAGTACCTCTGCGCCCACGACCTTGTGAAGTCGATCACGATGCAGGGATGCGTGGCGGAGGATGACCCGGCGCCGGACCTGCTCGCAGAACCAAGGATCCTCAATCGCTGGACCGGGGACGCGATCTGGCTACGCATCGTCGACCTTGAGCGGGCCCTGGCGGCGCGTCCCTATGGTGCCGCGGGAACTCTCGTGTTCAAGATAGCCGAGGACAGCGAGTGCCCGTGGAACGAGGGAACATGGAAACTGGAGACCGACGGGACTAACGCTACGATTGAGCGTTCGCCAGGGCCGGCACAGCTCGTTATGCCGATCAACAGCCTTGCCTCCCTGGTCACCGGGTTCAGAAGCGCGACCTACCTCGAGCGTATCGGGCGCATCGAATCCGCCGACCGCGCGGCGCTGAAGACAGCCGACGCGCTCTTCGCAACGGAGTTTCGGCCCTTCCTGCCGGACGAATTCTAGCCGGCGTCCAACTGCGCTCGAAGCTCTTCGGCGGTGTGCACAGGGAGATTGCACACCATGTCGCGGCAGAGGTACGCAGCCACGGCACCACCATCGTCACGGCCTTCGAAGTGGGGCAGGCCCGTGGGCTGCGCCGTCGGTGCAAAGAGCAGGTGCGGGTCGAACCGGTCGAACGCCTCGCGATCGAGCGGAGCGCGTGCCTCAGCCGCACCTACCGTGACGAGCTCGCGACGCGCCGCCAGGGCATGCTCCGCTACCAGCAGCATTGAGCCGAACCCCGTCGGCGAAACACCGACCCCTCGCTCGGCAATCGCCAGCGTATCGAGCGCCCTTTGCTCCCATTCCGTCCTCCCGTAATAACGGCCGAGAAGCCAGCAGAGCTGAGCCGCCGCACCATTGCCACTCGGAACGGAAGCGTCGAAGAGCGATTTTGGTCGCAC
>JAGQGZ010000105.1 GCA_020432105.1 Dehalococcoidia bacterium | reverse complement strand
CGTCAAGGACCTTGGTTCGAGACGCTGCGCCCTGGACGAGGACGACGGAGGTAGGGGCCAGGCGAAGCCGACGGGCCACCAGCTTCAACATCGCGGCGTTCGCCGCACCATTCACCGGTGGCGCTGTAACCCTGATGCGGAGGTTGCCACTTGCATCGAAACCAGCAATCGCGTCGCGCGAGGCGCGAGGGATGAGTCGAACCTTGAGACGCACACCCGCACCCTACTCCAGGCCAGCCGCATCCTGTCGCGACAAGAATTGACGTGGGGACTAGAACATTTGTTTCCCACGCCGTACACTTCGCCCATTCGGAATCGAAAGATGGCGGATGGCGCCACCAGTGAGGTGAACATGGCCACGGACGACAAACAACGAGCCCTCGAACTGGCCCTCGGGCAAATCGAGAAGCAATACGGGCGAGGCGCGATCATGCGCCTCGGAGAGGGTGAATCCTCGATGGAGGTCGCCGCTATCTCTACCGGCTCTCTCAGCGTGGACATTGCCCTGGGCATTGGTGGCATTCCGCGAGGGCGGGTCACCGAAATCTACGGCCCGGAGTCGGCCGGCAAGAGCACCCTGGCGCAGCACATCATTGCCGAAGCACAGCGGAAGGGCGGGACGGCCGCCTACATCGATGTTGAGCACGCAATGGACCCTTCCTACGCGGCGGACCTCGGGATCAAGCTCGAAGACCTCCTGGTGAGCCAGCCGGACACCGGCGAACAGGCGCTGGAGATCTGCGAAGCACTGGTGCGCTCCAACGCCGTCGACGCGATCGTGATCGACTCGGTGGCGGCACTTGTCCCCCGTGCAGAGATTGAAGGAGAGATGGGCGACGCGCACGTGGGTCTGCAGGCGAGGTTGATGTCGCAGGCGCTCAGGAAACTGACGGGGACCATTGCCCGCACAAGCACGTCCGTCATCTTCATCAACCAGTTGCGGGAAAAAGTCGGCATCGTCTTCGGGAATCCGGAAGTCACCCCGGGAGGGCGAGCACTGAAGTTCTACTCCTCCGTCCGCATCGAACTACGGCGGGTGGAGTCGCTGAAAAAGGGCACAGACGTCATCGGCAACCGCGTGAAGGCGAAGATCGTGAAGAACAAGGTTGCCGCCCCGTTCCGGCAGGCGGAGTTCGACATTATGTTCCAGTCGCCTCGTGGTATCAGCCTGACGGGGGACATTGTGGACCTCGGCGTGGAGTACGGCGTCCTCACCAAGAGCGGTGCGTTCTATAGCTACGGCGACCTGCGCATCGGCCAGGGACGGGAGAACTCCAAGGAGTTCCTGGGCGAAAACCACGATATCCGGAACGAGATCGAAACCGAGATCCGGCGTGAGGCAGGACTACCCCCCAGAGATGTGCTGCCAGCAGCAGACGCCGTGGCTTCGGCCGTCAGCTAACCGGTGGCTATACAGCCTCGCCCGAAGTCTGCGTTCGTTCGTATCGACCGCATCGAAGCCCGCAACCGCGGACGTCGTGTGCTCGTTCTCAGCGACGGACGGGAGATAGAGGTGTCGGCGGCGACCGTAGATGAAGCCGGTCTCAGCGAAGGGATGGCTGCGGCGGAGCAGAAGATCAAGGAGCTCGGCGCGACCGACGACGCTGAGGCGATACACGCTGCAGCGCTGCGGTTGCTCCGTGTGCGGGCGCGATCGGAGCGAGACATCCGCACTCGCCTGCGCCAGAAAGACTTTCCAGCCGAGGGCATCGAGGCCGAGATAACACGCCTCCGCAATGTCGGGCTGCTGGACGATGCGGCATTTGCTGAGGCGTTCGTCGAGGAGCGGACGCGGCGGTCCCCCCGCTCAGCGCGGATGCTGCGGCAGGAACTCAGTGTGCGGGGAGTATCGCCAGGTATCGCAGGTTCATCCACGGCCGACGTCGATGAGCTTGCGCTGGCAACGGACATTGCCCGTTCCCAGCTTCGGAAGCGCCAACCAAGCACGTACGATCAGTTCATTGAGAAGGCGGGGCCATTCCTGACCCGCCGCGGTTTCGGCTATGAAGTGGCAAAGGGAGCACTGCGGAGAGCCTGGGATGATGCCCGCAGCGAGTCATAATTTCTTTGACTGGCGATCTGCACGACGCGTAGCATGAGCTAGTTGGGATTGCAACATTATCCCAACCACCCAGATGACAATGAATTGCACCATCAGGGGTTGGGAGACACAGAATGCTGGCGATACTTACCGTTATCGTCGGCCTTGCGGGACTTGTGGTGGGCGCAGGCGCGGGATTCTACGCGCGGCGACGCCAGGACGGCACTTCACTGCAGCAAGCGGAGGAACAGGCTAACCGGATTCTCGTTGAGGCCGAATCAAGACAGAAGGAGTTGCTCCTCAAAGCACGGGAGGAGGAACTTGACCGGCGAAATGCGCTGGAGAAGGAGATCCGTGAGCGTCGGGCCGAAACCAGCCGTTTGGAAGATCGGCTGGGGCAACGCGAAGATACGATCGAGAAGAAGTCTGAATCCCTCGAGCGCCGCGAAGAACGACTGAAAGAACGCGAAGCTGACCTCGACTCCTTACGCGAGGAAGTGCAGCGTGCCCTGGACGGGCGCCGTACCGAAATAGAGCGCGTCAGCGCGATGACCTCGGAAGAGGCTCGCACCCTGCTCCTTTCGGAAGTCGAGAACGAGATTCGAGACGAGGCAAGCCGCCGTGTGCGGGAGATGGAACGCGAAGCACAGGCGGCCGGAGCTGAGCGAGCCCGGAAGGTGCTTGCGACCGCCATCCAGCGGTATACGGCTGAGGTGGTCGCTGAGACAACCGTCTCTGTCGTCCCGATTCCCAGTGACGAAATGAAGGGTCGCGTGATCGGCCGCGAAGGGCGAAACATCCGGGCAATAGAGGCGGCCACCGGTGTCGACGTGATCATCGACGACACGCCCGACGCCATTACGGTCAGCGCCTTCGACCCTGTCCGGCGGGAAGTGGCGCGGATGGCGCTCAGCAGCCTCGTGCAGGACGGACGGATTCACCCGACGCGTATCGAGGAGTCCGTGGCGAAGGCCCAGAGGGAAGTGGAGGCAACCATGCGCGAGGCGGCCGAAGAAGCGGCTGCCGAGGCTGGTGTCCTCAATCTCCATCCCGAGGTGCTCAAGGTCTTTGGGCGGCTTCGCTATCGCACAAGCTACGGCCAAAACGTGATGCGGCACTCCATCGAGACCGGCCACATCGCAGCGATGATTGCACGTGAGATCGGTGCCGATATGGAAGTCGCCCGAGCCGGCGGCTTCCTTCATGACCTCGGCAAGGCCGTGGACCACGAGGTGGAAGGCACGCACGCCATGATCGGCGCCGAGATCGCACGGCGGTTCAACGTGAAAGAAGCTGTGGCGCATTGCATAGAAGCCCATCACGAGGAGGTCGAGCCCTCTTCCGTCGAGGCGGTGATCGTGATGATGGCCGACGCGATCAGCGGTGGCCGTCCGGGGGCACGGCGCGAATCGCTGGAAAACTATATCAAGCGGCTGGAAACGCTGGAGAACATTGCCAAGCAGTACCAGGGCGTCGAGGCGGCATTCGCCATCCAGGCGGGCCGGGAAGTCCGGATCATCGTAAAGCCGGAGCAGGTCGATGACCTCGAAGCGATGCGCATTGCTCGGGACGTCAGCCAGGAGATCGAGTCCACCATGGAGTACCCGGGACAGATCAAAGTGACCGTCGTCCGGGAGACCAGGGCGACCGAGATCGCCCGGTAGCGTCGTGCGAGCCCTCTTTCTCGGCGATATCGTGGGAAGCTGTGGCCGGCGGGCCGTTACGAGCCTGGTTCCCGACCTGCGTGCGGAATTCGCACTCGATTATGTCGTGGTGAACGGTGAGAACTCAGCCGGCGGCCGGGGGATAACCTCTGCGATTGCCGAGGACCTCTTTGGGTGCGGCGTCGACATCATCTCGGGGGGAAACCACACCTTCCAGGTGCGTGACGTCTATCCATACCTCGATGACGAGCCCCGCGTTCTCAGGCCATTCAACTACCCGCCCGGCGCCCCGGGCCACGGGATTGCCACCAGCGGCGACCTCACCGTCGTCAACCTGATCGGGCGGGTGTTCATGGGGAGTGACTACGACGATCCATTCCGCGCTGCACCCGAGGCACTTAGGCAGGTGCCTGAGGGAAACGCCGTGCTCATCGACTTCCATGCGGAAGCGACGAGCGAGAAACAGGCCCTTGCCTGGTACCTGGATGGTCGCATATCGGCCTTCGTTGGGACCCACACGCACGTGCCCACGGCCGACGCCCGAATCCTCCCGGGCGGCACTGCCTACTGCACCGATGCCGGCATGTGCGGCGCACGTGACTCCGTGATCGGCGACGACCGCCACGCCGTGGTCTCACGATTCCTGACCCAGATGCCGACCAGGCTCCCGGCGGCGGAGGGAACGGCGGTCGTGAACGGCCTCTGCATCGAGATCGATGACCAGACCCGCCGGGCCATCAGCATTGAGCGCGTGGACAGGATTGTGGATTGACGATGTCGGAGGGCGATTTCCACCTGCACAGCAACTACTCGGACGGCATCCATCCTCCGGCGACGATAGTGCGCATGGCCTCTGAGGGTGGAGTGCGATGGATGGCGCTGACCGACCACGACACAACGGATGGCCTGGTGGAGGCGGCCGCGGCAGCCGGGCGAGTGGACATCAAGCTGATGCCGGGCATCGAAATCAGCACCGACATGGATGGCGTCGACTGCCACCTCCTCGCACTTGGACTCCGCTGGCACGATGATGCCTGGCAGGCATTTCTCGCGGACCAGCGTGACGGAAGACTGGGCAGGTTAGAGCGCATGGTGGAGATTCTGGCCGGTGAGGGTGTGCCGGTACGGGCCCAGCGGGTGCTGGAGATAGCAGGCGAGTCGAGCGTGGGAAGACCTCACGTTGCGAGAGCGCTGATGGAAGCGGGATACGTCGAGTCGGTTGCGGAAGCGTTCGATCGGTGGCTGGGAAACGGTAAGGTCGCCGACGTGCCGCGAGAGAAGCTGACGCCCGACGAGGCTATCGGCCGTGTGCACGACCTCGGGGGCATTGTGGTGGTAGCGCACCCTCCGTTCATGGGTCCGGACTACGCAGTGCGGGTCCGGGCGCTTCGTGGCGCCGGAGCCGACGGCATCGAGACCTTCTACAAGAACTATCCACCGGAAGTAGTCTCTGCCCTCTTCTCGTTGTGCGAGGAGACGGGCGCTGTTGCGTCCGGGGGCAGCGACTATCACGGCCTCGGGAATCCCGACGATCGACCGGTGGGCGGTTTCGAGTTCCCGGCCGAGCACCTGCGGCGCTTCATCGCCTACTGCGAAGACCATTGTGCTATCCCCTGGATCGAGGAGGTCCCCGTTGCTTGAAGCCGATGCCATCGAACGCGTTATTCCGCACCGGTACCCGTTTCTGCTGGTCGACCGCATGGTTGAGCTGGAAGCCGGGAAGCGCGGTGTCGGGATAAAGAACGTGACTGCCAACGAGTGGTTCTTCGAGGGCCACTTCCCCGGGCGCAAGGTTATGCCGGGGGTCCTGATTGTCGAGGCGATGGCTCAGGTAGCAGCGGTGACGCTGTTGTATGAGACCGGTTCGGATGGGAAGACGCCGATGTTCGGCGGGATTGAGAACATGCGGTTCCGGAAGCCGGTAGTCCCGGGGGATCAGTTGCGACTGGAGTTCGAACTTGAAAAACTCAGGGGCCCGGTAGGAAAGGGGCGCGTAAGAGCGACGGTCGACGGGGCACTTGCCGCCGACGGGTCGATTACGTTTGCGCTTGTGGACCAGCCCGCCGAATAGGGCAGATCCCTGCCGTGGCTTTACTTTCGAACAGGTAGGCTGGGTGTGAGCAAACGATGAGCGCAGAGGAATCAGCGGCGACGGAACTGGCGCCAGGCGTCTACGAATGTGCCCGCCACCCGGGCGTTGAGACCGGTCTACGGTGTGGCCGTTGCGAGACGCCTATCTGTCCACGCTGCATGGTGCTCTCTCCCGTCGGCGCGCGTTGCCCAGCGTGTGCACCGGTCACACGGGCCCCCATGTACACAGTGAAACGACGCGACATCCTCGCGGCAGGTGGCGCCTCGCTCGTGGGCGGCATCGTCATGGGCTTTCTGTGGGCCTGGGTAGGAATCTGGTTTAGCTACGGCTTCTTCCTGATCTTCCTTGGCATCGGCCTGGGTTATGCCTTCACGCGCATCCTGGACTGGGCGACGCGGGGTAAGCGAGGGCCGGTGATGGTTGCCTTCGCAATCGGGGGAATCGTGATTGCCTGGGGAATGCAGTGGGTGCTGGGGATACCGGCCCAGATCGTGCGGTTCGAACTCCTGGCCGTGGGTATCGGTGGCTACTTCGCCTACCAGAACCTTCGCTAATTACCAGGTGGGTGCGAAGAGCCAGGCGGCGATGATGGTCCCCAGCGTAGCCAGGGAAACACCAAGTACCCAGAGAAGGTCGTGCCGGACATAGGCATAATCGCGGGTGATGTGGTGTTCGCGCTGGCGAGATGCCCTGCCGCTCCGGGCTGCGTTCACCGCAGCCGATGCCGGGGGAGTGTCGCCGGTTGGTCGCGGAAGCGCGGCTGCAGGCGATTGACGACGGGAACGCCGGGGACGGCGGGCAGTCATAGACTCATGCTAGCCGCAGTGGTCGACCCGGTACAGGGTTGAGCCATGCCGAAGCTGAAGCGCAGCTGCACAGCATCCCGGCACGCCCGAAGCGTGGCGATAGGACCGGCACACTGGAATTACAAACAGAAAGCCGTGATTCAAGGTCACAGCTAGCTGGCGATAAGGCTTCGACCGAAGTCGGTGGCATAGGCGCCATACTCGTCGAGGTCGCTGGCCGTTATGGTAAGCGTAGATGGGAGGGAACCATCGGCGGCGCGGGCGGCGAGCTCCCACTTGGCCCAGAGCTTGAGCATCTGATCCCGCTCCACCTTCGGCATCCGGGCACGGGTGAGCTGGCCTGCCAGCTTTCGCTGAGCGTCGTTGGAAATGAGCACCGTAACGGTTTGAATGGACGTGCGACCGTTTGCCACCCTGAAGACCAATTCGTTGAAACCATTGCCGCTCTGAGTTGTTCGGATCGACATCAGCACCGAGCGAAACCGGGAGTTGCTCATGATGCTGCCCTCAGCGGAAACGGGGTGACGAATCCATCGCCATCCACGAGCCCGGAGACTTCGAAGGCGAGGTGGCGTTTGCTCGTGCCCGGCATTGCAGCGAAACGCTCCGTGTTCCCTATGAAGACACGCATTGGCTCGTCGATGTCGCGGTCCAGCAGGATGACGTCTCCCTCCGTGAGGTGGGCAAGGTCGACGGCCTGTACGCGACCCTCGCCAAGCACGGCCCGGACCGGAACTGTCACCGGCATCAGCTGGCCATCGGACACTCGCTCCTGCTCGGCCGAATCTCCGCGCGGACGGTTCTCGAACATCGTGTGGCCGGTGAGCGACGGCATGATCTGTTCGAGGATCGTGAGGGGGAAGCAGATCGAGATCCCTCCCGTCTGTTCGGCATAGCGCACTTCGTACCATGCGGTGATCACGAATTCAGACGGCGGCACAACCTGGACTGCCGAACTGCCGGTTGCGACATCGGCTACTTCGGGCGTGAGTTCGGTGATGCGGCCCCAGGGTTCGACGAGTGACTGCGAGATGTCCGTTGCAATGTGCCGGATGAGCGCTGTCTCGATGTCCGAGAGGTCGCGGTCAACGTTGGCCATCACACGGGTGCCACGACCGCCGAGCAGGCGATCGATGATCGAGTATCCGACGTCGAGGCCGAACGCCGCGACCGCATAGCCCTGCAACGGCGACATATCGATGAATGCCAGCACGGAGGCCGGCCCCACCTGCGACATGTACTCCTCATAGATCGAACGCTCGATGGCACTGAGCTTGGCATCGACCGGGGAGCGAAGGCGGGCGCTCAGGTTCTGGGCCAGCGACGTGGCGACTCCCTGTTGCACAATCTGCAACGAGCGGATCTGTTCCTTCGAAAGCTTTTCAGGATGGCGGAAGTCGTAGGGCTTGATGCGGCGAGCCGACGCTTTCGATGACACGGGGTAAACACCGTCGCGCTCCTCGCGGTCGGTCTCGACCATGCGCAGGGCTTCGATCTCGCGCTGACTGAGGGCTGCGTTGTCGGCTGCCAAAGGTGACTCCTGACCTGGTAGGGACGACTTTCCTATTGAATATATCGGCACGGTATAGGCGGGTTCCCTAGGTCCCAACCGGCTGTCTCCCCACTTTTCACCTCCTCACCTGCGCGATCGTCGTCGCTGGGGGCGTCCGAATCGCCTCTGCGGCGGGTCCCACCGGTGGAGATCGAGGACGCGGAGACAGGTGCAGAAGCGCCATGTGAAACGAAGCCACAGAAGCATCGCCGGCCGCCCACCCTGACTGCCGGAACACCTGCGAAGGCCTGGCGAGGTCTATACAATTGCGCTCTAAACGGCTCGCGCCTTCACGGCTGCCAGTCGCGTTCGGAGACCCAGCAGTGACACAAGAAATCGGACTACCCGTCGACGAGAAGTATGCGCCACCGGCTGACCTGGCCCGCCAGGCGGTGTTCGCGTCGCGCGCGGACTATGACGCCCTCTACAAACGCTCGATCGAAGACCCCGACGGATTCTGGGCTGAGCAGGCGAATGCGTTGCTGAAGTGGATGAAGCCGTTTGAGACGGTCCACAAAGAAGACCTTCGGAAGGGTGAAATCGGCTGGTTCCTCGGCGGTCAGCTGAACGTCACCGAAACGTGCCTCGACCAGCATGTAGCGACCCAACCCGACAAAGTTGCACTTCTGTGGGAGGGTGACGAACCAGGCGACAACCGTAGCGTGACGTATCGCGAGCTGTACGAGGAAACCTGCAAGCTGGCCAATGCCCTCCGGGCTCGCGGGATCAAGAAGGGCGACCGGGTTGCGATCTACATGGGTATGGTGCCCGAGCTGGCGACGGCGATGCTCGCCTGTGCCCGTATCGGAGCCATCCACTCGGTGATTTTCGGTGGATTCAGCCCCCGTTCGATCGTGGACCGCGTCGAAGACTCTGAGTGCCGGGCGGTCATCACACAGGACGAGGGATTGCGCGGGAGCCGTCCGGTAGCCCTGAAAGCCAATGTTGACGAGGCGCTGGCCAGCGGCGGCAAGAGCGTCGAATTCGTGATCGTTTACAAGCGGACGGGCGGCACCGTGCAAATGCAGGAAGGCCGTGACATCTGGTGGGACGATGTGCTCGCAGGGCAGCCGGCCGAATGCAAACCAGAACCAATGGACTCAGAAGACCCGTTGTTCATCCTCTACACGTCGGGGTCCACCGGTAAGCCGAAGGGCGTGCTGCACACCCAGGCGGGCTACCTGCTCTACACGATGCTCACGCACCGCTGGGTGTTCGACCTGAAAGACGACGACATCTACTGCTGTGCTGCCGACGTGGGCTGGATCACGGGCCACAGCTACATCGTCTATGGGCCGCTGGGAAACGGAGCAACATCCGTCGTCTTTGAGTCGATCCCCACGTACCCCGATGCCGGGCGGTACTGGGACATGGTGGACCGGCTCGGTATCACGATCCTCTACACGGCACCGACGGCAATCCGGGCAATTGCCCGCGAGGGTGACGAATACGTGCGTCGCTACAGCCGGAAGAGTCTGCGAGTGCTCGGCACAGTGGGCGAACCGATCAACCCGGAGGCATGGCGCTGGTACTACAACGTCGTCGGCGACGGACGCTGCGCCATAGTCGATACGTACTGGCAGACGGAGACCGGCGGCCACATGATCACGCCGCTTCCCGGAGCGATCGACATGAAGCCGGGGTCGGGCACGGTGCCGTTCTTCGGCGTGGAGCCGGTGCTCGTTGAGGAAGATGGGACCCCGGTTCATGGCAACAACGTGACCGGGCGACTTTGCATGGCGCGTTCGTGGCCGGGGATGATGCGGACGATCTACGGCGACCACGAGCGATTCCTGCTTACCTACCTGACCACCTACCCGGGGCTGTACTTCACGGGCGACGGCTGCCACCGCGA
>JAGQGZ010000104.1 GCA_020432105.1 Dehalococcoidia bacterium | reverse complement strand
CCCGAGAGTGCCAGGCCCGACTTCCCCAGGTCGCCCTTCACCTCCTCCCACAGAGCCGCCCGCTTCAACGATCGCTCCACCAGTTCGTTTTCGTTCCCTTTGAAGCCGTTCACCTTCGCACCAAACAGCACGTTATCCCTGATCGACTTCGGGAATGGGTTCGGCTTCTGGAAGACCATGCCGATCCGGCGTCGTACCTCCACCGGGTCCACATCGCGCGCGTAGATGTTGGCTCCATGGTAGGTCGCCTCACCTTTGATGCTCACACCGTCGATGAGGTCGTTCATCCGGTTCAGGCATCGCAACAGGGTCGACTTGCCGCAGCCCGAGGGACCGATGAGTGCTGTCACCTTGTTCTTCGGAAAGGCCAGGTTCACGTTCGTCAGCGCCTGCTTCTTCCCATACCAGAGGCTGAGGTCCCGCACCTCCATCGCCACGTCTTCCTGCGGCCGCATCACCGCGCCGTTGTCTGCCACGCCGCCCGCCAATGCCGAGGCATCACGTTCGCCGGCTACGATTCGCCGTGTTGAGGTGGTCTGTCCTGTTTGTGTCATAACGTTGCTCCCTTAATCGTGGCGAAACCGGTTACGGATGAGGACGGCGATAAGGTTGAGGCTCAGGACGAACACCATCAAAACGATGATCGCCGCCGTCGCCTCTGCCTTGAAATTGTCGCCCGGACGTGTCGTCCAGTCATAGATCTGGATTGGCAGGATCGTGAATCTGTCGTTCACGCCTGTCGGGTCGAATGCTACGAAGGCGTATGCCCCGATCATGATCAGGGCGGCGGTTTCCCCGATCGCCCGCGAGATGGCGAGGATTACCCCGGTCATGATCCCCGGGATCGATCCCGGCAGGACGTGATGCCATACCGTCTCCCACTTCGTCGCCCCCAGCGCCAGTGAACCGTCACGCAGCGACGACGGGACCTGCCGAATCGCCTCCGCCGCTGAGATGATCACGATCGGCAGCACCATCAGTGAGAGCGTCAGCGCACCCGTGATGATCGTCCCTCCAAGGTCCATCAACCGCGCGAACACTGCGAGGCCGAGGATCCCGTAGATGATCGAAGGCACACCTGCCAGGTTCGAAATATTGAGCCGTATCAGCGTCGTAATCCGGTTCCGCGGCGCAAACTCCTCAATCCATATCGCCGTTCCCACACCCACCGGTATCGTGAAAAACACCGTGAGCCCCGTTATCCACGCCGACCCCAGCAATGCCGCCCGGATTCCTGCCCGCGCCTCCCGCCGCGAAGCATAGTGCGTGATGAACGAGGGCCAGTCCCTTACCAGGCGTTCTCCACCCGTCCGCACAATATCGGCGAGCAAGTACGCGAGGACGACCAGGCCCACCAGCGTCGCCGCCAGCAATACCCAGAACGAGGCCCGCGACATCCATTGCCGTCGAGCGACCCTGCCCGTCGCCTTCAGGGCCGGCGTCGTCCCTCCCGGTTCAAGTGAGTGCGGGGTAGCGGCCACTACTCATACACCTCACGAAAGCGGTTCACGATCACCTGTGCCAGCCACGTGAGCGAGAAGGTGAAGATGAAGAGCGCGCTGCCGACGGCAAAGAGCGATGTGTAGTCCGTATCGCCCCGGGCCGCATCCCCAATTGCCGCCTGCAGCATGAAACCCGTCATCGTCTGGATCGACTCCAGCGGCATGAGCGTCAGGTTCGGCGTCGAGCCCGCAGCAATGGCCACGATCATCGTTTCTCCCACCACTCGTGCTATCCCCAGGAGCACCGCCGCCGAAATGCCTGGCAACGCCGCTGGGAACACCACCTTGAATGCCGTCTCCAGCTTTGTCGCTCCCAGCCCGTACGAGCCCTCCCGCAACTCGCGGGGGACGTTCGCCATCGCATCCTCAGAAACTGAGGCAATCGTCGGCAGGATCATCACCGCAAGGACAATGGACGCCGACAGGCTGTTGAAGACCGGCACCCGCTCGGCCCCCAGCAGCGGCCGCAAGAAATCCTGCGTCACCACCGTCAGGGCGAAGAACGCATACACCACGGTGGGCACTCCCGCGAGCACCTCCAGCATCGGCTTGAGCGTTCGCCGGGCACGCGATGATGCGTATTCGCTCAGGAAGACGGCCGCCGCCAGGCCCAGCGGCAGAGCGATCGCCATCGACCAGAACACCACGTTGACTGTGCCCGCCACCAGTTCCCAGATCCCGAACTTCTTCGGGTTCTGCAGCGCTTGCCATTCAGTCTTGAAGAGGAAGTCCGTGATGGGGATTTCGCGGAAGAACGAGGAGGTCTCGTCAACGAGGGAGTAGATGATGGCGGCCGTCGTGACGAGCGATATCGTCGCACAGAGGGTGAGTAAGCCGAGGATTACCGACTCATGCGGCTTCTTTCGCCAGCTCTTTCGGATCTGGTCTTCCATCAGTTCGGGAGCCGGCCCCGGGCCAACTGCCATAGACGTTCTTCTCCCTCGGAAGACCTGCCCATCTTCCGGTCTGGTGTTTCTCTGCCTGTCGGGCCCGCTACGGCAGGAAGGGCGCCAACTTCGCGTACTGTTCGGCCTTCTGCTCCGAATTCATCGTCGCGTAGCCCGTCTCAGGCACGATTTCCTCAAGAAGCTCGAAGTAGTAGTCGATGAACGCCGCCACCTCCGGCTTCGATTCGAGGATCCCGCCGTCGGTATAGATGAAGAGCGGCCGGCTGTATGGGGAGTACGCACCCGACTGCGCCGTCTCGGCCGAAGGCTTCACGCACCCCTCTCCGCCATCGATCTCCACGGCGTTCAGTTCCTGGCCAGCCTCCGCGTAGTAGGCCAACCCGAAGTAGCCGACCGCATTCCTGTCGCCTTCGACGCCAATAACGAGGACGTTGTCGTCTTCAGATGAAGTGCCGTCGGTTGTATGCGCGGAGTTCTCGTCAACGTGCTTTAGCACCTCGACGAAGTAGTCGAACGTTCCCGAATCTGCACCCGGGTAGTACTTGATGATCTTCTCGTCGGGCCAGGAGGGGTCAACGTCCGACCACCTCTCCGCGCCGCCTGCCTTGAAGATCATGGCCACCTGCTCCACGGTCATGCAGGTCGCCCAGTCGTTCCCGGGATTGGTGACAATCGTGAGCGCGTCGATCGCTACCTGGAACTCGATGATCTCATCGTTCGTGCCCGCACAGGCCTCGACTTCACTGGCCTTGATCGGACGGGAGGCATTGGAAACCTGGGTCTCGCCCCGGCAGAATTTGTCGAAGCCGCCCCCGGTCCCCGAGAGTCCAACCTGGACTCTCACATCCGACACGAGGCCAAACTCCTCGGCCATCGCAACCGTGATCGGGAATACGGTCGACGAGCCGTCGATGTCGATGTTGCCACCATTGCTGCTACAGGCTGCTATGCCAACAGCCAACAGCGACACCAGTGCCAGCAGCACCGGGCCGCGTTCGCGGAGCCCGGAGTTCAGGCTGCCCTGCATCGCATGTTTCCCGCTGCTCGACGGTGACTCACAACACGAACGTAGGGAGACCGCTTTAACAGCCGGTTAACGAATCGGTGCCCCACCCGCCCACGACAATTCGGATGTCTGATGCCCCCGATAGACACCGGGCCGCTTCTCTCCGTCCTCCCCGATTTACAAGAAGTTTGCAGACCGCATATACCCGCGTTACCGGGCGACCCCAGACTCCACCTCGCTGGGTAGGTCCGAGACTGGCCTTTCGGGTCTGGCCACCTCTGGTATGTCGAGGGCGCTTTCCCTGTCCTCCCGCTGCGGGCCCCGGCCCGATGGGGACAGGAAGGGCGCCCTTGGCGCATATACTGCGTTATCGCCCCACCCGGCTGGTGCAATGCCACACAAGATTCTCCTGGTCGACGACGAAGCCAATATTCGAGACCTTGCCTCTCTCTATCTCGAGAAGGAGGGCTACCAGCTGGTCGAAGCCTCTGATGGCGAAGAGGCTATCCAGGTCTTCATCCGGGAGTCGCCCAACCTCGTCGTTCTCGATGTCATGATGCCCGGCATGGATGGCTTCCAGGTCTGTCGCGAACTCCGCAAAACCCACGATGTCCCCATCCTCATGCTCACCGCGCGCAACGAAGACGTGGACAAGATCGTCGGCCTCGAAATCGGCGCCGATGACTACATGACCAAGCCCTTCAACCCCCGTGAACTCGTCGCCCGCGTAAAGGCCATCCTGCGTCGGGCCGAATCCGGCGAGCGCCACGAACGGCGTCTCAGCGTCGCTAACCTCGAAGTCGACAAGTCACGCCGCGAAGTACACGTAGACCGCCAGCGCCGCGAACTCCGCACCAAGGAGTTCGATCTCCTCGTTGCCTTCATGGAGAACGCCGGCTTCGCCCTCACGCGTGAAGCGCTCCTCGAAAACGTCTGGGGATTCGACCATCCCGGCGCCACCCGAACCGTGGACGTGCACGTTCAGCACCTACGATCGAAACTCGAAGGGGCAAAAGTCCAGATTGAGACGCTGCGCGGCATCGGATACAAGCTCGTAGAAGCATCCGACTCCTGAGCCGCAGGAGGTGCCCTCCTGGGTAGCCTGCAGGTTCGCCTGTTCCTTACCTACCTCGTCATCATCGGGGTAACCCTTGGCCTTGCCACGCTTTCGCTCTTCCTCCTCTTCGGTGGCTACCGCGACGGCATCACCTACGGCAACCTCGAAGTCCTCGCCCCGGTCATCCGTGCCCAGGCCGATAGTGAGATTGACACCCTCATCGAGGACCAGGACGTCAACTCACCCGTCGCCGTCAGCACCGAGCTCATGAGCCATCTCCGCAGCCTCTACATCCAGGGCACCACCACTGGCGCAGGCAACGACATCTCGCTCGCCCTCGTCAACCGCTCCGGGCAGGTGCTCTCTGCCGCCTGGGCCGGGCCTTCCGACCTCGAAGGTGCTGCCCTCGACGGCCTTCCCCAGTCGGAAACCGCCGAGGTCATCGACATCACCCCGCGCCGCTGCCGCCTCAACACGCGCGATGGACCGTCCCTCCTCTGTGTCACCATGCCCCTCGCTGACGTCAATGAGGACCTTGCCTTCGGCCGCGACGCCGTCGCCATCGTCGTCGCCGAACCCGAAGCCAGCCTCAGCGATGTTGTTGGCGACCTCATGCCGCGGCTTCTCTCTTCCGGATTCATCGGTATCGCTGCGGCCCTTGTCCTTGGCTTCCTCCTCTCTCGCAGCGTTGCCGCTCCACTCAGGGGTATCGCCGGTGCCGCCCGCAACGTCGCCCGTGGCAACTTCCGGTCGCGCGTCCCGGTGACCGGCCCCAACGAAGTCCGCGACCTCGCCGCCAACTTCAACCGCATGACTGAAGAAGTGCAGCGGGGCCAGCAGACCCTGCGCGACTTCCTCGCCAACATCTCCCACGAACTCAAGACTCCCCTGACCTCGATTCGCGGCTTCAGCCAGGCGATGCTCGATGGCACCATCGACGACCAGCAAGGGATAGAGCGTTCGGCCCGCATCATCAGCAACGAGTCCGGCCGCGTCCTCCGGTTGGTCGAAGAACTCCTCGACCTCTCGCGTATCGAAAGCGGCCAGATATCGATGGCTCACGACGAACTGGACCTCGACGAGCTGTTTCAGCACCTCTCGGAGCTTTTCGCCCTTCGCTCAGAGGAGAAAGACATCGTCCTCGATATCAGCCGCCGAAACGAATACCCGGTGGCCGGCGACTTCGACCGCCTCGAGCAGGTGCTCAACAACCTCCTCGACAACGCCTTCGACCACACCCCCGAAGGTGGGACCATTCGCCTCATCAGCCGTGACCTGCAGCCGGGTGTTGTCCAGGTCACCGTCACCGACACCGGTGAGGGAATTGCCTCAGAAGATGTTCCCCACCTTTTCGAGCGCTTCTACCGCGCTACCGACCATCGCAATGGCGGCTCCCGCAAGGGCCACGGCCTGGGCCTCGCCATCTCTCGCGAAATCGTCCGTGCTCATGGCGGCGAGATCTGGGCTACCAGCGAGGTTGGACGAGGCACCACCTTCGTCTTCACGCTGCCCACGTGGGCCCCAGCAGAGAGTCCAGCCTCCGGGCGATAACGTCGATCCCGTAGGCAAGGCCCATGCGCCCACCCCATCGGCTCATCACGATCGCCATCTTGTACAACCCGACAGCTTCGTAGTATTCCAGGTTCGTGAGCTGCTGCCCTACTGATGCCTCGTAAGCATCGGAGAGCAGCGTCCGTCCCGCTCGCCCCGGCATTCCCCCGAATACCGCCAGCAGGGCCGCGTAGAACCCGAGATCAGACCGCGGGTCGCCGATAGCTGCCACCTCCCAGTCCAACACGGCGACAACTTCGTTTCCGCGCACCAGGTAGTTTCCAGGGTTCGGGTCCCCGTGAATGAGTGTCATCCTCGCATCGGCCGGCTGGTTCGTCGCCAGGTAGCTTCCCAGCCCAACCAGTACGCGGTGATGTTCGATTCCCGCGCGTTCGGCCATTCGCCGCCACGGTCGAAGCTCAGTGGCCAGCGGATCACCACTGTCGTCGCCATCCAGCAGGAAATCGAGACCCTGCTCTCGCCACGGCACCGCATGTATCCGGGCCAGCATCTCTGCCACCGCCGGCAATCGCGGCGATGCACTCCCGTACCAGAACAGCGGCAGCGTCTCACCCTGCATGCGCGTCATCAGGTAGAACGGGGCCCCCAACACTTCGGTCGAGGCCTCGTACCAGGCCACCGCCGGCACCGGCACGTCGCTCCTCGCAAGCGAACGCATGACCCGGTACTGCCGGTGCACATCGTAAGGGGCCAGGATCCCCTCTACGCGCTCCGGCCGAAGCACCAGGGGTATTCGATACTCGCTGCCGTCGCAGCTCACTATCGCGTCGATTGGCAGAGTCTCGTTACTGGCCCCTGCCGGCATGTAACCCGCTGACTGCACCCGCACCGTCTCCGCCGATGGCAGATGCTCCCCCAGGTAGCGGCCAAGCTTCTCCCGCCAGTCCATCACCCGATCTCAGCCAGGCAGCGGTCGAGCAGGGAATCAGCTTCATCACCGGTATACCACGGGGCCGAGTCGTTGCTTGCCACCCAGGCCCGGTAGATGAAGGACAGCTGCCAGGCCCACAGTGCCCGGAAGTACTCGAGCCCCGCCATCGAACGTCCGGACACCGCCTCGTACGCTCGTGCGAACGGCATCTCCCGGGCCTCGCCAAAGGGTGCTCCTTTGAGATGAGAGAGCGCCACGAGCTGGCCAATGTCGCTCCGGGGATCGCCGATATGCGCCTGCTCCCAATCGACTACGGCCACGACCTCCCGCTCGCGGAAGAGGAAATTGAACACATTGACATCGCCCTGGCAGAGGCACAGCTCCCCGTCGCTCGGGATGTGCTCTTGGAGCAATTCATGGCCACGATCGAGAAGAGGGCTCTGCAGGCCAAAGGCATCGATGCGCGCCGCCACCAACGCCACCTCCGTTCGCGTCGCCTCAGCCACCGTTGTAGGCCGGGGCAGCACGTCGGGCGGGATGCGACGCCAGTCCTCGTTGTGGATCGCGGCCACCATAGCCGTGAAAGCTCCGAAGTCCGCCTCCCCACCGGCGACTCCCATGTGGGGTGCATCCACCCACTCAAGCACCACAAACGGGGCGCCGAGAACCGTTGCGTTGCGCTCGATCGCCAGGACTCCCGGGACCGGCACGGCCGTGTTCGCAAGCGCCCGCAGGATCTCGCCTTCGCGCGCCACGTCATAGGGCTGAAAGATTCCTGTCTCCCGCTGCAGCCTGAGTACCACCGCCGGGACCGCAGCTCCCTCCAGTTCCACCCGCAACGTAACGTTCGAGGCGCCCCCTTCCACCGGCGCCATCGAAGTGACGACGGCTCGTGGCATCTCGCCTTCCTGGCGAAGCCATGTCTCAAACCGGGGCTGGATGTCCCGCATCCGCACCATTATCCATGCTGCGGAAGAACTAGATGCCACCCAGCAATCTTGTCACCGGTTTCACGGAGCCATCTTCCTCGCTGAGGGTGACGCGGCCCGTATCCCGCAACTCGCCGAGCCCGTCTCGGAAGTCCGCGATGTGGCGCATCAACGTGCCGATGTGGATGTAAATCTTGAAGCCCATCGACCGCGCCTCACTGGGCGTCAGGTAGTGCGAATTGAGCAACTGCGGGATCCCCCGCAGGTCAGCCGCCGCCCTCTCCACGTCCTCACGCCGCTTCAGTCCATCCACAAACACCACGTCTGCACCTGCGGCGTAGTAGCGCCTCGCCCGATCCATTGCGTCGTCCCATCCATTCGGTGCATAAGCGTCGGTTCGCGCGATGATCACGAAGTCCGGGTCGCTCCGGGCAGCAAGTGCCGCCTTCACCTTCAGCACCATCTCCTCCGCTGGGATCACCGACTTGCCGTCCAGGAAGCCACAGCGCTTTGGCCATTGCTGGTCCTCAATGTGCATGGCCGCAACACCGGAACGCTCGTAGACCCGGACCGTGTGCCCCACCGACGCCTCGTCGCCGTAACCCGTATCTGCGTCGGCGATCACCGGGACATCCACCGCCGCCGCGATCCGTCCGGCATTCGCCGACATCTCTGCACGGCCAAGCAGTCCCATATCCGGCAAGCCGTAGGAAGCGGCCGTGCCGAACCCGGTCATGTACACGGCCTCGAACCCAGCCGCCTCAGCCAGCTTCGCCTGCAGACCATCGAATACGAACGGGGCGAAGGCAAGCCCCCCATCTATGAGTGTGCGCAGCCGCGCTCCTGGTGTTTCAGTCATCGTTGCCCCCGAATATACACTTGGCCGATGCCGTACCACCTCGCCCAGTACAACATCGCCTGGCTCGCCGAACCCTTCGAAAGCGCCCTCTATGACGACTTTCGGGAAGCCCTCGACCGAATCAACCGGCTGGCCGAGGCAGCCCCCGGCTTTGTTTGGCGGCACCAGACAGAGGACGGGAACAGCACCGGTGTAAGGGTTCGCGACGATGACCGAATCCTCATCAATTTCAGCGTCTGGGAAGACGTCGAGTCGCTGTTCAACTACACCTACCGCAGCGGCCATGTAGAGCTCTTCCGCAAACGCACAAAGTGGTTCTCGCACGAGGACACCCCCTATGCAGTGCTTTGGTGGATTCCCGCTGGCACCACGCCAGCGGTGCACGAAGCCGAACAGCGCCTCGCCCTCCTCAAGGCAGCCGGCCCGACGGCCGAAGCCTTCACCTTCAAGTCGCGCTTCCCTCCGCCTGCCACTGACTCTCTGTAACGGCCTTGCCACCACCCTGCTACGCCAGCCGGGCGCGCTGCGATAGGGATGCCCCCATGGGGGCCGACTCTCCTTGTAGACGCTCCTCAGGAGCCGAAACGGCAAACCCGTCCGAAAGGCGGGGACGCAAAGCTTCGGGTCTACACCCTTCTCCGGGGAAGGGCATGACAGCCGGGCCGCCGAATCCCCGACGAGCTCCGATCTCTGACCGGAGTCCACCCCACGTGTTTGGTGAGCGAGCCGCTTTTCAGCGCCCAAGGATGACCAACATGGCCGCAAGGGCTGTGACTCGCGCGCTCCCCACCATTCGCCCGGCGACCAGGATCGCTGCTCTCGTTACGACAGTCGCAGGCATCGGTTTCGCCGCACTCGCCGTCTCCCTCTCCACCGGCGAATTTGGCCCCCTCCATACTCTCCTCGTCCTTGTCGGGCTCATCGTCCTCTCCGAGGCGAAAAGCGACCTCTACTTCGACGGCCGGCTCTCCATCAGCTTCATGGGCGTTGTCATCGCCGCCATCGCTCTCGGCCCCGCCGCCGCGGCCATTACCGCCACAACCGTCGCCGTCACCGGCTACACGATGCATGCCCGCGACTTCAAGAAGTTCATTTTCAACGTCGGACAGCACAACATCGCCGCGCTCGCGGCTTCTGCTGTTGTCATCAGCACCCCGGTCGCTGACCACCTCGACTCGCCCCTCGTCGCTCTCGCCGCCGGTGCCGGTACCTCGGTCATCCTCTATGCCGTTGCCGCCACGGCTGTCAGCCTCGCCATCGCTTTGTCCAGCAACCAGCGCCCATTCGCCGTCTTTCGCGAACTCTTCCAGTGGATGTTCCCCCACTATGCCGCGCTCGGCGCGATGGCTGGTGGCATCTCCCTGGTCTATGCCAACGTCGGCACCATCGCCATC
>JAGQGZ010000103.1 GCA_020432105.1 Dehalococcoidia bacterium | reverse complement strand
GTCTTCGAAGAGGAAGGCAACCGAACCTGCCGTATGCCCCGGCAGGGCAAGCACCCGTGGTTTGCCGGGAAGGTCGAGCACCTCGCCATCGGCGATGCCGGTGGTGGAGGCAAGGCGAGGGTAGGGCAGGCAATGGCCTCGCAGGAGCGACCACCCGGTCTTCAAACCCCAGTCGAGGCCAAACAGGGTGACGATACCGCGGAGGCGACCACCGTTACGGCAGCGGCTCATGGGTTCGTCACCGGGGGCAAGGTATACGGGGGCATCTGCCCGTTTTCGCACGCGCTCTGCCACGCCCACATGGTCGATGTGGGCATGGGTGAGCAGGACGGCGGCGATATCTTCGACACGGAGGCCGGACAGGCGGAGGGCTGTCGCGAGCCCGCGGGCACTCCCGCGACAGCCGGCATCGATGAGGACACCGCTGGCGCCATCCTTGCGGAGGTAGAAGTTCGCGACACCGTCATCGATCCGCCAGGTGCCGGCAGCGACCTCTTCTACAACAAAACGAGAGTCAGGCATGCCTCCAAGGCTAGCCTATCTGCTTCGCGTGGTCGTTCAGGTGGTAGGCGTTCAACTGGAGAAAGCCTTCGATCGTCTTGGGGAAGGGTATGCCGTCGGGCATTGGCGCAGCCTTCGCCATGTCACGATCTTCGATGTAGCGGAAGACCTTATCGCAATCGACGCAGCTTTCTTCGAGAGCAGCGAGGGCGTCGGCATTGGATTCGAAACTGTACTCCTTGCGCTCGGGGGCTTTCCCCTCCATGGCGCCGGCGATGGCGCCAGCGAAATAGCGCTCAGAGCCGATGACGTGCTCGGCGACTTTACGAGGGGCCCAGCTCTCCTCTCCTTCGCCGCCGGCGGGGGCCACTTCCCACCGATCGCCGGCGTTCTTGATGGCGGACTTGAGGGCTTCGCGGCCGCTGGTGATCTGGGCGCGGTATTCGTCGATTGATGGCATGTTGTTGGAAGGCTCCTGTCGTGGTGGGTGCCGGGGCAGCATAGACAGGGGGACCGCGCCCCGCAATCGGCAGTGGTCAGGCGGGACCGGCCGTCTCGTGGTGAATGAGCGACTCGATATCGTAGTGGATGTCGCGAATGGCAAGCCGGTAGAGCTCCGCATCCTCTGCGGGATACCCGAGGGCGATAAGGGCCTGGGACATGAGCTCGAGGCCCCCTTCGTACTCAGGCACTACCACCTCTTCGACGCCAAGGCGGGCCAGTTCGCGGAGCTCGTCGCGGGCACGGGCACGAACCACGGCGGGGATAGCGGGGGCGATCCGGCGAAGGTTGTTGATGGCGAGCAGGGTCGAGTTCTCGTCGGGCAGGGCGGAAACGACGAGGGTAGCGCGGTCGACGTTGGCGCGGCTGAGGACATGTTCACTGGCGGCATCGCCCCAGATGACGTTGAGGCCGCTTCGCGAGAGGGTCCGGGCCCTCGGGAGGTCGCCTTCGATGATGACGAAGTCGCGTTGGAGTGAACTCAGGGCGTGGCCGG
This sequence comes from Dehalococcoidia bacterium, assembly GCA_020432105.1. GTDB lineage: Bacteria > Chloroflexota > Dehalococcoidia > Tepidiformales > Tepidiformaceae > JAGQGZ01. The sequence continues at coordinate 8,776 of JAGQGZ010000103.1, read as the reverse complement.
TGAGTTCGCCGACACGCCCGTAGCCAAGGATGACTACATGGCCCTGCATGCGTTCGAACTGGGCGGGCAGGGGTCCCTGCCGGTCGATGGCTTTCCAGATCGGTCCGAAGCGGGCGAGGAAAGGTTCGCTGCGGAGCATGAGGTTGTAGACGATCGGGTTGAGGCCGATGGTGAGGGCTGAGGCGGCGAGGATGGCGTTGTGGGTGCGACCATCGATCAGTTCGAGATTGAGGGCATCCCTGGCGATAAGGAATGAGAATTCGCCAAAGTGAGCGAGACTGGCGCCAACGATGAGCGCAACCCGGCCCGGATAGGGCATGAGGGCGAAGAGGCCGACAACAGATACCGGGCCGATGAAGAGGACCATGGCACCGATTCCCAGGAGGAGGGGGATCTCTCCGACGACCTCACCGGGGTCGACGAGCATCCCGACGGAGACGAAGAAGAGGACGGCAAACGCCTCGCGGAGAGGGACTACGTCGGCGGTCGCCTGGTGGCCCATTTCGGTTTCGCTGATGACAACACCGGCGACGAAGGCGCCAATAGCGATGGAGACTTCGAAAAGCTCGGCGCCACCAACTGCGATGCCGAGGGCCATGGCAACGACGGCGACGATGAAGAGTTCGCGGGAGCCGACACCCGCGACCGAGCGGAGGACCAGCGGCACAACCCGTGAACCGACGACGACCATGATTGCGACGAAGGCAGCGGCCTTGATGACGGCGATGCCTGCATCGCCCAGGGCTTCGCCAAATCCTTCGGCAGCGAGAGACGGGAGGACTGCGAGGATGGCGACGGTGATGAGGTCCTCGACGATCGAGACGCCGATGGCGAGCCGCCCGGCAATCGAATCGACGAGGCCCCGGTCCTGGAGGCTGCGAGAAAGCACCGCAGAGGAGCAGACGCACACGGCCAGCCCAACAGCGACGGCAGCCGCGCCATCGAGGCCGCTGACAATGCCAATACCGGTGCCGACGACGGCGAGCACTACCATCAGCGCAAGGGCGCCCGGGATTGCGACCTTTTGCACCGCCCGCAAGTCGCGGAGTTCGAAGTTGAGGCCGATACCGAACATGAGAAAGATGACGCCGAGGTCGGCTACGTCGCTTACCGTCTCGACGTTGGCGGAGTACCCGGGAGTGAAGGGGCTGATGGCAATGCCAGCAGCAACATAGCCGATGATGGTTGGGAGGCGAAGGAAGCGAGCAATGAATCCGCCGGCGAAGGCAGCGGCAAGTGCGGTCGCCAGGTCGGGAAGGAGCGAGGCTTCGTGCACGGCACCAAGTCTACTGGCTCCAGGACAAATGCCCCGGTTGGCACCGGTTAGCTATTCGAGGAACCGGTTAATCGACTCCTTCAGCTCGCTGATCTCGGGGTAGCGGTCTTTGGCTTTCTTGGAGAAGACAAGGTCACCATTCACTTCGACTTCGAACTGTCCGCCGGAGCCGGGGACGAGAGCGAGACGATTGGTGAAGTCGGCATAGGTGTCGAGGAGTTCTTGCGCCGTCCACGCGGCGCGTGCTGTGTAGTCTCAGGTCACGCAGTAGGTGATCGAGATGTCGAGTGTGCGGTCGGCCATGCGGCACCTCCGTGCGGGATCTATCGTAACAAGGCGGGTATGGCTGCGTAGCGGTAGGATTTGCGCCGATGACCACCGAACTTCGTACTGAGTCCATTCCGGCTCCGCTGATTGTGGAGGCGCTGAAGGATGCATTTCGCTGGGAGCGGCCGGAAGGGCGCCCGGCGACATCACCGCTTGGGTGGGTGCTAACGGTTCCCGATACGCACCAGCGTAGCGTCCTTCGCCTGCTGACCGACGACCCGGACATCCGCCTGTTGACCTGCAGCACCGAGGACGAAGCGAACGCGATCGCTGCCGGCCTCTCCATAGGCGGGGAGCCTGTGCTCATGCTTATCCAGCACGCCGGCCTCTATGCCTCGGTCAACACGCTTCGCGGGGTGGCAATGGACGGTCGTGTGCCGAGCTTCTACCTGATCGGGCTGCTCGGAAGGCAACCCGGCCAGGAGCTTTCGGACTCGAGGAGTTCGATGGTGCGGTACGCCGAACCTTTGCTGGAGACATTCGGTGTGCCCTACGCCCGGCTCGAGAACGCGGACGACCTGCCCCGAATTGCGGAGTATTACCGGCTGAGCCGCGAACAGATGGGTCCGACAGCGGTGCTGGTGGGGCTGGAGACGGGCGAATGACGATGACTCCGGAGGACGTGGTACGGGTAGTCGCCGAGATGCAGGGCGAGGGGATTGTGGTACCGACGATGACGACCGTGCCGGCCTGGCGGACGACGGCGCCAGAGGCAGCTTCGGTTGCCTGTGTGGGTTTCATGGGTGGCGCCTCATCGCTGGGACTCGGCCTCGCACTGGCCGAGCCCGGCCGCCGGATTGTGGTGCTGGACGGTGATGGTTCGCTGCTGATGCAGCTGGGCTCACTGGCGACGGTGGCGGGAGCGGCGCCAAAGAACTACACGCACGTGGTGATGGCGAACGGCGTGTACCACACCTCCGGAAGCCAGGGGATCCCGGCAGGCGATCGGATCGACTTCGAGGGGCTGGCACGATCGGCGGGCTACGCCCATGCCGAGACGATCGACAACCTGGAGGACTTCCGCATCCGCTGGCCGGAGCTGCTGACCCGCGAGGGGCCGGTGATGGTGCAGCTGATAACCGGCGAGGCGGAGTTGACGCCGATGACGGCGCCGGGCGGCAAGCCGTTTGCCCAGCAAGTGGCCGAACTCCGAGAGAAGTTGCAGGGAGCGTAGGAAACGATGGAACTGATCCTAATCAGGCACGGCCTGCCGGAGACGGTGGTGCGGGAAGACGGTCAGCCCGCGGATGCACCACTGAGCATCGAGGGGCGATTGCAGGCCGAGCGGATGGCCGGGTGGCTTGCTGACGAGGAGATTTCCCGCGTTTATGCAAGCCCGCTGGCACGGGCTCGCCAGACGGCGGCGCCGCTGGCCGGCACCCTTGGCCTTGAGATCGAGATCGACGATGGGGTCGCGGAGTATGACCGCAATTCGCACAGCTATGTGCCGCTGGAGGAAGTGCGGCGGACCGACCGTGAGCGGTACCGCGAAATGATGCGGACCAATGCGTTTGGAGGGGACAATCCCCAGGCGTTTCGGGCGACGGTTGTGGAGGCCCTGGAGGGCATCATCGCCGACAACCGGGGGGCGAGGGTGGCGGTGGTTTGCCACGGTGGCGTGATCAATAGCTGGGCGTCCAAGGTGTTGAAGATGGAGGACGTCTTCTTCTTCAATCCGACCTATACGAGCATCAATCGATTCATGGCGGCCGGGAGCGGGGAACGAACGGTGATCACGCTGAACGAGCACGCGCACCTGCGGGACTAAGCGCAGGGACCCGCTGATACACTCTCCGGCATGGCGATGGCGGAGTCCGTAATCGGTCGTTTTCAGGAAGCGGGGCACGAACTCTGGCTGGTGGGTGGCGCCCTGAGAGACCGCCTGATGGGCATGGAAGCCACCGGTGACCTTGACTACACGACCTCAGCATTGCCCGACGAGGTGGAGGCGATTGGTACGTCGCTCGGGCTGAACCTGATCACCGTCGGTAAGCGTTATGGAACGATCGGGATCCGGGTGGATGGTGACTGGTGGGAGATCACGACATTCCGGGGCGACAGCTACGAGGGTGGTCCGCGCTGGCCTGACGTCACATTCGGCACGTCGATCGACGAAGACCTGGCACGGCGCGACTTCACGGTGAACGCGATAGCAGCGGACACGCGGACAGGCCGGATGCTTGACCCTTACGGCGGCGAGACCGATATCGAGGAGCGGCGGATTCGAGCAGTGGGCGACCCCGTCACCCGCTACCGCGAGGACCCGCTCCGCATCCTCCGGGGTCTCCGCTTCGCGAGCCAGCTGGACTTCGAAATCGAAGAGCAGACGCTGGCGGGTATGACGGAGGCAGCGGCGCTGCTGGGGAGCCTGTCGCAGGAGCGGATCACGAGCGAGATGGACCGCCTGCTGGCGGGGCAGGCACCTGGACGCGGACTCCGGCTGCTGGAACAAACGGGCGTACTGGCGGAGGTGCTTCCGGAGATGCTTCCGGCCATTGGCTGCGAGCAGAACAGCTTCCACCACCTCGACGTCTGGGGGCACACGATAGCGACGGTGGAAGCGATCGATGCTTCGACGAACCGGCGGTTGCGACGCTGGGCGGCCCTGATGCATGACGTAGGCAAACCGGCAGTGCGCCACACCAAGAAAAACGGTGAATGGGGTTTCTACCGGCACGAGACCGCCGGTGCGGAGATCACGGCGAAAGTGCTTGGGCGGATGAAGATGAGCCACCGTGACGTGCAAGACATCGTTCTGCTCGTTCGGCGGCACATGGACCGGCCGAACGTCGAGGACCCGCGTTCGGTGCGACGATTCTTGAAGAAGCTCGGTGGCCTGTGGGCCGATTCGCTGGCATTGAAACGGGCCGACAACGCCAGCCACACGTACGATGACTCGGACTACCTGGACAACCTTGAACGGCTGTGCGCCCAGATTGTTGAGCAGGATGCGGAACGGTTGCGGGCAGAGAGTCCACTGGATGGGAACGAGCTTGCCGCAATCTTTCGGCGAGAACCGGGACCATGGATCCGCACGGTGAAGGAGCGCCTGAGCACCGGGGTGTTGGAAGGCGACCTTGAGCCGGGCGATCGTGAAGGGGCACTCGCCCTGGCGAAGAAGGTGTTGGAGGCGGAATGAGGCCATCGGCCCTATTGCTCGCTGTGGTGATGGTAGCGAGCGGCATGCTGGCGGGTTGCGATGAAGGAAACGGCGGTGTGGCCACTATCTCGCCAGACCCGGCAACGATGACAGCGACGGCAGAAGCGACAGGCACGGCGACGGCTCCCGGGGCTGGCCCGAGTGCGACGCCTACGCCAACCCTGATGCCGACGGCGACGCCTACCGCGACGCCGAATGATGGACGGGTGACGCTGGTGGTGGATGGAGCGGGAGGCACGGCAGAGGTGCGGGTGGAACTGGCACAAACTTCGGAGGAGATCACCACCGGGTTGATGCATCGCGAATTCCTGCCGGAGGGCGAGGGGATGCTCTTCATTTTTGAGCAGCCATCGAACACCGGCTTCTGGATGCGGAACACGCTTATCCCCCTGGATATCGCGTACCTGGCGGAGGATGGCCGGATTCGCGAGATACGCCAGGGCGAGCCGCTGAACGAGACCGTCCTGCGGCCGGAACTGCCGTACTCGTATGTGCTCGAGGTGAATGCAGGTTGGTTCGCAAGCCGTGGCATGGGCATCGGTGACCGGGTGTTGATTCCCGACCGGGCCCGGCAGAAAGGCTAAGCGGCAGCGGACCGCACGACCCGGTCAGTCGCACCCTGGAGGTGGACAAGTTCCTCGACCACTCGTGGGTCGAAGTGGGAGCCAGCGCCGCGGACAATCTCAGCGAGAGCATCGGCCGGAGCCCAGCCGTCCTTATAGGATCGCTTGCTGACCAGAGCATCGTAGACATCGGCGACGGCGACGATACGGGCGGTGAGTGAGATCGCCTGGCCTTCGCGGGCGTAGGGATACCCGGCTCCATCCCAGCGTTCGTGATGCTCGCCGACGCCACGGCAGGCCAGCGAGAGCCCCGGCATCCTGCGGACGATCTGTTCGCCGTAGGTGGTGTGTTTCTTCATCAGTTCGAATTCGGCGGGAGTAAGCCTTCCCGGCTTGAGCAGAATCGCCTGCGGGACCGCGATCTTGCCGATGTCGTGGAGCTGGGCGGCGAGGGCGACCTCGCGGAGATGCGAGGCGTTGAGCCGCATCCGCATACCGATGCGCACGGCAAGGGCGGCGACACGACTGACGTGGCCGAGAAGCTCCGGGTCATGGTCTTCGACGGCAGCGAGCAGACCGTGCATGGCAGCGGGATACCCGCGGTTCATTGAGGTCACGGCCCCGGGAAGGACCAGCCCGAGGACCATAGCTCGGAGGCCCGGGCGGGCCCGATGTTCGATGAGAAACCCGGCTGCGGGGAGGGCGCCGAATCCGAGCATCATCGACTCGAAAGCCCAGATCTGGACGCCGGGGAGGCCACCACCGGCCATAGCTATCGTGCCAAAGGCGAAGCCGGCAGCGCCGATGGTCATGGCCGCCTGTGAGGGAAGTCGCAGGAGGCGCCAGGCGCGGGCGAAGGCGTAGCAGGCTGCGAGGTAGCCGGCCCCGGCGACCCCGGCGGCAAGCTGAAGGGCCGTGGCGCCAGGCATGAGCCCGGGATTCACGACCGGAGCCAGACATATCGCGGCGACGAACACTGTGCCAGCGACGAGGATGGCGCGCGAAGATGGGAGCCGGTGGTTGGTTTCCGGTTGGGCGCTGAGCGCTGCCAACCCGAACCAGAACCCGCCGGCAATCATCCCCACCAGGGGAACGAGGTGCGACGCGGTTGAGGAGGCGAGCCCGAATCCGATAGGGTCGGCGACCACCCGAACGAGCATTCCCAATGCCATGGAGAAACAGCCAAGGGCGATAACGGCGGGAGTCCGGTCGCGGAGGGTCCAGGCAATGGTGACGACGATGGCGGTGAAGAGGGCCGCAGCCCCGGCGCCCGCAAAGGCAACGACTTCAGCGGGCAGCACGGGGCCGGCGTCTCCGGCAAAGGGCCAGTTGATGGCAGCCAGGGCAAGGAGCAGGGCGGCCGAGGCAAAGGCGGCAAGGGTCCCGGTCACACCCAGATTGTCGGGAGAAGCAGAGGGCCGACGGAGACCCCCCGGAAGCACGCGGGTGACCCGCAAGTGTCCAGGGGGTGTCGCCCGGGCGGGTGCAGGTCGGAGGCGAAAATGCTCGGTGTGAGGGTCGCAGATAGGGGATTCCCGCGATAACGGGGGGCCCGGGGCGAACGCTACCGTTGAGGTGTGCAAGAGCGTCCAGGGCCAGGGGTGCGGAGGGAGCCGAGCACGGACCTCCTACGAACGCTGATGAAGCCGGCCTATGCACTACCGGGCGGCGTGATTGCCGCCGTGCTCATGCTGGCAGTGTTCATCCAGCCGAGCGCAACGAGCACTCCGGCGGATGCGAGCACACCGGGAACGAGCGGCCTCACGACAGCAACTGCGACCGAAGCCCTGACGCCGACGGAGACGGCGGTCCCCACGGCGACAGCAACAACCGCAGCGACATCCGCGGCCACGAATGAGGTGGCCGGGGCACGGTCGACGCCGGAAACCGAGCCTACGGCTACGGAACCCGTCGTGGTGGTGACCACGGCGCAGTGCGGCGCCCTGCAAGAGGGCACCTACGGTGTGGGGGTGATGCAGACACTGAGTGGTGTTTCGGTTGAGGCGACGCAGGTCTCCGTGTACCCGATCAGCTATCTCCACTGCCTGTTGCTGGCGACCGGTGGGAGGGACGCTGTGACGCTGGCGAGTGCACTGGGAGACGCGGAACGAGCGGGTTCGACACACGTTGCCCTGGTCGATCTCTGGGTGACGAACGGGTCGCGCGACTTTGCCCAGATCACGCTGGAATCGGCGCTGTTCTCGGCCGGAGGGCAGAGCTTCCCGGCCATGGGTGCGCTCTCAGGAGGGGCGGAGGTGGTGGTAGCGAGCGGCCAGGGCCGGCCGGTGACGATTGTCGGGACGATCACGAACATCGTGGGCACGAATACGGGGCCGATCACGCTTTCGCTCGAAGGCCCGTGGCTGGGCGGCACACAGGTCCCGGGCAAGTACCAGTTGTTCCTGCCGACTCCTTAAAGGCGCCTCGCCGCCAAACCGGGCCGCCGGTAGGATGGGAACGGGATGGCGGATCTCTCGATCTATCTCTTCTGGACGGGCCTTATTGTCTCGCTGCTGGCGAGCGGCGGCTATGTGGTCTATGTGGCGAGCGCGGCATTCGCCGGACGCCGGATAACTGCCGCTACGGACCTCGGGACGGTCACGGTTAGCAGCGGTCCGGCACGCCCGAATCGCGGCATCGGCCGGGTGGCGACGATGCTGGCGACCCTCTGCGCGCTCACCCTGCTAAGCGCTGTCGCGACCCGCTGGGTGGCGGTCGAACATCCACCGTTTTCAAATATGTACGAGTTCACGGTGGCGTTCAGTGCGGGTATCGCGACGGCGTACATCGTTTTCGAGGCGGTGACGGGACAACGACGAGCGGGGATCGTCGCGCTGCCGATCGTGGTGATCATGCTGGGGATTGCTTCGCAGTTTCCGAGCGATGTTGTGCCGCTGATCCCGGCGCTCCAGAACGGTCCGCTGCTGGCGATCCACGTGGCAGCCATGATGGTGAGCTACTCCGTCCTGACGGTGGCGTTCAGCGGTGCGGTGATTTACCTGGCCCAGGGGGGCATGGGCAGGCGCCGTTTTTCGGCGTTGCCGAGCGCGGAGGCGGCCGGCGACCTTGCGCACCGGGCAACAGTGGTGGGCTTCCCCATCCTGGTCGCGGGCATCGCGCTGGGATCGTGGTGGGCGAACGATGCCTGGGGCCGCTACTGGGGCTGGGACCCAAAGGAGACCAGCGCGTTGATGGTGGGCCTGACGCTCGCGGCCTACTTCCACGCACGTGCCGGGGGTGGTTCCGTGCTGGGTGCACCGGGAATCCGGAAGATCGTCCCCAACCGGGTGCGCCTGGGCTGGCGGCCGGACCCGATGTGGTGGTTGGTGGTGGCCTATGCGATGGTGCTCTTTACCTACTTTGTAGTGAACCTCTGGGTGACCGGCCTGCACAGTTACGCGGGCGTTTAGCGTCACGGTTAGAATGCGGGCCAACCGAACCGGAGGCCTG
>JAGQGZ010000102.1 GCA_020432105.1 Dehalococcoidia bacterium | reverse complement strand
TGAACCCGGCGATGACGGCGATCATCACGGCTGCGTAGTTGTCGTAGAAGCTCATTGCGTTGCCTCGCAGGCCCATTGTGGCGGCGGGAGCGGGGAGTGGACAAACCGGTGACAGCGGGCAGCCCTGAGAGTGGACAACAGGTAGGCTCCAGCGGCCTCCGGGCGGCGAGGTAAAGGCCCGGAAAACTGCTTGTGAATTGGCCCACAAACACTAGCACGGGGGTATGGGGCGGGCAAGGATGGTGGGGGAGTGGAGGAAGGCGACGGCAGCTAATGACCGTCGACACCCACGAACCTGCGTGGGCGTGCCAAGCGCGACCGATGGCGACTGACGCCGGATGAGCTTCACTCAGGCAGCCATGCGGGAGTCGTGGGCGTGGAGGGGGGTGACGTTGGGGCGCTCGGGTTTGGCGGCGCGCTCGGGGACGGGGCCGTGGCAACCGGTGTGATAGCGACGATGATGCTCCTGCATCTGGCGCACCTGCTCCTGGAGCCTGAGCACTTTGGCCATCATGACGCGCAGGTCTTCGCCGACCCAGTCTTCTTCTTCGAGCTGGAGGACGGCGCGGACGAGGGCATCGACGAGTTCGGGCGGCAGTTGTTGGGGGGCGGCCATCCTGTCCTCCTTCGATAGGGTCACCAATTCGTGACCGTTCGGTGAAAGCATCGACAGGTTCGATAGACGTCCGCAGTAACTTTATGTCGATTGGTAGGGAGTATCCCTACGGGGTCCCGCGCGAGATTCCCTAGTTTTGTGTGAAGTTCGCAGCTATGGGCGCGGGGAGGTCTCTCGACTGTGGGCCAGGGGGTTGGCCTGGCCGGGCCGCAGCTCCATCCTCCGGGTACAGCCGGCACAGATGCCATGGCTAACGCTCTGGCCAGCCTCACGGACCGTTCGGCCGCACCAGGCACAGATTACGGAAGGGATCTCAGGACCGGGCATCGGCGCATGGTACGACCTGCCAGGGGGCAGATGAAGGGCGTGGACGTCAAGGTTTTGCGGTTATTCAGATGCGGAATCGCCGCCACCACTGTTCCCGCGGCGGCGCCTGCCACCGCGCCGGCCACGGCGGCGGGAAGTGCCTTCCGAGGAAGGTGGTTTTTGACCGGGAGGCTCCTGGTCGCCAGCGGAGCGCCGGGGACGATCCTGTCCGGAGGGAGCATCGGGGGAGTCCTGCCGGCGGAATACCCGGGAGCGCCCGGCCGGTGGCGTCTCCGCATTGGCCGGGCGCCGGGGAGTACGGCCCGTCGCCCGCGGGGTTTGCTGCGGCTGGTCCGGCGCGTCGGCAGCCTGGCTGCTACGACTTCCCCGCCGGCGTCGGCGAGGAGCTCGCTGCTCCTGGGCCGGTTTGGGGGCCTGCTCGTCCGTCGTTTCGCGCTTGAGAGGGGGCGGGGAGTTGCGGCCTGTGGGGGCCTGGACCGGCAGGCGTCCGTAGCGTGCGGTTCGTGGCGGCCAGTCGGCGGTGGCGGGATCGTCGTCGAGGCTGTCGGCCTCAACGAGTCCCTGCTCGATACCCTGGGCCCGGGAGATGCTTGGCGGGGGCTCGTTGGTCTTGGCTGCGGGGTCCCAACGGACGACGGTGCCGAGGTCGCGGTCGGGGACATCGAATCGCTGTCCATCGATGCTGATGGTGATCGAACGCCGAAGGATATTGACGTTGACGACACGGCCTTCGCCGGTTGGCGTGCTGACGCGGTGACCGAGCCTGGGCAGGGTGCGGCGCATTTCCTTGTAGCCTTCTTCTTCGTAGGAGAGGCAACAGAGGAGCCTTCCGCAAAGGCCGCTGATCTTCTCGGGGTTCAGCGGCTTGTCCTGCTCCTTGGCCATGCGGATGGAGATGGAAGGGAAGGTTTGGAGCCAGCTGGCACAACAGAGTTCGCGGCCACAAATCCCGTAGCCACCGGCGAGGCGGGCACGATCGCGGGGACCGAGGTTGTGCATGTCGATACGGCAGTCGAACTCCCGGGAGGCACGACGGGCGAACTCCCGGTAGTCGACGCGATCGGAGCTTTCGAAGTGGAGGGTGAGTCGCTGGCCATCGAGGGTGTATTCGGCCTTCTGGATGGTGGCGCCGAAGCCCAGGTCACTGGCCAGGCGGCGGGCGGCGATGAGGGTTTCGCTGGCCTTCAGGGCGAGGTCCGATGCGCGCTGAATGTCGCCGCCCCCGGCGGGCCGCAGGACGGGCGGAAGGTCGTCGCCCCTCATCTCATCGACGACGACTTCGTCGGGAGCGATAACGACACGTGCCAGTTCTGGGCCACGGATGGTGGTGACGACAACGTACTCGCCCACATCGAGGCGCATGCCGGCAGAGTCGAAGTAATTGATCTTGCCGGCGTTGGGAAAGCGGACACCCACAATCCGGGGGCGCGCATCAGGCATGGACGGCTTCTTCAGTTCGAGCTTCCGCCAGTGTACGCCGGGGGAAGCTGAGCACCATGAGTTCGGTAGCGGCGCGGGCGATGACATTTGCGGTGAGGTTGTCGCGGCAGGTGGCGATGGCTTTGAGGGCGTTAGCCGCCGCCAGGGCAGCATCGCGGTCCCCGGCTTCGGTGGCTATCCGCAGATCTCGCTCCCAGAAATGGTCCCAGGTGGCCAGTTCCTTGCGGACACCGGAGGGATCAGACCGCCAGCGGTCGGCAAGCCGGTCGGCATAGGCAAACCGGTCTTTCAGGCCGCCCGCAGCGACTTCGGCAAAGCGCTCGAGCAGGCGCGCCCGGTCTTCCAGGAGCGAGGGCTGTTCGGCAAGCTGGATGGCGAGTCCGGGGCGACCATTCGCCTGGCCGGCAGCCTCGGCTGCTATCTCGGGACGGATGCCACGGGCCAACAAGGCGGCTTCGACGACGGAGAGTGGAACGGGACGTACCTCGAGACGGCGGCAGCGCGACAGGACCGTGTCGAGAAGGTCCTGGGGGGCGGAGGTGAGGAGGATGAGGGCGGTATGGGGTGGTGGTTCTTCGAGTGTCTTGAGGAGTGAGTTCTGGGCTTCGGGCCGCATGGACTCGGCGGGGTCGATGGTGATGACCCGAGTACGGGCTTCCAGGGGGTAGCGGGAGACGAGGTCGATGAGTCCCCGGACCTGGCAGATGCGGATGTCGCGCGCACGGTCATGGTCGTGGCTGTCGCCGGAGCGAGGGTGACAGAGGGTGTCGCCAATACCAAGGTCGATGACGTCGGCGTGCTTCTGCTCGTGGATGAGACGGCAGGGGCGGCATTCGCCACAGGGAAGTTCCGTAGCGGGCCGGTTTTCGCGTTCGAGGCAGTTGAGGAGCTGGGCGTAGCAGCGCGCGAGCAGCGTGCGCCCGGTGCTCTCGGGGCCATCGAGGAGGATGGCGTGGGGTGGTTCTGCCGAGAGTGCGAGCCGCTTTAGCTCATTGAGCAAAGGGCCGTGGCCAATGAGGTCCGCCATCTGGAAAGGGTAGCAGGCTGCCAAAGGGTCAGGCGGCTATATTCTGGCCATGCCCTTTGTACGACGTGGAGACATACGAATCTGGTGGGAGTCGCACGGTTCCGGCCCGCCGGTGATTCTCGTCCACGGATACACCTCGAATCTACGTACGCACTGGAAGGCGAGCGGGTGGATTGACGCGCTTGCGGCCAGCCACCGGGTGCTGGCGATGGATGTACGCGGGCATGGCCGGAGCGACAAGCCGACGGACGCGAGCGAGTATGAGCGGGCCGTGCTGGCGCGGGATGTTGTCGCCGTGCTCAATGCGGCAGGAGTCGAACGGGCAGCAATCTTCGGATACTCCATGGGCGCGATAATCTCGGTTGAGGCGCTTCTACAGCACCCGGAACGGTTCACGCGGGCGGTGCTCGGGGGGATGGGTGCGACCTGGCCCAATGGCAGTACCTGCGAAGGCGAACCGGCTGAGCGGCCGGTCCGGGATCTGCAGCGTTCTGTGAAGGGACTGGCGTGGTGGCTGCGGTACTACCACCCGCTGGCGCTACGCAGTCTCCGGGAGGGGACTTTCCACGGACAGGAACCGATGGCGGTGGAGCGGCTGGAGAAGGTTCGGGTGCCAGTGCTGATGGTGGTTGGTGGACGCGACCTGTTTTGTCCGGGGACCGTGATTGCAGCCGCGGCGCTTCCGGATTGCAAACGGCTGGTACTCCCAGGGCAAACGCATCATTCGGCCCTGAGCGATGGAAGATTCCGGGAGGCGGTGCTGGCATTCCTGGGGGAATAACTGGTGTTGTGAACACCGAGCGAGGCGCTGGCAGAGGAACAAAGACCGCGCTACGGTTTTCGGAGTGAACGAGGACGGGACGCGAAGGTTCGAATACGGCGAGAACGTCGTGCTTCGGTATATCACGCGGTTCGATAGCCGGGCGGGGATGTCGTGGCCCTACCGGGTGGTGGAAGACCAGGATGACCTTGTAGCGCTGTACATCCCGAAGGGGGCGCAGTATGCGCGCTGGGGCCGGCCACCTGCGCCGGGCGCGCCGCGAGGCCCGCTGGAGCTGGACGGTTGGCGTCGCGACGTGCTTCGGCTGATGTTCCCCGGTAAGGGACATTCCATCTGGTTGTTCTGGGAGCGCGATGACGACGGCAACCGCGAGTTCACGAGCTACTACGTGAACATGGAAGAGCCGTTCCGCCGGACGCCCATCGGTTTCGACACAAACGACCACACCCTGGACATTGTCGTGCGCCCCGACCTGAGCTGGCGGTGGAAGGATGAAGAGCAGTTCGCAGGGCTGATCGAGGCGGGCCGCTACACGCCGGAGTTCGGCGAATTCGTGCGGAACGAAGGCCGGTCGGCCGTGGAACTGATCGAAGGGCGAAAGCCACCCTTTGGCGCCGGCTGGGAGGACTGGGAGCCGCCGGCCGACTGGGAATGCCCATCGCTGGTTGATGGCTGGGCCGATCTCCCGGCACGGGTGTGGGAACGGCGCGACTGGGCCTACCGGTAAGGGGGATGGAGAACCTCTAGACTTGGCGCACGTTTCCAGGAGGGATTGCCATGGAGTTTCGCGATTCGACGGCCGAGGTCGAGTTCCGCAACGAGGTACGGGGGTTCCTGGAAGCCGAGTACCCGCCCGCGATGTCGGAAGGGCGGACGGAATGGGGCCTGTTCAATGCCAGCGGCATGCGGGGCAGGGAGTACTACGACTTCCTGGGTGGCTGGACGAAGAAGCTCAACGGGCGCGGTTGGGGCGCGCCGGCGTGGCCGAAGGAGCATGGCGGCGGTGGCCTGAGCGTGAAGGAACAGTTCATCCTCAGCGAGGAGTTCGCCTGGAAGCGTGCGCCACGACCCGGCGGGATCGGTCACGGGTGGGCGGGCCCGACGATCATGGTTGCCGGGACCGAGGAACAGAAGGAACGCTACCTGCCACGAATCATCAGCGGCGAGGACCAATGGTGTCAGCTCTTCAGTGAACCGGGGGCGGGGAGCGACCTTGCAAGCCTGCAGACGCGGGCGATCCGCGATGGGGACGATTACGTTGTCAATGGCCAGAAGATCTGGACCAGCGGCGCGCACCGTTCGGACATGGGCATCCTCATTGCGCGCACTGATGCGGACGCACCGAAGCACCGGGGGATCAGCTACTTCCTGGTTGACATGAAAACGCCGGGTATCAGCGTGCGCCCGCTGGTGAACATGCTGAGCAGCCACGAATTCAATGAGGTGTATTTCGAGGATGTGCGCATCCCTGCCGACGCGCTGCTCGGGGAGGAGAACCGGGGCTGGTACCTGGCTGCCACGACGCTTGACTTCGAGCGCAGCGGGATCGCCACAAGTGTGGCCCACCAGCTGATCGTGCGAGACCTCGTGGCGTGGGCGAAGGAGAGCGTGGAATCGCAGCTGGTGGCGAACCCGGGATTGCGGACAGAGCTGGCAGAGCGCGCAATCGAGGCGCAGGTGGAGGCGCTTATCAGCTACCGGATCATTTCGATGCAGGAGCGGGGCGAGATCCCGAACAAGGAGTCGTCGATCGCGAAGCTGTATTCGAGCGAGCTGGACGTGCGGCTTGCGGTGACGGGGATGCACCTCTCGGGGATGTTCGGTCAGCTGGAGAACCGTGAGGATCCGCGGGGGCTTGGTGGACGGCTGGCCCGCTTTTACCTGCACAGCACAACGAGCCCTATCGGCGGTGGCACAAGTGAGATCCAGCGGAACATTATCGCGACACGGGGGCTGGGATTGCCCCGGGCATAGCGGAATGGGTCGCCATCCGGTGCCACCCGGGCGGGCCAAACAGGGTGCTACACTTCCAGTCATGGTTACGGTGCAGGTGACGTTGCGCGAAGAGACGTATAAGCGGCTGAAAGCTCAGGCCGATGCACTGGGACTGGAAGTTGCGGCGATGCTGGCCGCAGACGTCGAGGCCCGCGTACCGGCTGGAGAGATCTCCGAGGAAGTCCAGGAGATCATCGAGCGACAGGCCAAGCAGTACAAGGACGTTTTCGACCGACTTGCCCAGTGAACGGCGAGACGCGTTTTGTCACCCGCGACGAGGTCATCGCGTATCACCGGCGCGTGCTTCTCGATTCAGGACAATCACCACTCTTGCTGAATCCCGGCCGGTTGGACGCCGCAATTGCCCGTCCGCAGTCATCTGCGTTCGGCGAGGAAGCATTCCCATCGCTCGCGGAGAAAGCGGCGGCCCTTCTTCAAGCGATAGTGATCGGCCACCCCTTCGCCGACGGAAACAAGCGAGCCGGACTCGGGGCTGCACTGCTGTTTCTGGAACTCAACGGCGTCAAGCGCGATTCGACGCTGCCACCGCTCTACGACTTTGTGATTGCGGTGACGACGGGTGAACTGCGTGAGATAGCGGACATCACGGCCCGGTTGCGCGAGTTATTCCCGGAGCTTGCCTAACGCAGGGGACGGAAGAAGGCGCGGATGTCCTCGACCAACAGCCCTGGCTCTTCCATGGCAGGGAAATGGCCACCGCGGTCGTACTTGTTGTAGCTGGTGATGTTGTAGCCGCCTTCGAGCCATGAGCGCGGCGCCTGGATGATCTCTTTCGGGAAGGCGGCGAAGCCGGTGGGGACGGTGACGGGACCCTGCCCGGCGTTGCCCGCGGGGTCGTGGGTCATCTCGTAGTAATAGCGGGCACTGCTATTGATGGTCTTCGTGTACCAGTAGATGGAGATGTTGGTGAGGATTTCATCCTTCGTGAAGCGGGTCTCGATGTCGCCATGACAGTCGCTCCAGGAGCGCCACTTTTCGACGATCCAGCCGGCCAGGCCCGACGGTGAATCGGTGAGCCCATAGGCCAGCGTCTGGGGCTTCGTGCGCTGGATGGCCTGATAGCCGGTCTCTACTTCCTGCCACTTGCGGCCCTGGTCGCGGATGCCAATGTCCTCTTCTGTAGGATTCTCGGGGGGGCGGCCGCCGACCATCATGTTCATGTGGATGCCGGCGAGGCGTTCGGGGAAGTAGGCGCCGAGGTTCCGGGTGACGACTGCACCCCAGTCGCCGCCCTGGGCGCCATAGCGTGTGTAGCCAAGTTCTTGCATGAGTGCGTCCCAGAGGCGGGCGGTCTTGCCGGGGCCGTAGCCGCCGACCGTTGGTATCTCGGAGAATCCGTAGCCGGGCAGCGAAGGCACGACGACATCGAAGGCGTCGGCGGGGTCGCCGCCGTGGGATGCGGGATTGGTAAGGGGCCCAAGGATCTTATGGGCTTCGAAGAAGGACCCGGGCCAGCCGTGGGTGAAGACGAGCGGCAGGGGACTGGGACCATTCCCCCGGGCGTGGATGAAATGGACGCGGAACCCATCCAGATCGGCGGTGAACTGGGGCCACCGGTTGAGGTAGGCCTCCTGCTTGCGCCAGTCGAAGCCCTCCTGCCAGTAGGCACAGAGTTCCTGGAGGTAGGCGAGATCGGTGCCGTATTGCCAGTTGCTGCCAGACACTTCCCCCGGCCAGCGCGTGCGAGCGAGGCGTTCCTTCAGGTCCTCGGTGTCAGCATCGGGGATGGCGATAGTGAACGGCTGGATGGTCATTGGTCTGAACTCCTCGGGCGCAGAGGATACGCCGTTCACAGGGTGCTCGCGCCTACTCCTTCAGCCTTTCAGCGACGAATGCCCGAGCCTGGATGCGACCCTCCTCCGGCATGGCGGCGTGGGCGCCGAGGTGGACAACCAGTCGCTTGTCCCGGGTGCCGAGGAGATCGAACAGCGAGAGGCAGCCATCGCGGGTGAAGCGCTCGTCGTTCCACTGCATCATGAAGATGACCGGGATGTTTACGAGAGGTGCGCGTTCGACGAGGAAACCACCGATATTGCTGCGGCCGGGTGTTGAGCCGGCCACACCGCAGAGCCCGAGTGCTGCTGCCTTGATCCGGGGCTCGGCGGCCAGGTAGGGGACACCGATGAGCGAGCCCATCGACATGCCGGACCAGCCGACACGGTCAGCGTCGAACAGCCCGGTCGCAAGGAGCGTGGTGAGTGTGAGCTGCCAGTCGGCGGTGGCATTGTCAGTCATGATGGTGCCGTCGGCCCAGAGCGCGTAGTACTCGGGTGTGCGGCCCTGGACGCCTCCACGTTCACCGTGGCCGGGAGCATCAATAGCGGCAGCGGCAAGGCCATGCTCGGTGACAAAGCCACGAGCATTGGCGACAACGGTCTCGACGGCTTTGCTGCCACCACCACCATGGCCGATGAGCACCAGCGGGAGTGGTCCGGAGGCGTTGGACGGCGTCCAGAGGTTGCCGTAGATGGTGTCGCGGCGGCCGGCTATTTCGAAGCCGCGGGTTGTCACGCCTTCGTTGCTGGTGCCGTGATCGCGCCACTCTATGCTCATGCCTGTCCTCCCTTTGATGCGACGAGCCTACGCGCCGAGCCTGAGCCGGTGAAGGACGCTGGGCAGGTCAGATCTCGACCTGCTGACCCACCTCGATAACGCGGTCTGCCGGCAGGCCAAAGTGGAGTGCGGCCGGTGCCGAGTTGCGGTAGAGGAGGGCGAAGAGATGCTCTCGCCAGGTGGCCATACCGGGGTGCGGCGTCGGGATGACACGCTCAGTGCCGAGGACATAGGTCGTGGTCTCCGGGACGATGTGCAGCTTTGGGTGAACGATGTCGGTAAGCGCCCGGGGAAGGACAGGCTGTTCCATGAAACCGTAGTGAAGTTCGACATGGAAAATACCGTGGTCGAGTTCGTCGATGACCGTGCGGCGGACACGAGGGACGCGCGGCACCTCCTCGACGATGACTGCCACGATCACGACAGTCTCGGCGAGTACCTGGGTGGCGCGGAACATACCGAGGAGGGCCGGGGGCGTTGCCTCGAGCTGGCGGTGAAGGTAGACGACTGTGCCGGGGACGCGGACGGGGGGATGTTCCTGCAGGCTCTCGATGAACTCGCTCACGGGTACCCGGCCATCGTGGAAGCGGGTAGCGACAAGCTGACGCCCTCGCCGCCAGGTCGTCATGACAGCGAGGAGCACGGCGGCAACGGCGAGGGGGAACCACCCGCCGCTTGGAATCTTGAAGAGGTTCGCCCCGAAGAACGCAGCGTCGACGATGAGGAAGGCGGCAGTGAGCGATCCGGCGCGCAGGCGTGACCAGCCCCAGACTCTTCGCGCGAGGACGAAGAAGAGCACCGATGTGATCATCATGGTGGCGGTGACGGCGATGCCATAGGCGGAGGCGAGGTGGCTGGAGGTACGAAACGTGAGGACGAGGGCAACGCAGGCGAGCATCAACGCCCAGTTCACGAAGGGGACGTAGACCTGGCCCCGTTCCGAGGGTGACGTGTGATCGATGCGGAGGCGGGGGACGTAGTCGAGCTGGACGGCCTGCATGGTCAGTGAGGCGGCCCCGGAAATGAGTGCCTGAGAGGCGATGACGGTTGCCACGGTGGCACAGATGGCGACCGGGAAGACGGCCCACTCGGGCGACATCCGGTAGAAGGGGTTATCGGCTGTCGAAGGGTCGGCGAGGAGCATGGCGCCCTGACCGGCATAGTTGAGGAACAGCGATGGAAAGACGATTCCGACCCAACCGAAGACGATCGGGCGGCGTCCGAAGTGTCCGAGGTCGGCATACAGAGCTTCGCCACCCGTCACGACGAGGAAAACCGAGCCGAGGGCGACGAAACCGAGGTGGGGATTGTGCGCGAAGAAGCTGAAGGCATAGCCGGGCCAGATACTCCTGAACACCGACGGCTCGCGGGCGATCTGGCTGATCCCGAGAACGGAGAGCAACGAGAACCAGACCAACATCACGGGGCCGAAGATAGAGCCGACGAGCGCGGTCCCGCGGCTCTGGATTGAAAAGAGAGCGACAAGCACGCCGATGGCAAGAGGGATGATGTAGGGGTCAAGGCCATCGTGTGCTTCGCCGAAGCCTTCGACGGCGCTGAGAACCGAGATAGACGGAGTGATGATACCGTCGCCATAGATGAGTG
>JAGQGZ010000101.1 GCA_020432105.1 Dehalococcoidia bacterium | reverse complement strand
ACGGCCATCAGCCCCACGAAGCCGAACGCTTCGACACCTCCAACCAGCGTCTTCGCTCCCTCTCCATCCGCCGCATGATGGCTGCCCGCTGGTTCAACATGGCCACGGACCTCTTCGGCAGCATCTCGGTCGTCGTCGTCTTCTGGCTCGGGGGACTTGCGGCCGTCAATGGCGACATCTCCGTCGGCGCCATCGTTGGTTTCTCGGTCATCATCCAGCGCGTCTTCGGGCCCTTCCGCCAGATCGCCCAGATCAACACCACCGTCCTCTCCTCCCTCGCCGTTTTCGAACGCATCTTCGAATACCTCGACATGCCCATCGAGGTTGCCGAGAAGCCCGGCGCCATCGCCCTCACCGGCGCCGAAGGCCGGGTCCAATTCAAGGACCTCAGTTTCTGGTACAACGACCCCGCCCGGCCCGCGCTCCGCAACGTCAGCTTTGTCGCCGAACCCGGCCAGATGGTCGCCCTCGTCGGTCCCTCGGGCGCCGGCAAGACCACCGCTATCAACCTCCTCCAGCGCTTCTACGACCCCTCTGAAGGCAGCATCACCATCGACGGCCATGACCTCCGGGACCTCACCCTCGGTTCCCTCAGCAGCACCGTCGGCGCCGTCATGCAGGACACCTTCCTCTTCCACGACTCCCTCGCCGCCAACATTCGCTACGGCCGCCTCGATGCTACCGATGACGAAGTCCAGCGGGCGGCCCTCGCCGCCGGCCTCGGCGACCTCATCGCTGGCCTCCCCAGGGGCATCGAGACTGTCGTCGGCGAGCGCGGCCACCAGCTCTCCGGGGGCGAACGCCAGCGAGTCGCGCTCGCCCGCGCCATCCTCAAAGACCCGCCCGTCCTCATCCTCGACGAGGCCACCAGTGCCATGGATTCACGCCTCGAACAGAAGGTGCGCGCGGCCATGAGCAAGCTTGCCCAGGGCCGCACCACGCTCGTCATCGCCCATCGCCTCCCGACCGTCGTTGCCGCCGACCAGATCATCGTCCTCGACGAAGGCCGCCTTGTTGAACGGGGAACCCACCACGAACTCCTCGCTCGCGAAGGCCTCTTTGCTGCCCTCTACCGCGAACAATTCGCCCACGAAGACGGATTGGTACCGGTATCAGGCGGTCAGTAACAACCCCCCTGACGCGACTCCGGTGTCCGGCAACAGCGCCGTCGCGCACCTTCGCGCCGAAGCTCGGCTTGCCCCTACAATCCTCCCATGCACGTTCGCCTGCGGCCGCCAACCGTCGCCGACGTCCCCTGGCTCGACGAAGCTGACTCCACTCCCGAAAACCGTGGCCTCTTCAACGATTTTGGCCTGCCGCGTACTTCCCACGCCGAACAGGCGCAGAAGGGCTTCATCGACGAAAACCACGGCAAGCTGATCGTCGAGCGTATTGCTGACGGCGAACCCCTCGGCACCGTCGACTGGC
Source organism: Dehalococcoidia bacterium (assembly GCA_020432105.1). Taxonomy (GTDB): domain Bacteria; phylum Chloroflexota; class Dehalococcoidia; order Tepidiformales; family Tepidiformaceae; genus JAGQGZ01. The sequence goes on along the minus strand of JAGQGZ010000101.1, from coordinate 8,944 downwards.
GCCCGGCCATGTACGGCCCGCCCCCCGAATCGCGCGCCTGGCAACTCGGCATCTCCCTACTCCCCGCCGCCCGTGGCCACGGTTACGGGGCCGAAGCACTCCGTCTCATCGCCGAATACCTTTTCGCAAACACCGGCGCCAACCGTGTCGAAGGCTCCACCGACATCGAAAACATCGCCTCCCAGCGCGCCCTTGAGAAGGCCGGCTTCTCCCGCGAAGGCGTCAACCGTGGCGCCCAGTTCCGGGCCGGCACATTCCACGAACTCGTCCTCTACTCCCGCCTCCGCTCCGACCCGTAGCAAACCACACAATCGCGGAGCATGACCACGTTCGATACACTGGAAACAGGCAGGGCATTGTACCTGTCGATACTCGCTACGCTAGGCGGAAGCGTCGGCTCGGGGGGCACGCATGCCTGCTTCGAGATATCACGAACTGCCACCGCGTTTGCGCCCGGTCCTTGTCGAACTAATCAAGGGCCAGACCAACGCCGAGATTGCCAGCAGCTGTGCGCTCACCGTCCACACCATCGAGAAGTACGTCTCCGACCTCCTCGCCTTCTTCCAGTGCCGCAACCGCACCGAGCTTATCAGCCGCACCCTGCGCGGAGAGTTCGGCGACCTGACGGATTTTGGGGAGGTTTCCGTATAGCCATGGTGCAAGTGGAGTGATTATAAAGCCCCAGGAAGGAGGAGCTTCAAATGACTCAGAATCGGGTTTCCGTTGGTTGGTGGCGGCATAGTGCCCTGCGCGTGCTAGGTGCAATCGTGATGGCGACGATCGTCGGAACTCTCAGCGTGAGCGCGGCCACCGCAGATGGCCCAGACGATCTCGCACCATCGGATAAGACTTCCGAAAAGAAGCTGGCGGAAGTAGCTTCCCACGAAGGAGGTCTCGCGGCACCGGAAGCCGCTGCGGACTTCTATCTGGACGACCTGACCCAGGTAGCTTACGGTGGTTCGTATTCGGATGTTTACCTGTCCAGTGGCTGGGATACGTCATGTGGGTTCTTCGCATGTGGAAGAACGATCACCTACGAATACACTCGAACAGTTTGGTACGGTTCAACACCGTACAATGCATATAGTATGCAGTTGAACAACAAGTGGGTCCAGAGCGGATTCGGGGCCACGAGTGCATCTTGTTCCATCGGGTACCCGTTAGCCGTAAGCTGTACTATCAGTGGCACAGGTTCAAAAACAGCCACAAAGACCGGCCCCGTCTGGAACAATCTCTGGTCGGTCTACAATGAGTTTTTCTCTGGAGTGGTTGACTTCGATGACTTCACACTTCTGGGGTCTCTGCAGGAGACCGCGACCTCCACGATTTGTTACTACGCAGGGCAGTGCCAGACCTTCCAGGCACAGGACACCGGGCCATAAGCAGTCGCCGCGTTAACGGACGGCGGTGCGGAATGCGTCCAGCGATGCGCATCGCCGTTCTTGTGGCGCTCGCGGTCGGCGTGGCGACGGCCGGGGGCTGTGGCGATGGCGAACCGGAACAGCAGAACGTCAGGCGGATAGTCGACGCAGGTGCGGTGGACCTCGTTTTGAATGCGGAACACCCTGAACAAGGTTTCGGCGAGTTCCCGAACGCATTGAGTTTCGGCGCTGACATCCGCGCATCGCTGCTGGCGGTGCAACTCCTGCAATCCACGGGTGGCGTGCCCGACGAGCCGCGATTTCGACTCACCCAGTGGCTTGCCGGTCTGGTCAGCGACGACGGATGGGTGACAGAGCTTGGTTCATACGAGGAGTTGGATGTAGCGATTCTTGTTCTGCGAGCGTCCGAGGCGCTGGATGCTACCGCCGCGATTCAGGTCGATGTTGACCGGATTGCCTATGAATCGCTAAAACCAGCGCCCCTTGCGAGCGTGGGAAGTCGAGTCGCTCGCATGGCATGGGCGCGGCATGCCCTTGGTGGCTTTACCGATCCCGAACGAGCATCGCTGCTCGCCCAACTCGACGGCGCCATTGCTGAAGCACTTGGTGAAATCGATCCGCAGGACATTCGTGATGCCGCAGGGCTCTCCCAGAGCCCTACCACACTCAACATCGAGCCATCCTTGCGCGCCCGGCTGAGAGAAACGCTACGGGCCCACAGCTACCGCACCTCCGGCGCATGGTCGGAGCATCTCCTCGGCCTGCACATGCTCGGGGAAGCTGCGGCCCAGGACTATGCCGATGCATTCACCGTTGCCACATCACTTGGCGCACCGGATTATTGGGGCCAAGTCGGGCCAGTCGAGGCTGTCCTTCTTGTTGAGGCGCCCGATGTCGCAATCCCGGACGCCTGGGGCCCGCGACAGGATTGGCTGGCGTCGCTCCGCAATGCGATCCTGCGTCGAGAAGCGGCGTCGGGCGGATTCCATCCGCCGGTTGCAACGACGCCGACGGTGAGTGCCACGGCTGCTGCAGCTCTCGTTCTCTACTATGGCGGCGCCGACGGAGAACTCCTCGCAAGATCCGAAACATGGCGCGATGTGCTCTGCGAACCAGCTGATGACGGCAACGATCCCCTTGTACGGGCTCTATTACTCAGACATGCGACGAACGTCCTTGGGCTCGAATGCGAACAGGACATTCCATCGATACCCGGAGACGCAACGCTCCTCCATACACATCTCCATGCCTATCTGACCGGTGAGACAGTAGATGTTGAATGCAGATTTGGTGGCGACAAGAAACCAGACTACATAGCAGTGCTTGTCGCAAGCATGTCTTTGCGTGGGCCAGAGCAAGAGTCCTACGTCAGGGGCTGCTTGAGCCCCGATGACCTTGCGGCGGCGATTCCCCACGTCGCCAGCGTCTACGAGCTATATGCCGTTGTCTCTCTCAAGATAATCGCTGACGTCGGGTTGGATACGGATGACGTTGAGGAGTCGCTTCGAGCGTTCCGTCGGGGATCGGGATTTGGCGAAAGAGAAGAGGCCGACCTCGGCTCCACCTGCCAGGCGCTCGTGATTCGCACCTCTGTTGAAAACTACAGGTTCATACCGGTCTTCTGCCTCATATGAGCAGCAGTTGACGGCGTTGTCCCCTACCGCCGCCGCTGCCCCCGCCGGTACGTGTTCGTCTGCTCCGACGTGTACGAATTCGCGAACTGTCGCTTTTGACCACAGGCGCAGGACCCCGCCGACTCCGGGCCGCCCTGGGCTTCAATCCGCCAGCGGTGGGTGTGCTCGCCGGCCGTGCCGGTGACAGCAGCTGGCGTCCCCTCCACGGGTGCCTTACTTCCTGGTTCGTCCTGCATCGGTGCCCTCCCGGGTGGTTGCGAACGCGACGGTGATCCCGGTCGCCGCCGCGCTCTTACTTGCCTTAGCTTCGGGCCGCCGAGCGGCGGTCGCCCCGGAACCGGTCCGGCCGGCGTCCATCCGTCGGCGTTTGCTGGCTATGCGGTTTGCGGCCGAACGTTCGTGACCGGCCCTGGTGTCCCTCGGCTGGTGTCGAGCGCTGGCCCCGGCCCTGCGGCTGTTGCCTCCGCCCCCGCTGGGGTGGCTGCCGGAATCCGCCCCGTTCCACCACTGGCTCCGAGAGTTCAGGGGTCCACGCCGCGAGGTCGGCCAACCGCGGGTCACCCGGCTGCATCGGCTCAATCGCCTCCCGAATCCCTGCCTGGCGCCGAAGGGTCTCTGCGTCGCGGCGCTCGTCCCAGCCAACCATCGTCACCACGATGCCGCTGGCGCCCGCTCGTGCTGTGCGGCCCGAGCGGTGGACGTACGTCTTCGCGTCTTCCGGCAAATCGTGGTGGACCACGATGTCCACACCGTCAACGTGGATGCCGCGGGCCGCGATGTTCGTCGCCACCAGCACCCGGATACTGCCCCGCGTGAATGCCTGCAGTGCACGCTCGCGCTGGGGCTGGCTCATCCGCCCGTGCAGCGTCCCCGCGGGGACACCTTCCTGGCTCAGCCGCTTCGCCAACCGGTCAGCACCGCGCTGTGTGCGTACAAAGAACAGCGTTCGCCCCGGACCGGCCGCGATGTCCGCAGCCACGCCGATACGGTCCTCTTCGTTCACACCGATAAAGCGGTGGTGCATCTCGATCGGCTCCTCTTCGGAGCTGTCGACTTCGTAGAAGACCGGGTCGTGCTGGTAGCGCTTCACCAGCCGGTCCACTTCGCCGTCAAGCGTCGCGCTAAACAGCAGCGTCTGGTGCTCGTAGTCAATCTGCTGGAGGATGCGTTCGACCTGGGGCATGAACCCCATGTCCGCCATCTGGTCGGCTTCATCGAGCACAACCATGCTGACGTCCGCAACGGTCATGTCACGCCGTTCGAGCAGGTCGTTCAGCCGTCCCGGTGTTGCGACAACGATGTCGATCCCCCGGTTCAGCGCCTGCGCCTGCCGCTGCAGCGAAACGCCGCCGTAGACAGCCAGCACCTTGAGGCCGCGGATTGCCGCAAACGGCTGGATCGCTTCGACGACCTGGGAGGCAAGCTCCCGTGTCGGCACAAGGACGAGCGAGCGGGGTGCTCGCCTGTCACTCTTTGTCGTTCGTTCTACCAGCGGCAGCCCGAAGGCCAGCGTCTTCCCCGAGCCCGTGCGTGCCCGGCCGCAAAGGTCACGGCCCTCCAGGGCATCCGCAATCGTCAGGGCCTGGATCGGGAATGGCTCGTTGATGCCTGTCCGGTGGAGTTCGGCAACGATTGGTCGCGAAAGGCCAAGTGCCGCGAATCCCGAACGCACAGGAGTGGTGCCCGATAGCATCGCTTCGGGCTTCGTTTCAGTGGTATTGAGGGTCAAGTTGTGGGTGGTCTCCGTCAAATATTCTCGTCTCGAGCAAGGCGAGGTTCCTCCCGGAACCTCATCTGCTTCGTGTGGGAAGACCGAATGGACGCCGGTTGCGCACGATCTTTGCGTGCGGGCTCCCATCTACCGTAGCACACGGCCTGATATGGGAGTCCCACCTCAGCCTGATGGGCCTCGCGCCACCCACGGGCCACCCGATTCAGTGTACGCTCGTTCTAGGGGTTGGCCCGGCGGCTGCCCCCGGATTGGATGTGACGGCACATGAGATGGCTGAAGCGCCTGTTAGGCCGTGAAAAGAGCCACGAACAATGGCTCGCCGAAAACCCGGGCAAGAGCTCGGATAAGTACGTGGAGGCCGAAGTCGACCACGACGAGCGCGACCGCATCCGCGCTTCCATGGAGGATGACCTGGCTGAGAAGCGAGAGCAGCGCGGTAGCGAGTGATCTGTCCGCGCTGCGCGTCCGGCTCGATCATCCGCAACCATCGAACCGTGTCCTGTCTCTCCTGCGGCCATGCCATCGTCGAACCCGACCGCGAAGCCTGGGATGCCGCCTGGTTTCCCCGGTCAAGCGGTGACCACCTCGGCCCCGCCTGGACTGCCGAGGAACATGAACTCTGGAGAATCGCTGGCACGAGTGTCGGCCGGCGCCGCTAGCTCCCGTTGTCGAACGACTGAAGACGCCGCCACGGCGGCAGGAGTGATCCTCGTGGGTGACAAGAGTCCCAAGAGCAGTTCCAAGCAAAACAAGCAAAAAGCCTCGGCCAAGGCTGCCCGGAAGGCGAAGCAGGAAGCCGCGAAAGCAGTGCCTGCTGGCCCTGGTGCCAAGCGCTAACCACCAGGGCCTTTTACGCTCGCGGCTCCAGCACCATCTGCGTCTGGGTTACCAGCGCCAGCAGTCTGCCGTCCGCTCCCGTCACCCGCGTCTGCCAGACCATGGTCCGGCGGCCGCGGTGGAGCGGCGTGCACTCGCCCGTCACCGTCGTCCCGGCTACCCCGGGGGCAAAGAAGTTCGTCTTCGATTCCAGCGTCGTCGTCCCGTAGCCGGGTTCCAGGTTCAGGGCAGTAGCGGTGCCGCCCAGCGTGTCGGCAAACGCCATCACCGCACCACCGTGCATTACCCCTGGCACCGTGCACAGGTCCTCGCGTACCGCAATCTCCGCTACCACCCGGTCCGGTTCTGCCACAAGTAGCTTCATTCCCAGCAGGCCCGGGAAAAAGGGCCGCCAGCGCTCAGCTACGTTTGCTGTCGTGTTGGGTTTCGAAGTCATGGCCGTTTCCGATGCATAGAGAGTGAATGCAGAATAGTGAGTTGCCTCGGGTTCGGCGACCGGGCTCCGTAGCTTCCGTGCGGTACCGCACACTGCCCCGCGTTCCGGCAGGCCAGATCGCTTTAGAAGACCTCCGGACACCACGGCTGCGGCTCCCAGCGGAACATCGCATCGGCCTTCAGCAACGTCTTTCGGTCGCCCTCAACGCGCCCTGCCCGCGCCAGCGAGGTAAATGCCGTCGCACCCATGTACACCGCGCCGAGATCGCGGATGCCCATCTGGATTTCCGGCTTCCGCGAAGTTGGCGTACAGGTGGCGCCCTCGGGACCGCCTTCGAGGAGGTACCGTCCGCTCCCCCACTTGAGGAACGGATCGGTGACATTGATCACCAGTGAACCCTCCCGGCTGTACCGGCGTTCGGCCAGTGCCGCCTCGGCATCGATGATGCGCACCCACAGCGCATCCTGTGGCCTTCGCAGCAACCGCCGGCTGTCGGCCAGCATGTGCACCAGCGGTTCGTCGATTGGCCGGTGATAAGCGCTGATCTTCCCCACCAGGTCGACGCCGAAAACATACTGCCAGAGTGCGCGATACGCCTCATCTGTCTCGGCAACGAGCTCCAGCACCTCAAGGTGGTTGGCGGCCAGGTTTTCCACCTCAATCGGTGTAACCCGGTAGTGGGCGTAGCCGGCAATCGCTCCATCCACCTCGTACTGGACCCAGAAGCGAGCCTTGTCCTTGTCCCGCGTGTAGTACCGGTGGAACTTCCACCAGTCTGCATTGCGGCTATACATGCCCGGCTGGCTTCTGCTCACGCGGTCGTAGAAGGCCGGCCAATCCCGCAGGGAGTCCTCCAGCGTGACGAGGCGGTAGCGGCCCGCCGCAACTGTGCCCGGCGTCAGGCTGGCGTACGGGCGCTCGATCTGCCAGTCCGCGCCTTCAACCGCCAGCCCATAGCCGAATCGTCCATAGATCACGCTCTCCGAGGCCCACAGGCTCGCCAGGGACTCGCCACGCTCCCGCACGTCCGTCAACTGATGCCGCATCATCGCCGTCACGATTCCCTGGCGCCGGTGCGTCGGTTTCACGGAGACCCAGGTAACCCCCGCCATCGCTGTAGCGCCGCCCGGCACTGCCATCTCGAACGGGAACACTGCCGCGGTCGATACGATCTCCTTGCCGTCGTACGCGGCTTGCATGCGTTCAACGGGGGTGACCTTGAGGAAGTCCTCGATCTCATTTGGGTACACCGTCGATCCGAATGCGGCGGCATCGCAGGCCATCCAATCCGCGATGCGCTCGTGGGCAACCGGGCCTATCTCGAAGGGCATACCGTGTTCCAGGGCCGAATCGGGCCGAAGGGCGGATCGTAGCGCCGCCGAACACCAGTGGCGAACCACGGCCATTGGTCGAACCCCGCTGGCCGTGAATCGCCGGTCTGATATTTCCCCCGGTGGGCGCCTATCCCGCTTCGTGCCGTGTGATGTCGTCCTCGATCCGCGCAAACCGCTCCTCGATCCGGCGCCGCACGTCGTCACCCGTAAAGATGTACGGCCGGTTCTCCTGGATACCGCGCACGACCAGCGGCCCGACTGCGAACCCGTCGATAGCACCCGCGATGCGTTCCGGGCGTGGCACCGGGCGGCCCGGCCCCAGCGTCTCCGGCCGGTTTCGGTCCGCCTCCCAGATGCGCGTGTTCACCGTCGAAGGGCAGAGTACCGACACCCCGATCCCTTCCCCCTCTAGCTCCGCCCTGATCATCTCGGAATAGCTCACCACCGCTGCCTTGCTGGCACTGTAGATACCGAGCCTGCTGCCCAGGCGTGGGGCAAGCCCGGCCATCGAACCCGTATTCACGATCTGCCCACCGTTGCCGGCCGATCGCATCCCCGGTACGAACGCCTCAACCCCATGGACGACTCCCATCAGGTTCACCCTGAGCACCCATTCCCAATCGTTGGCAGGAGCGCCAACCAGTTGCCCGTCGAGCATCACCCCCGCGTTGTTGCAGAGGATCGATGCCGGACCCAGGGCGGCGTCCACCTCGTTCGCCAGCCTCACCATTTCTGCCGCCACCGAAACATCCACCTGGAACGCCCGCGCCTCCCCACCAATCTCCCCGGCAACTCGCTCGACCGCGCCTGCATCGATGTCGGCTACCGCGACTCGCGCACCCGCAGCCGCCAGTGCGTGGGCAATTCCCCGGCCAATGCCGTCGCCGCCGCCCGTTACCACGGCCACACGCCCCCGGATCTCGTCCATCGCTCGCACCCTCCTGGTTCGAATCCCCGGACTCTACGGGAATCGCACCGTCGCTACCGCAGCGAACGGCCCCCATCGACCAGCATCACCGTGCCCGTTACATAGCTGGCCGCATCGCTCGCCAGGTACACCGCCATCCCGGCGACCTCTTCCGGGCTCGCCACCCGCCCCATTGGTATGTCGGCACGCAGGCCTTCCCCGTGGCGGCTCGTAAACAACTCCGATACGAGATCACTTTCCACCCAGCCCGGTGAGATAGCGTTGACCCGGATGCTGCGGTCGGCCCATTCCAGGGCCATCGAACGCGTGAGCTGATCGAGCCCGGCCTTGGCCGCGCCGTACACACCCTGCCGGGCCAGCGGGATCGTCCCCGCCATGGAACTGATGTTCACGATCGCCGCGGACCGCTCCGCCTCGAAACAATGCTTCGCCACCTCCACGCTCATGAAGTAGGCCCCGCGCAGGTTCACATCCTGCACCGACTGGTATTCCTCCGGCGTCACATGCTCCAGCCGTTTGTAGTACGGGCTGATGCCGGCATTGTTCACAAGGACGTCGATCGGGCCCAGGCGCCACGCATCGTCCACGGTCGCAACCACTTCAGCGTGGTCCGAGACATCGCACACCCGCGCGATGGCGTTCGCCCCCAGGCTCTTTGCTG
>JAGQGZ010000100.1 GCA_020432105.1 Dehalococcoidia bacterium | reverse complement strand
GGCCACGTCGATTGCGCCGTCCTCGGCGGCCTCCAGGTCAGCGCTCGCGGCGACCTGGCAAACTGGTCCGTCCCCGAACGTGGAGGTGGCAGCATCGGCGGCGCCATGGATCTCGCCGTCGGCGCCAGGCGGCTCATCGTCGTCATGCAGCACACCACGAAGAATGGTGAAGCCCGCATCCTCGAACACTGCACCTACCCCCTCACCGGGATCACCTGCGTCGATCTCATCGTCACCGATCTTGCCGTCATCGAAGTCGCAGACGCGGGCCTCGTCCTCCGCGAATACGCCCCCGGTGTCGCCCCTGCCGACGTCCAGTCGCTCACCGCTGCCCCGCTCACCATTCCCCCCGACTGCAAAGAGATGGAGCTCTAGCCGGCGCGGACTTCTGTCACATGACCTCCACGCCGCGCAGCGCTAACCTGAGATACATGCGAGAGCGAGGGTCCGACATTGCTCTGACCATGGTGCGCCGGCGCCAGGTTCACATCGCTGTTGCCGCCCCGTCCATGCCATGGTCCTTCGCCGCCGTGATGGCCGTCGCGGCCGCTGTTGCCGTCCTTGCCGGTGTCGTCCTCGGGATCCTCGCCGCAATCGACCTCTGGGTTGGCAGCGACCGCTGGACCCAGACCGTCCAGGCTCACGGTCGCCTCCAGCTCTTCGGGTTCGCCGCCCCCTTTATTGTTGCCCTCGCCCTCGAGTTCCTTCCCCGCCTCCAACAGGCCCCCGCCTTTTCCCGTTCGGTCCGGTTCGGACTGCCGGTGCTCCTCATCTCCGGCTCCCTCCTCGCTGGGGTCGGCCAGGTCTGGTACTCCCGGCTAGAAGTACTCACGATCCCCGGTGGACTCCTCATTGGAATCGGCGCCCTCGCCTTCTGCGCCGTCAGCGTCCGTCTGCCCGCACCCCGCCCTCTCCGCCTCGATCCGCAACCCCTCTTTCTCCGCGCCGCCGCTGCCTGGCTTGCCATCGCCGCTGTCCTCGCTATCTGGGGCTACCTGCGAATCACCTCCGGCGTCACCCCGATCGACCTCTCCCACGCCGCCATCGAAACCTTCCTCCGCGGATTCGTCCTCCTCACGATCGTTGGTGTGGGCCTGCGCGCTTTTCCCGGCCACCTTGGCCTCGAACCGATGCCCGCCCGCCGCCAGCAGGTGCTCCTGGTTGGCTTCAACCTCGCGCTCATCGCCTGGCTCGGTGCCCAGGGACTTGGCCCGCTCGCCGAACTCGATTGGCTTGCCCGCACAGCCGACGCCGCCTTCGCTGTGACCATCGTTCTCGCCAGCCACTGGCTCGGGATCGCCGGAGCCCTGCGCTCGGCCCGCAGTGGGCCGCGGTACCAGGTGCTGCTCCCGGTCGCCTGGCTGGGAATCGTCGTCTATGCCCTCCTTCTCCTTGCCTCTGCCCTGCTCCCGTGGGGCAACCGCCTCGACCTCTACGAGGTGGGTGCCATTCGCCACCAATTCCTCCTCGGCTTCATGCTTCCGCTCATGGTTGCCATGGCCCACATCGTTCTCGCTCGCTTCGGCACCGGTCGCATCCAGTTCGAGAACCTCCTTACCGCCGCATTCGTTCTCCTCCTTGTCGCCTGGCCCCTCCGTGTCGTCCCGGCACTCTTCGACTTCCCGACATCCGACGTCGGGCGCACCCTCCTCGGGGTCGCCGGACTACTCGTCATGGTCGCCCTCGCCCTCACAGCAACCGCAAGCGCCCGCACCGCCTACCTCATGCGCCGCGTCCATCGCTGACAACAGATCCCGGGCTCTTCGGTAGCCCAGGAGGTAACCCACTCATGCCCACGGACATAGACATAACCATTGAGCCAATGGCCGGCCTCACTCGTGAGCACGTCGTTATCGATGAGGCCGTCGAAACAGCCCGCCAGGCTATCGAGCAGGCAGCCCACAATCCCGGTGACCCGGGCGTTGTCACCACCGGCCTTGCAGCGATCCAGACCCTCGAAGCGTTCATGGACGCCCGGCTCGCCCTTCATATTGCCAAGGAGGAAGACGTCCTCTTCCCCATCCTCCGCATCGACGAACCCACCTCAACCACCATCGATGAACTCATCGAACAGCACGACCAGGTCCGCGCCCGCCGGGCCGAACTCCGCGAAGCCATGGACGTTCTCGACCTCGCTCACGAGGAAGTCGATGCCGAACGCGCAAGGCTCAGCGAAGGCCTCCGTCAGGCCGGCGACCAGCCAACTTCCGAGCAGATCACTGAACTCTGGGAGACCGTGCGCAGGCTCCACTGGATCCTCCAGGGGCACTTCGGCGACGAAGAAGACGACCTCTTTCTCCCCGCCGAAGAACTCATCAGCCCCGAATCACTCGCCGAAGCCGACCGCCGCATTCTCGAACTCGAACGCACCTGGCCCACCCACCCCGCGTAACCTGCTTCAAGGCCTCGCATGGCGCCCCTGCAGACTTCGCGCGGATCCGCTCAAGGAGGCCTCTTCCTGCATCGACCGCTACTGCCGGCTCCGTGAGCAGAGCTTCCTGCGCCTCGATCAGCACCTTGCTGACGCGGAGTAGTCGATTTCTGGCACGGGGCCCGCGTTGCCAGGCCACTTCCGGCGTCGCGCGGGCCATCACACGGGGTCTTCGTGCCGATCTCTATGGAGTCGTTACCTTGCGGCGTGGTCCTTCTTTGCACCCTCAATCCGCGCTTTCGCGAGGTCGACGTATGCCGTCTCCCGCACAAAGATGTGCTGCTGCGCCGCCAGGATGTCTCGCAGGGCTCGCTGGATCGGGCTCGTTTCGAATAGGGCACTCGACCCTGCCGACTTGTAGCCAAACTGCGCAATCTCCACGGCGATTTCCGTGGCATACAGCGCCGAAACGCGCATCCGCGATACCTGGTTGGGACTGGGTATTGCACCGGAGCACGCCGTCTCCCAGAGGTCCCGGTGGGCGTCGAGCACGAGCGAACGCGCGGCGTCATAGGCCATCGTTTTGCGTCCGAGCTCCAACTGGAACGACTCGCGGCCACCGATAGTCGACTGCGTCATCGATCGGCTCGCGGGTGCCACTACCGTTTCTAGGTGGCTGAGGACACCCTTCGAGATTCCCAGCGCAAAGCCGGCATGTCCCGCCCCACTCACCAGAGGTCCAGGGAGGCGGGCCCAGGCCGCCCCGCGCCGCGTTGCGCCCGCGACAGGTGAATTGAATCTTCCCGTTGGCACGAATGCGTTCTCAATCGAGTAGTCGCAGCTGCCCGTGCCTCGCAGTCCGGCCACATGCCAGTTGTCATGGATGGTCACTTCGCTGCGCGGCACGACGCAAATGTACGGAGCCGGATTGCCGTCGGGCCCTGCCTTCGGCTTCCCGTCCTCGATCACCAGCGTCCCGCCGTAGACCCAGTCGGACTGGTGGATGCCGCTGCCGAAACTCCAGCGGCCGCTGACCTGGTAACCGCCCTTGGTCGGCTTGGCCTTTCCCCGCGGCCAGACAAGTCCGGCCAGGATCGGCCATTGGCTCCCTCCGAAAATCTCGTCGGCTTCGTCATCACCGACCCTCGAGGCAATCATCTCGGCCGAAATGGCGCCAATCATCAGGTTCCAGCCGGCCGCGCCGTCGATGGCCGTCACCGCTTCGTAGACCTCAATCTGCGTCAGCGGGTCGGCATCCAATCCGCCCACCTCGGTAGGAGACGCGCAGCGAAACAGATCGCTGTCGCGCATGGCCTCCACTGATTCGGTAGCCAGCCGGCGTATCCGCTCGCTCTTCTGGGCATGCTCGGCCAGCACCGGCGCTATCGCCTGGACATTCGCGAGGAGTCGCTCCCGCTCCGGCGTTCGCGTAGCTTCAACCATGACTCACACCTCCCATTTCATGGACCGCGCAATTGTAGAGGGCATGGTCAAGCCAGCTTTCGAGGCACGACAAAAAGCGCCGCCCTCGTCGAGGGCGGCGCATGCGGAGGCACCGGGTATCCGTTGGCGCGTGAAGCCGAGTCTCCGACACATCGGAGTCTCAGCTTTGCTTGTTACACCTGCCGGAACACCGGGATCGGGTAGTCCCCGCTGTCCTGCTTCTCGAACTCCACCTTCACCCGGTCGCCGATCTTGATGTCCTTGGTCGGGTCGGCTGCTCCCACCACGCTCGTCAGCACCCGGAAGCCCTCGTCGAGGTCGACATAGGCGACCGTATAGGCCCCCATCTCGCGAAAGCCGGGCATACCGCTCTGTCGCACCACCGAATAGGTGTAGACCTCGCCTTCGCCCTTGCTCACCTTCGTGGCCAGGTTGGTGCCGCCACACCGGTCGCAGTGGCGCCTCGGCGTGAACACCACGTTGCTGCAGTCGTTGCAGGTCTGGTAGCGGAGCTCACCCGCTTTCACACCCTCCCAGTACTCCTGGGTATTGGGCTCGGGAAATGCCGGTTGGGGTCGGTTAGGCATCAGTACTAATCCTTCGCAAGAATGACGGTGCCGCCCGTGTGGGTGCCACCAAGGAGACCGCCGTTGCCGTGAGCCACGGCGAGCTTCGCGCCGTCCACCTGCGAAGTGGACTCGCCGCGCAGCTGGCGGACGGATTCGAGGAGGAGGAACAGTCCCCGCATCCCGGGGTGGTTGCTGCTCAGGCCCCCGCCGTCGGTGTTCAGCGTTAACTTGTAGGGGTTGTCGAAGTTCAGCTGCCCGTCCTTCACGAGGTCACCAAACTGGCCCTTCGGTGCAAACCCGAGGTCCTCGAGGCAGGTCGCCACCGTGATCGTGAACGAGTCGTAGATCATCGCGATATCGATCTCTGAGGGCTTCACGTCCGCCTCTGCAAAGGCGATTGGGCCGCTCTGCGCTCCCGCGCTCACGGTGATGTCGCCGCCGTTCTCGCGGTACTTCGTCGCCTCACCCGATCCGATGATCCAGACCGGCTTCTTCTTCGTGTCGCGGGCCACGTCGGCACTCACGATCACGAGCGCGCCGCCGCCATCGCTCACCATGCAGCACTCAAGCAGGTGCAGCGGGTCCGCGATGATCCGCGAGTCCAGCACATCGGCGACCGTTATCTCGTTGATCCCGACAAACTGAAGGTCGGTCATCGCCTTCACCGCTTCCGGGTTCCGCATCGCATGCTTGCGGGTCGTCACACTGATCTGCGCGAACTGCTCCATGGTCGAGCCGTACATGTGCAGGTGCCGGTTCTTCACCATCGCGTAGTTGCTGATCAGCGTGCCCCCGTAGGAACCTTCCATGTTCGAAGCCCAGGTTGGGATCGGTGCCGCCCGGCCTCCCGTGCCGATCGCCACGCGGTTCGAAGCCGCCGTCGAACCATAGCTCAGCACTGCTACCTTGCACTTGCCCGCGGTGATGTCTCGCCAGGCGTGTGCCGTCTGAAACTCGTAGCTGGAGCCGCCGACCTGGGTCGTGTCGATCACACTCGGCTTGAAGCCGAGGTATGCCGCCAGCCCCAGCCCGCCGCCACCTTCGCCGTCTTGCGCGTCATACAGGCCGTCCACGTCGGACCACTTCAGGCCCGCGTCGTCCAGCGCTGCCTTGATCGACTGCGCTTTCATTTCCATGGCCGAAACACCTGGAGCTACCCGCAGCGGGTACTCATGGATGCCGGCAATTGCCGCTGTTCGTTGTTGATTCATAGTCGGGGTCTCGATTGCCTCCGGTTGGAGATTGCCCTGTAACGGGCTGTCGTTAGGATCCAGTGATGCGGATCGGGCTCATCAGCGACACACATCTTCCCTCGCTCCTGCGTGACCTCGACGAGCTCGGCCCGGAGATTGGGGAATTCCTGGCGACGGTGGACGTGATTCTACACGGCGGAGATGTCACTGCACCTGCCGTCCTCGACTGGTGCGCACAGTTCACCGATGTCCTTGTCGCCAGGGGCAACAACGATGTCTTCTTCGATCCCCGCATGGCCCCCGTTCAGCGCATCGATATCGAAGGCTGGCGGATAGCCATGACCCACGAGCTACGCCCAGAGTCCCGCCCTATGTCCGACCTCCTCCGCTCCTCCACGGGTGGCGACCACGTCGATATCCTCATCGGTGGCGATACCCATGTCGAACGCCTCGAATACCGCGATGGCGTCGTCCTCGTCAATTCCGGCAGCCCCATCCTTCCCCACCACAAGAGCACCCGCCTCGGCACCCTCGGCCTCCTCGAAATCGAAGGAAGCTCCCTCCGGGCCAGTGTCTTCAAAGTCGGCGAAACCGAGGGCCTCCCCAATCCCGCAACCGACCTCTCCCTCGAAATAGAGCGCAACGGCACCCACTAGCACTGGCGGCGTCAGGTCCTGTCCTCTTGACTCCACCGCGTACCATGACCTCCACATCACCCGGAGCCAAAGCCATGTCCGAGAATGAACAGGTCATCCGCGACTTCTGTGCCGCCTGGTCTCGTCTCGACCCCGGCGAACTCGCCGGCTACTTCACCGAGGACGGCTGTTACTACAACATGCCTTCACAGCCCGTCCGCGGTCGTGGCAACGTCGAGCAGATGATTAAGGGCTTCACCGCCAACTGGACCGAGACCACCTGGGATCTCATCAACATCGCCTCCGCCGGCAACCTGGTCTTCGCCGAACGCGTCGATCGGACGAAGACCACTCGTGGCAATGTTGACCTCCCCTGTACCGGCGTCTTCGAGCTGGAGAACGGCAAGATCAAGGAGTGGCGTGATTATTTTGACCTCGCCACCTTCCAGGACGCGATGAAGTCCTAGCCGAGCACACCCAGCATCTCCGCCACGCTGCAGAGCTTCACGCGCGGCCGTCCAGTTGCTGCTCCTGCTGCACACTCTGCCTCGTCGATCCGCCTCCACTCCTCGAACGACACAGGCCGGCACCCATCGTTGTTCGTCAGCACCTCAAGGATCGCCGCTCGTGGCGGCAGGTCCCGGTTGTCCGTCAATTCCGGCGCGTCCTCCAGCAGAGCCATCACGGTCTCCACCGCATCGGGTTTGTTCGTTCCGATCACTCCCGAAGGTCCGCGCTTGATCCACCCCGCGGTGTAGAGACCCGGCACCGCAGCGTTGGTCGCTGGATCGGTCACCCTTCCGTGGTCGTTCCGGATAACACCCCATCGCTCATCGAACGGCACTCCGGGCACCTCCATGCCCCGGTAGCCGACCGACCGAAACACCAGCCCGGCGGGGATCGTTTCCGTCTCACCCGTAGGCTGCGGCGAGATGCTGCCGTTTTCGGTCCGCACCAACGTGTTCGACGTCAGCACGATGCCGCCGGCGGCGCCGCTTCCGTCGTCGAGAATCTCCGTGGGCGAAACCAGGAAGCGCAGGTGCAGCCGCCGCTTCTTCCCTGCCGGAACCCGCTCTGCGTATCCCTTGATCAGCCCGACCTTCTTCTCCACCATTCGGTCCCCCGAGCATCCAAGCTCAGCCGCACTGATCGCATCGAGTTCTGCCTCATCCCGGCGAACAACAATGTCCGCATCGGCCAGTTCACCCAGTTCCTTCACTTCCGGACTTGTGAATGCCGCCTGCGCCGGGCCACGACGTCCCAGCAGGTAAACATCGCGAACCTTGCTATGCGAAAGTGCCTCCACCGCGTACGGCGCCATGTCGCTCGCCTTCAGTTCTCCCGGCGAAAGGCACAGGATGCGGGCCACGTCCAGCGCGACATTCCCGGCGCCCACAACTGCCACCGCCTCCTGCCTGAGGTCGAACTGTAGGTGGCTGTAGTCGGGGTGGCCGTTGTACCACGCCACAAACTCCGTCGCCGGACGGCTGCGGGCCAGGTCCTCCCCCGGGATATTCAATCTCCGGTCCGACTGCGCTCCCGTCGCAAAGAGCACGGCGTGGTAATGCGTTCGCAGCTCTGCCAGCGTCACGTGCCGGCCCACCTCCACGTTGCCGAAGTAGCGAAAGCAGGAATGTGCGGCCGTCTTCTCAAACGCCCGCGTCACGGTCTTGATCTTCTGGTGGTCCGGTGCCACGCCGTAACGCACCAGCCCAAACGGAGCAGGCAACCGTTCGAACATGTCGACCTCGCAGGTCGCACCCTCGGCCGATAGCAGCGCATCGGCTGCGTAGAATGCCGCGGGTCCCGCACCGACAATAGCGACGCGCAGCCTCACGATTGCAGCAGCTGCGTTTCGAGATTCTCCACGGCGCCTTGCAGCCACTGCATTTGCGCCTTCACCAGGTCGCTCAGCGTCAGCATGCCTATCAACCTCCCCTCCTCCACCACCGGCAGGTGCCGAAAGTGGCGCGCGGTCATAATCCGTAGCACCGGTTCTAGATCGTCATCCGGGCTGCCGGTGATGATTTCCCTCGTCATCAGGTCCGCCACGGCCGACTCGTAAGGCATCGTTCCCGTCGCCGCCGCTCGGATGATGTCTCGCTCCGAGAGAATCCCTTCGGGAGCACCCGTAGCATCGATCGCCACGATTGCCCCGATGTTGTTTTCCGCAAGGATGCCGATTGCCTCGCTCACCGGCGCCGACGGGGAAAGCGTGAAGATTTCCCGGCCCTTCGTCGCAAGTACCTGCTGCAACTTCATAGCCACCTCCCACCAATGATTGTGCCCGTCCCGGCGAAACTCTGCGTAGTAGCAATCTCCCTGCCATTTCGGGCTTGACAGATACGTAAGCAATGACTTACATATACCCGTGAATTGCTGCCCGCCCCTCCGAGGGGGCTGTCCGCCGCGGCGGACAGCCGGTCAGCGAGTTCATGAGCCGCGAATCCACGACTGGAGTCCTTTCGCGGCCGGATTCTGGGAGGAGGCGCTGACTCGCCTCACCACACTTGCCGAACACGAGGAGCAACACCGCAATGGCCACAGCAGCTGAATCCCCCACCCTCACGAGGGAAGTCGTCATCAACGCCGCACCCGCCACAGTGCACGGTTTCCTGGTCGACCCCGAGAAGCTCGTGCGATGGATGGGTCACAGCGCCAGGCTCGAAGCCCATGTCGGTGGCGCTATCGAGATCAACTACAACGGGTTCGACATCATGCGCGGCGAGTACACAGAAATATCGCCCAATCGCGTCTCCATGACCTGGGGTTGGGAGGACAACGAAGCACTCGGCCCCGGCCAGAGCCATGTCACGTTTGACCTCGTTCCCCAGGGGTCATCGACACTGCTCCGCCTCACCCACGCAGGGCTCCCAATCGAGATGCAGCCGCAGTTCGGTGACGGCTGGGACCACTTCACCACTCGGCTGGCCGCTGTCGTCGAAGGCCGTGATCCCGGCCCCGACGCCTGGGCGCCGCGGAAGGCAGAACTCATCGCCGGCGAAGTCCGGCAACTCATGCGGGAGACCCGGGCCCTGCTCAGCCAGGCTCCCGGTCCTGCCCTCGCAGGAAAGTCCGCGTCAGAAGGTTGGACCGCTACCGCCCTTGGCGCCCACATTGCCGGCCACCTCGCGCTGGCTGGCCTGGTGCAGGAGTGCATCGAAGGCAGGTCTCAATTCCTCGCCAACGCCACCCTCGACGACCTGGACAACGCCAACGCCGAACGTGCTGGCGTTGCCGCCTCCCTGACTCGCACCGACGTCCTCGCCCTCTTCGACGACATCGACGGCCCCCTCAAGGCCATGCGCGAGGTGCCGGACGAAGACCTGGAGAAGGGCATGGCCGTCAAGTTCAGCCCGAGCGGCTACATCACCGCGGGCCAGCTGGCCGAAGGTCCGCTCCTTCAGAACGTCCGCGAGCATGTGGCCAGCCTCAGGGCAACCATCGCGTAACGTCGGCTCTCCAGTGATGCAGTGGAAACGGCCCGGCAAACACTGCCCGGGCCGTTTCTCAGCGTGCCATCGCGTGATATTCCGGGTTCGGTATCATCCCCGTCGCCGAGGCCATCCGGTTGGTGAAGTTGAACATCGCCGCCACCTCCGCGATATCCCAGATGTCTTCGTCACTGAATCCCAGGTCGCGCAGGTCTTCGATGTCGTCCGCCGTGCAGGACGCCGGGTCAAGTGTCACTTTCACCGCGTAGTCGAGCATCGCGATGTGCTTCTCATCGAGGCCCGCCCGGTGGTAATCGAAAGTAATCCGATCGCCCAGCACCGGGTCCTTCGTCAGTGCCCGCACCGCAAATCCGTGGGCGACAAGGCAGTAGAGGCACTGGTTCTGCATCGACACTGCCACCGAGATCATCTCCCGCTCGGCTTTCCCCAGCCCCTCCGACGGGCGCATCAGGTCCTCGAAGTGCGCCCGCCACTTATCGAACCGTGGCCCCCGCCAGGCGTACGCTCGGAACACGTTCGGCACAAAGCCAAGCTTCTCCGTCAGCCCGCTGAACAGCGCCTGCACCTCGGGTGACAGGTCCTCAAACTCCGCGACCGGAAACCAGGAGATCTGCTCATCACTCACGCTTGCTATCCTCACTCACTGCTTTGAATTCACGCCGTATCCGGTTCAACACCGGCTCGGTATACCCATTCGCTTCGCGACGTCCGTTAAAGATAAGCTCCCTGGCTGCCTGCACCGCAAAGCTCGACTCAAAGCCCGGCGCCATCGGCCTGTACCCTGCGTCTCCCGCATTCTGGCGGTCCACCACCTCAGCCATCCGCCGCAGTGTCGTCTCCACGGCTTCCGCCGTCACAATGCCGTGCCGTAGCCAGTTGGCGATGTGCTGGCTCGAAATCCTCAGCGTTGCCCGGTCCTCCATCAGCCCCACGTCGTGAATATCCGGCACCTTCGAACAACCGATGCCCTGTTCTACCCACCTCACCACGTAGCCCAGGATCCCCTGGACAT